>CATAWQ010000015.1 GCA_949500635.1 uncultured Mycoplasmatota bacterium
AGTTGGTAAAATCCTTTATGGTTTATATATTTCAGTTGTGTCTATTTATAATTTTACTAAATTTTTAGGAGATATAGGTAGTCGTGCTGGAGGAACTGGAGGACAAGTCGTTAATAATAATGTCCAAGAAGTTTTCTCATCGTCTTTCGATAGTAGATCAGTAGAAAATCCTCTTTTTGAAGAAGGTGCTCCAAAACGTGACCCTTTTAATAGTTGGGAAGAATCGGGTAGTGAAGGTTCGATAATAGAAAGAGATACTGGTGCAGCGGATTCTGCAACTGGTTCTTCTATTTGCCCTGGAATGTTAGGAAGCACAGCTGGTCAAGTAGTTTTTATGGTTGCTGGAGTTGTGATCGGTATATTTGATATAATAACTTCATGCCTTGTTGATTTTGAACAATTTCATAAGTAATCATCTTGTTTACTTACTTATTTTTGATTTATTACTTCTATTTCTAATATTGCAAATATTCCTCAAGAAGTTAAAGAACAAATTTTAGGTTTGACTGGTGTTAATGCTGAGTATAACACTGATTTTACTATTGAATATAACCTAGATAAAGATAAAGTATATAATATTTCGCAAGATTCTACTCATCCTACAACTCTTCCTGCTCTTAAAGTTAAATTAATAACTACAAAACTTTCTGGTTAATATATATTAAGTATTATGTTGTATTCAAAAAAATCTTCTGATTAAGGAATTGTAAAATACAATTTATCAATTAGAACTCTTGTAGGAGATAATGAAATATCTCATAGATTTAACTTCCATGTATCTGGTAGCAAATGTGGTACAGATCTACAAATCCATTATTTAAAAACTGAGTTTAGTTATTTTAAACAAAAACTATATGAAAAATACAAAAGCTCTGATGATTATAAAAATAAGTCTGTTTCTTTAAAACAACTAGTTCAAGACGGCATTGTTTCATCTGCGATTGGCCAAATAATGAGAAATTCAGATTGTTGATGTATTGCTACACATTCTATTTCAACGATTTAGATTCATTGCAAATTGTTTTTGATAAATATAATATGAATGCACACTTTGAAAGAGATTGTCATGCGAACGGAACAAATGTAGGATTCTATGCAGGGGACAATAGAAATAATACTAATGATGATTACTTTAGTGCTTTCCACTTTATAGTTTCATTTGAAGGTGATACAGTTGATGCAACTAAAATTCAACTTAAATATGGATATAAATCTGGTGAAGAACCAGCAACTCTAAGGTGAGGATGTAGAGGAATGAGTAACATGTATAAATATGCTAATAATAGATGTGATGTAAGAGTTTCTTCTACTGCTTCTTCTGAAATATGAACTTAGTTATCAAATTATTATTTGATTAAAATAGAGCATCTAATAATTAATGATTTAGAAAAAAATAGCAATTTTATTGAAATATTATAGATTTTAGATATTAAAATAAGTTGAAGTATATTAGCGAATTAAATCTTTTAATTTAGTTTATTATGACTAAAGAAATACCAACAAATATAGTTTAGCTTAATATATATAGCATGCATAAGTGCTATATTAATAAAGTCCTAAGATTTATGTCTAATAGAACATGATATTAATAGATTGAAATAAAAATTATAAAAACATAACTATTATGCAAAAGAGATTGAAAAATTAACAAAATAGTTCTTATAATCTGATTCATTTTATTATTTAGGTCATATCTTTCTTAAAATAAAGTGAATATTTAGTACTAATTATAAATCTATCTATATATTATTTTTGCAAAATAATATACTTGTTAAATGCTTATACCTATTAAATATTCTTAGCGTACTAATAAAGTTATTAGAGGTAAAATTAATGCAATGATATTATAAAAATTGATAAGCTTTTGTTTCTTTTGATGCTAACATTACATTGATACCAAGATTGCTTAAGGAACCTTTAGCTTCTACCCCAAAAGTTTCAAAATAAAATAACATAAGTGGATATGTAATAATAGGGAAGGAGTAACTGAAGTCATAAAATTTACCAATTTTTTTAAAATCAAACCTCAAAAGTGAATATAAACTTTGGTTTACATCAGTATCTAATACATATATATCATCAATAGCTGGTGTTAAAAAGTTAAGACGTCATTGTTTTAGGCCAAAAAGATATCCGAGATCTGGGCTATCTTGCCAACTTCACGTAAAATCACTTAATTTGTAATTCATAGAAAATTTATTAAAATCTTCTTCATCAATTTTTTTATTAAAGGAATGGTGGTCATGTATATTCACATTACCTGATTTAGTAAAATTATCATTATTATAACGGTAAGGTGACACATTATACTCGAGTTCTCAGTTATAATCAAAAAACAAATCAAAATAAACATCACTTGTTATAACTCCTGCATCTTTTAAATCAAAAAGTATGTTAAAATATTGAGTTTTAGATAGTAAATTAGGGTTTTTATCAATATATTCTGTCAATTTATTGATATCACATTGAAAATTGACTAATAAACGAAAATAATTTACTGAGTATTTGCCATAAATAATGTCAGGAGCTATTATGTCATATGACTTTCAAAGTTGTTCACGAGATGAATAAGTTCTTGAGCCTGTAGATAAATCAATGGTGTAGTCAGTTAACATAGAAGTTTGTTCAAAAGAAATAGTTATGGCCTCTTTTGAATCATAATTAGTTGATTGAGAAGAAATCTTATTAAAATATTTCATCGCAGACTCGAAATACCAATTAATAGATATTTCTTGATTAAAACTATCATCAAGATTAGAAGTATCAATTCTGATACCTAGAATTTCTATATTTTTAGGGTCTGCATCGTCAATTTTAAATTCAAATTTAATATTATCTTTTAGTGATTGGTCTGAAGGTTGTAAAGTAAGTGTTGAATTTAATTGAACATCTGGATCATTAGTTTTCCAAGCACAATTTAGTCAATATTGAGCATCTGCATAATTTAATTTTTTTCCACTAAAAGTGTAAAAGTCAATATGAGTAATAATTTGACCTTTATCATCTTTTTCAAAAAAAGAAAAATAGATTGATTCTTTTGGCTTAAATCTATAATAAAATGGTGTATCTATTAGTTGACTATCTGAAAAGTATTGTCATGTAATATTTTCTGTATCAATAATTATTTTAGTGATATTAGCTAAATCAAAATCTGTGTATTCTATATGTTCTTTATCAGAATTTAAATGGTCAAACATTGTAAAACTAAAACTAGCAAAATTTATCTTAGAAGAAAGTAACCCATACTCTGTTGAAACACTAACGTTAAAACCGAAAATATTTGCAGAAGATTGTTGATCATCAACTAATAAATCTATTTCATAATGGCCAGGAATATTGTTTTGTTTATCTTCAGCAACATAAATCAAATATAGATTATTTAAAGTAAATGAGCTATTGTCAAAAAGAAGTTGTAGATAAGAATTTCAACCATTGCTTGATTTAAATGTTAGATAATCTGAAATAGAAACGGGAATTTCTTCACTAGATAATTCAATTGTTGAATCAAAATTATATTTTGAATCGTAGCCTTCACTAGTATCATCATACGAATAATCATGGTGTACAATGTACGATCCAGAAACATATAATTTTGCAGGTAAATAGTTTGCTGTGTTAATGAAAGACAGTTTTGGCATGTCATCAGAACTTAAATAATTATTTTTAAGCAATGTTGATAAAGACGCTCTATTGTCATGAGCTCGTAAAAACGAATTTACGACACTCACTTGTGTTAATGATAAAGTGATAATTGGAGTAATAAGACTACCTTTAGAACTAATAGAGTCAATTTGTAAGTTTGTTGAATATGTAGAATCATGACCAACAAATTTATAAGAATTGTGTAAATTATTAATTTCTATTGGTTGTGCTTTTGAGGGATGTAGTCCATAAAAAACAGGAGATGCAAAAAATGCATTGGGTTGAATTCCTTGAATTGATTTATGCTTTTCATTATTAGCATAAACAGTGTGAGCATATCCAGAAAAAGCAATAAAAATATTGCATATGAATAATAAAATTGCATAGAATGATAGCAATACTCTTCTCATATAGATAATAATATATGATAATAATTATAAGTTTAAGTCTTCTGTTTTTATCAAAAGTCGATAGTATTGTACGTCTGAATAAAATTTATTGTATAAGAAACCTATTGAGGTAAAACCAATTCTTGTTTTATTCAATTGGAGTCTTGGATTATCTGAATAAACAATGTCATATCTTTTATTATCAATTAATGATAAATCATATATAGGAGCATTAAATATGTCATCATTTTCATAATACCTGTTGTCTCCTGTGAAAATTCCAGAATTAAATTGAAAGTCAGGATTATTTTTAGCAGCGATTTCATTGATAACTTTTGTATCTACATTACCATCAAATCAAGTAGGAGTTTTTCGAGGTACAAAACGCATAGCGCCTAACTGTAAGTCAGGAAAATTCTTTACAATACTATGTCGGCCATAAATAATAGTATCTACATTTTCATTAAACTGAACTGTCAATGAATGCTTATCATCAAATTTTTTGTCAACAATTCTTCCTGTAAATTCTTCGCCTCATAATTCATAGCTTGACACAATATCGCAAGAAAGAGTAAGTTTTTCATAAGATAATGTGTAAGTACCTGAAACATTACATTTTACATTTGCTATCAATCCCAATGAATATAATTCCGGAATAAAATGTTGAGTTTTAGTGAAATTTGGGTGAGAAACACAATATTTCCAAAGCCTATTGTAATTATATGAATATGAAATAATGAAATTAAAATCATTAAAGGATCAAGATGTTCTAGATGAAAACTCTCTAACTCATGCAAGGTTTGCTTGTTTTGCATTATATATTTGTGTTGCATAACCTGAAAACGGATCATTAATTACTGCAGGTTGATTGTCATCATAATAAATTAAAGGACAAGGGAAGTTTCCAGATCCTTTATATCCTAATTCATCAAAAGTCAAAACTGTTTTATGGGTTATATTTTTAATTTGAGTTTCAAAAACTTTGAATTTTAACTGAACTAAAAAACTTCCACTAATCTTTTTAGAAGTATCTAAAGCAATAATTTTCAAAATAGTTATCGCTTTTATAGCACCAGGATTAATAAAATCATAATATTTATCTGAATTATCTATTATTTCAATTTTATAATCTACATCCTTTTTAACAGAATCTATTTTAGTACGTCTAATAATTTCATTATTTATGTCATTAATAAGTGCTGTATCAATGAATTGACCAGATATTTCTGTTCTTATATTCTCAACAATTAATGTGCTAAGTACATTATTAATATCAGCTACACCTTCAATTTCATAACATGATCTTTCATCATAAAAAATACCTGAAGAAATATCGACCTTTTGTTGATTCGCCTTTAAATAAAATATTAAATTAGCAAAATTTTCAAATGGAGTACTTGAACTAGATGGTTTTACGTTTACTAAAATAGGGTTAGAAGAGTTAGATAAATCTAAGGTACTTGATTGTGATTCAACAGTTATTATAAAATCACTATCTCTAGCGGCTGGCACCTTATCTGAAATAAATTTTTGAAATTCTTCAAACAAATCTTGATCTAATTCAAACAAATCTTGAATATCTTTTTTAGGAACAAAATGCAAGTTAGGATATGCTTTATTAATTAAATATGGAATTGTTTCAAAAAAAGTTGTATTGTTTAGCGATGATAAATCAAATTTACTATTATCCACACAAAATTTTGCTCTCAAAGGAGTTGCTAGAACTAAAGATGTATTATCAGCAAAAATATTTGAATAACTACTAGAATCAAGATAAAAATATATTATATGATCACCAGATGTTGCAGAATAATCTCCAGGTTGTAAAGCGTATTTTTCATTTTGAAAAAAATTTATCTGATAGTCACTATCTACACAAGATAAGTTAAAATTGGATAAATAGTTAATGTTAAATCAATCTGTTATTTTGTTCTTAAGTGAGATATTAGTAGGGATTTGATCTATTAACTCAGTTACCGAAACATTTGTAGGGTTTTCAGCATTGAAATAAAAAATATTATTGGAACTATCATTGTTTAACATTTGATTTAAACCAATAACTATATCATTTGAATTAAGTGTTTTTCTTTCGTCAGAAATTTCAACAATCAAATCAAATGTAAAAATACCAATTAATGGATCATTCTCAATATTTGGATTAGGAGTTATAGAAATAGGAACAGCCCGAGTGATAGGTAAACTTGAAATGCTAAATGGAGTTAAATCATAAGATATTACATAAAAATTTTAAGAAAGCTCTGCCAAAAAAGGTAAAGATTTAATAGCATTATTAATTGGTAATTCTAAAGATTTATCAATTTTTTTCTTCAAATTATTTAAGTCTAATGAATGATCGTTAAATTCCTGATTTGAAATATAGTAATTTACTTTTTTATCATAGACAAGAAAGTCATCAAGCTCCTCTAAATTAAATTTATCAGATAAAACAATCAGGTTATTAATACCTACATTAAAAAAGTTATCAGAATTACTACAATGAAATTGGTTTGAATCAAACTTGAATTTAGCATTAATGTCAATTAAATGATTCTTAGAATTAATATAATCAAATAAGCTAAATTCCAGCAATGATGAGAAATTTTGTGTTGTATCATCATCTAAACTAAAATCAATATTTTGATAATTAAGGTTTGGATCAAATTGATTTAATTGAGCAAGTAATTGGGAATTAACCGTGTCTTCAATATACTTATGAATTGTAGTTTTATCTAATCCGCTTGATAAATTTAAATATGTATTTAAAATATTTGAACTAATATTTTCTGATATGGATTCTATTGTTTGATTGTCAAAATTGTCAACTAAAAAAGGAGAATTAAGCTGAATAGCAGCAAAAGATTTAGTTAATTCATTTAAATTAATTTTAAAATTCTTTGGTAAAGCTTGTAGAGTATAAGTATTTGCTGAAATTTTATTTAAGTTATTTAAAATTTTGCGATTTTTGTAAGAAATTATGATGTCATAGCTTAAATTAATTGGGGTAACTAGATTAAATGTATCATCATATGAAGGAATGTCAAGTTTTAGTTCAAAATTATTTTCAAATATTTCATTTTTTAGAGATGGATAAACAGAAATTACATGGTTTAATACATCATTTTTAATTGTTTTATCATTGATAATAGAACGTTGAAGTTCTCTGCTGCTTGTGGATGTTGGAGAATCTGTATAAATATAAATTCTATGGTTATGAATAAAAGATGTATTAAAATCAACTGAGGATAGGCTATAAGTGCGATTAAATGAACATGAACATAAAAAAGTGAATGGTGCAAAAAAACAAAGAATTAGGATAACAATTCATATTTTATTAAATTTTGCAGATAGTTTTAAATAATTTTTATGCATTTTTGATTTAAAAAAATTATTTATATAATATAAAATATTATAAATATTTGTTATGAAAAATAAACATACAAAAGAATTTTATTGTTAGCACTATTACCCCCCCACTTCGTCTGTTCCTCAACCATAAAGAATGTTGCCCACCAATGTGATAACAGTGGTCTTAATAAAAGTGGAACCACTAATGATGATCAATTAGTTGCTATCCCTTTTTCATCTTTTGCAAAAGCAACTTCAGGCAATTTAGCTTATTGGACAGCATCTTTTAGAATAATTGATGAACAAAATCGTTTAGTTTCTATGAGTGAAGTTGTATCTTTACACAATCTTCATGTTATTTTAACTGATTTAAAAATATTACCTACATTTACACATAATGGCATAGAATGAAAAAATTATAAAATTCACACCAAGTGAAGAAACCGAAGGTTTCTATTCCTATTCTAAATTGTTTAGAAGATATAGGTAATTTTTATTTTCAAATTTATACAAAATGATACTATCACTTTGCTTCCGGAAGATGAATTTCATGATAACACATATGAAAAATCTATTGATTTTTTAACATTATCAGATGTAATAGAATGAGAACAAATCCAGCGTAACACAGACGATATTTCTGTTTTTTCTCAAAAAATCATGCTAATAAAACATTAAAATTTTATCAATTTTCCCACCAATAACAGTCTCTATAAAAAACATAACTTTTAAAGATGAACAAAATCAAAGAATTTTATTAAATCAAATATTATCTCATTTACGAAAAAACCTTCTAATGACAATATCTGAAAATATTTATTGTGAGCATTTTTTGGTATTTTTATTTTGTTAGTGATTATGTTGTGCATTTCATTCTAAAGAAGACACACTAAAAAACCTAAAACTAAAAATTCAAAAGAAGTAAACAAAAACACTGTGTCAAATAACTAGAGTTTATCATTAGCTACAAATAAGGCGTCTTCTAATGAAAGCGCTAAACCTAATGTAGTCGAACAAAACACTACTAAGGAAAAACTTAAAAACTGATGATCATTCTTTAAAAGAAAGAATACTCCAAAAAAAACATGCTAAGTCAACACCTGCACAAATAGATAAAAACAAAAAAGAAGGACGAAAAGCCAAAATTAATAAAAAGATTGACACAATATCTGCAAAAATTGCTCATGTTCAAAATCAACGACTAAACATTAATGAGCTTCAATAAAAATTGAAAAAATTAACTACTAAAAAGTAGGATTAGAACAAAAGAAAAATGATGTTGATAGTGTTATTAAAAAAATTCTCTCTAAAATAATTCGTTCATATAATAAATAGAAATAAGATAAAATCAGAAAATAAAATTACGAATTGACAATTTTGTGCATAAAATTTCTTGAGTTTATTTTAACTAAAGTGTTAAATATCTTTAAAAATATGATGAAAAATTTTAAAAAAATCCTGAAAATATTCCCTAGTATTTTAATTATTGCTCCTCTTTCATCATGTTCTAGTTATGAGAATTTAGATGTTAGTAATGCATTAAATATAGGAACTATAAGAGGCAATGCGGGCATTGGTTTAACTAAAACAAATTCATATTTTTTAGATGATCTTTATCTTAGAAAAACCGGTGTTCACTTTTCCTCTCATGGTTTAGTATTCTCTTTTAGCTTTTCTAAATCTGTTTCTTTAATTGGTGATTTATCTATTAATAATAAAGGGCAAGTAATTGGTATTCCTCGAAATCCTGGTATTATTATTGGAGAAACAATAATTTTTTGTACTAAATTTAATGGTGTTACTTATAGAGGTGAGACAATGCCGTTTGACATCAACATTAAAGAAGCGATTCCGACAAGTCTTGTCTTTAAAAACAAATGAACTTCTGATATATTAGGACATATTCATAATCCCATTGTTTCTACAGGGGATTTTTCAAACTCTATATATGATGATTTAGGCAATCATATTAGCTCTACTGAACTGCTTTTTCAACTTTATGACGATACAAAAAAGATGCCTATTGACAATGATCAATTGAAAGGATTAACATTTAATCAGTTTACTGGAGTCATTTCCGGAACACCAACTGAAGCAATATCTTTGTCTTCTATTGTATTAAAAGTTTCACATAATAATGGTGTAACAGAATTGACAGGTGAAAGCAATCCTTTTAATATTTCTATATCCGATGATCAATCGCTACCAACATCTGCTTTAAAAATTCAAAATAACCAACTTTTAGGATTTGATGATAATTTTACTATAGATGACTTACAAAATTATAACTATGTCATCATCCATAATACAGTAACTATTCTATATCCAAACCCAGAAAATCCACTTGTCCCAAATAGATTTGATTATTATGATGGATGTGTTATTCCATGTGATGATGTCACTAAAAAAACAGTTTTAGTGTCTGATAGAGTTGACGCTATTTTTGATTCAGATCGTTTAAGAACTGATGTCAAAGATGAACTATTTCCATCTAGACGCCAAATGCATATTAGTGTTGATTTAGATGCAGATGGTTTTACCTACTATGAACGAGAAGTGAATCATATAATAGTTCTTCGAGGAGAACTTGCAGATCAGCATGCAAGAAATGCAAGAACTGCTAATCAATTTCAACTTTGTAAAACACTTTCAATCATTAGTGGTATTGCTATGCTTCTTCTAACAGTAATTGATGTTGCAACAATTATTTGAAGCAATATTATTGATTCAGAGGTTGAAGAATTCATTAGTCAGATTTAATATTAAAATTTAAACACCAGAGTAATTTGGTGTTTTTATTAATATTCAAATGTGTATTTACTGATATTTTTTATTTAAATTAATTTTTGCACAACTGTCGACTTTTTAAATTAGAAATATATTCTTAAAAAAATACCAATTAATATATTTTTTTTATATAATGATACACACAAAGTAGTTGTCAATAAAAAATAAGAAAGGAAATATGCCAACAATCGCACAATTAATTAGAAAAGAAAGAAAGTCTAAGGTAAAGAAGAGTAAATCTCCTGCTTTAAACAGTTCTTTCAATTCAATCAAAAATACAGAGAAGTATAAACCTTCTCCATTAAAAAGAGGAGTATGTACCAGAGTGGGTACTATGACTCCAAAAAAACCTAACTCAGCTTTGCGTAAATATGCTAAGGTTAAACTAACTAACAAACAAGAAGTATTAGCTTACATTGGTGGTGAAGGTCATAACCTTCAAGAGCACAGTATCGTGTTAATCCGTGGTGGTCGTGTAAAAGACTTGCCAGGTGTGCGTTACCACATTGTTCGTGGTGTTTTAGATACACAAGGTGTAGCTAAGAGAAACCAACAACGTTCTGCTTATGGAGCTAAAAAACAAAAATCAGATAAGAAATAGGAGTAAATAACAATGAGAAAAAATTCTGCAAAGAAAAGAGATATCTTACCTGACCCAGTTTACAATTCTAAAATTGTTGCTAAAGCCATCAACATGATTATGTTGGATGGTAAAAGAGGTCTGGCTCAAAACACTTTATATGGTGCTTTTGAAAAAGTTGAACAAAAAACTAAGAAACCTGCAATTGAAGTTTTTAATAAAGCATTAGAAAACATTATGCCTGCACTAGAACTTAAGGTTAGACGTGTTGCAGGTTCTAATTATCAAGTCCCAACTGAAGTTCCACCTGAAAGAAAGATTACTTTAGGACTAAGATGGTTAATTTTATATTCACGTAACCGTAGTGAAAAAACAATGTTAGATCGTTTAGCTAACGAAATTATTGATGCATCTAACAACACAGGTGCTTCTGTTAAGAAAAAAGAAGACACTCATAAAATGGCTGAAGCAAATAAGGCTTTTGCTCACTTGAGATTCTAATAAAGGAAGGATTTAAAAATATTTATGGCAAGACAATTCCCGATGGAAAAATACCGTAATTTCGGTATTATGGCTCATATTGATGCAGGTAAAACAACAACATCAGAACGTGTTTTATACCATACAGGTAAAACTCACAAAATTGGTGAAGTTCATGATGGTGGTGCTACAATGGATTGAATGGCACAAGAAAAAGAACGTGGCATTACTATTACATCAGCAGCTACATATGCACTATGAAAAGGTTATGAATTAAACCTTATTGATACTCCTGGACACGTTGACTTTACAGTTGAAGTAGAACGTTCATTGAGAGTATTAGATGGTGCTGTTACTGTTCTTGATGCACAAAATGGTGTTGAACCTCAAACAGAAACTGTTTGAAGACAAGCAAACACTTATCGTGTACCAAGAATTGTATATGTAAATAAAATGGATAAGATTGGTGCAGACTTTGAAATGTCAGTTAAATCTTTAAATGAACGTTTAGGTGCTAATGGTGTAGCTATTCAATATCCAATTGGTGCTGAAAATAATTTTAATGGTATCATTGATTTAGTGGAAATGAAAGCTATGATGTATGATGGTGGAGCTCAAGAAGATTTTAAGGTGGTAGATATTCCAACAGATTATATAGACAAAGCCAATGAATTCCGTACAAAAATGATTGAAGAAATTGTTAATTTTGATGATGCAGTAATGGAAAAATACTTAAGTGGTGAAGAATTGACTGTTGAAGAAATTAAAAAATGTATTCGTAAAGGTGTATTATCAGCAGAATTTTTCCCAGTAATTTGTGGATCATCATTTAAAAATAAAGGTGTTAAAGCAATGCTTGACTGTGTAATTGATTATTTACCTAGTCCGTTAGATGTTCCCCCAGTTGAAGCTCATAAACCAAATGATGAAGTTATTAAAGTTGAATCTAAAGATGATGCTCCTTTTATTGCTTTAGCATTCAAAGTTGCAACCGATCCATTTGTTGGTAGATTAACATTCGTTCGTGTTTATTCAGGTGTATTAAAATCAGGATCATATTTGATAAATACAAACAAAAATATTAAAGAAAGAATTTCTCGTTTAGTTAAAATGCATTCTAATGCAAGAAATGAAATTGAAGAAATTAGAGCTGGTGATATCTGTGCAATTGTTGGATTAAAAGGAACAACAACAGGTGATACATTAGCAGATGAAGGTATTGATGTTAAACTTGAATCGATGAAGTTTGCTGAACCAGTAATTTCATTGGCCGTTGAACCAAAAACAAAAGCAGATCAAGAAAAAATGTCTTTAGCTTTAGCTAAATTAGCTGAGGAAGACCCAACATTTAAAACTCACACAGATGAAGAAACAGGTCAAACAATTATCTCTGGTATGGGTGAATTACACTTAGATATTATTATTGACCGTATGAGACGTGAATTTAATGTTCAAGTAAACTCAGGTGCTCCACAAGTTTCTTATAGAGAAACATTTACAATTCCAGGAGAAGCTGAAGGTAAATACATTAAACAATCAGGTGGTCGTGGACAATATGGACATGTTGTAATGAGATTTGAACCTAATAAAGATAAAGGTTATGAGTTTGTTAATGACATTGTTGGTGGTAAGGTCCCACGTGAATATATTAAACCAATTGATGCTGGTATTCAAGAATCAATGAAATCAGGACCTTTAGCTGGTTATCCACTAATTGATGTTAAGGCAATTTTGTTTGATGGTAGTTACCACGAAGTTGACTCATCAGAAATGGCTTTTAAAATTGCTGCAAGTATGTGTTTAAAAGAAGCCAGCAAAAAATGTGGTCTAGTATTACTAGAACCTATTATGTCAGTTGATGTAACAGTTCCTGATCAATACTTCGGTGATACTATGGGAGATATTTCTTCTAGACGTGGTACCATTGAAGGTACAGAACAAAGAGGAAATGCTCAAATTATTAAAGCTAAAGTTCCTTTAAAAAATATGTTTGGTTATGCAACAGATCTTCGTTCATTCACTCAGGGTCGTGGAAACTACATTATGCAATTCTCCCACTATGCTCAAGCTCCTAAGAGTGTTGTAGAAGAAGTAGTTAAAAGTAAACAAAAATAGTTTTAATTTTCATGGAAACACTAACTTATCAACAAGTAAATCAACACGAAACTAATAAAGTAACAAGAAATGCTTGAATTGAATTGTTAAGATTAATTGCAATTACTTGAATTTGTGCTTCTCATTACTTTGATACAGATACTCAATGTGGTGTTATTATTTTTACTTTAATTTCAGGTTTTTTTGGAATTAAAGCAACAAAGTCAAGACTTTGAAAGACTTTTGTTAAATTTGCAATATGAACAATTTGAGGCTTAATAATTTATACGATTTTATATTTTGTGGGTCCTGAAAAAACACAAGCAGAAAACCCAATCGCTTATTTTTTTAGTTTTAGATTTATAGGTGCTAAATATACATCATGATGATATATTTATGTTATTTCGTTATAGTTGTGATTCAACCCTACCTAAATAAATTTATAAAATCAATAGAAAAATTTACTGGTCTTTTTATCATAATAATTCTTACAATATTAGCAGAATTTTGAAACTTGCATGGTGGTTGAAAAGATGCATGAAGTTATTTATCTCCATGAATGGTTTTTTATGTATGTATATATTATTTAACAGGTGCTTGAATTTCGTTTCATTATGGTGATAGAATTATAAATTTGAAGAGTAAAAAAGCACTTTATAGTTCTATTTTCTTTGGAATAGTATCTATTTGCTATTTTTGTTTTTTCCATAAAATCACTAGTTTTATTGATGATAAATCTGTAACACCAAATTGCTTTACAACTCTCTTCCAATTTATGTGTGGAACTTCATTGTTAATATTCTTTAATTGTCTACCTCCAATTAAATATTCTTTACTTGAAAAGATAATTAAGTTTGCAGGATGAGTATCTTTAGGCATCTATTTAATGCATGGTCCAGTATTCATTACATTAGATCTTATTTGACCAATTCCTCAAAATGTTTCACTTATGTATTCTATAGGTAGATTTACTGCTTATTATTTAATTAGCATTCCTATTGCTGCATTTATGACATGATTTGTTTTAATTCAAGATAATTTCTTTTGAAAAAAATGAAATACTTATAAAATTTGCAAAAAATCTAATTAGCATCTTTTAGTATTTAACTTTGTAAATAGTAGGGCTTGTGATCTTTTTTGGTTATTAGTATTTTTGTCAAAATTAGGCATTAAAATGTTAAAGAATAAAAATTTTAAGAAAAACTAAATTTAATAAATTTAGAAATAAAATCAAAAATTTTCTCTTGCTAATGCTGCTTTTTTGTTACATAATAAAAAATGTAAGTATCGAGGTAAAAACATGAATAAGAAAATTTTAAAATATAGTTTTTTAGCATCTTGTAGTTTATGTAGTGCATCATTAATTACTACTACTGCTATTAGTTTAAGTCATAAAAAAACTTCGGATATTCCTCAACATAAAACATATAATGCAAAAAAGTTACTAATCAAATAGTTGACCAATTAGAGATAATTGGGTCTGAAGTTGTTAACTTAATTTCAGCTGAATCTGAGTTTTCACAAGAAACTAAATTTTATGTAAATTATGTATATGATTTATTTTCACAAACATTTATCTCAACACTTAGAAATGTTGCATTAGAATGTAAAGATTTTAACAAGAATAAAGACCCTCTTGAACTTTTTCAAGAAGTTCTTTTTTTATTTCATGATGAAGTTATGGAAGGTGTTTATAATTTTGCTTCAAATGATGTTATTAAACATTTATTTAGTGAAGAAAAAATTAATAATTTTGTTAATTTAATGAATGGCATTGTGACTAAAAGAATTGATTTGAAAAAATATGCTAAAAGTAACTGATCTTTACAAGATTTGTTTGAAAATGTTCTATATCCATTATTTGGAGATGACGAACAAGCTAAAGAAAAAGCCTGAGAATTAATCTTTAGTGTATATTCTGATAATTACTATACAGGTTTAAACTTTAACCATAGTAATGGTGAAAAAATTAATGGTACATATGAATTACTAGATAAACCAACATATACTAATAAATTTTCATGAGAAAACATTAGTAGAGGAGATGTTGTTTTTTCAGCACGTGGATTTGGATTATATGGTCATTATTCAGGTCATTGCGCAATTGTTGATGGATGATATGATGCAAAAGTAAAAGGAAGTAATGATACTGTTAAATATTTAAGAGTTATTGAAGCAAACCAATTTGGTGTTTCTTATGGTTTATTAGATGATATAAGAATGTTTGATGATAAAATATCTGTTCTTCATATTTCTGATGCAAATATTCGACAAATTGAAGCCGCTGCTGAATTTTGTGATTCTCAATTAGGAAAAAATTATAACATTCCCTTATTTTTAAGTGAAGATGTATCTAAAAATACAAGTGCATGATATTGTTCAGAACTAATATGAGCTGCATATATGAATCAAGGTATTGATATTCAATCTAATGAATATTTCCAAGGAGATATTCCAGGAATCTTACCTTGAGAAATCTTATACTATAAAAATGCTAAAGTTATTACTAGCTGAAACTTTGTTAAGTAACTAATATTAATGTTAGATTTTGTAATTCAATAAAGAAAATAGTGTAAAACTATTTTTGGATATCTACCTACTAACTTAAACTTTGTTATCTAATTATCTTATGAAATAGTTTTATGATAATAACAAAAGAAACATTGTTTGATATCCAATTACTAAAAATATTTTTGTTTTTTTATTCTATTTATGCTATTATATATATACGCTTTCTTTTGTTGAGATTGCTGATACACCAAAGTGTGTTGTCAAGTATCAGGGAACTCAATAAATCTAAAAAGCGTTAAAAATAAATATCAGAAAGGCAACATAAAGTATGAATCAAGAATTAAGAATTAAATTATTTTCTTATGATCATGAACTATTAGACAAATCAGTTAAGAAAATAATTACAATCGCTATTAATACAAGCTGCGAAGTTAAAGGTCCAATTCCCCTTCCTACAAAGAAGGAAATTTTTACAGTTTGTAGATCGCCGCATGTTTATAAACCAGCAATGGAACAATTTGAACGTAGAACCCACAAACGTCTAATTGTACTTAAGAAAGCATCTATTCAAACAATTGATGCTCTTAAAAGATTAGTTATTCCATCAGGAGTTGAAATTCAAATTACTTTATAGTATTAGAATTCAGGAGAAGTTATGAAAAACATAATTGGAACTAAAGTGGGAATGATGCAAGTATTTGATGTTAATGGTAAACAACTAGCAGCAACAGTTGTAAGTTGTGAACCAAATCAAGTACTTGAAGTTAAAAAGAACGGTAACATCAAGGTGGGTTATTTAGATGTTGAAAAAGTTGAAAGAAAATCAAAACCTTATATTGGTATTTTTAAGAAAAATGGATATACTCCAAAAGAATTCATTAAAGAATTTAAAAATACTGAAAATTATAAAGTTGGAGATTTTATTACAGTTGATGCTTTTGAAAAAGG
>CATAWQ010000016.1 GCA_949500635.1 uncultured Mycoplasmatota bacterium
ACACAGAAATTACTGTAGAATTAATTGCTCCAGTAGCTGCTGAAAAAGGTTCTAAATTCTCAATCCGTGAGGGTGGTAGAACAGTTGGTGCAGGAAGCATTATTGACATTCTTGAATAATTTATTATAGTTCTATAAATATTGTTTTATATTAGAGGTTACCCTCTAATATTTTTTATAATATATATATGAAATTTAACCTTGTATCTAAATTATTTTTTGGTTCTGGACTGATACTTATTCCTTCTTTTTGTTTATCGAGTTGTGCTGGAGAACCTGTCAATAATCCTGAATATGTTGCTATAAATTATTCAGGTAAAAATAGTATTATTTGTCAAGTAAATCAATCAGGTAGTATTAATAACTGAACGTTAGATGCAACCGTTTATCCATTGGCTGCTAGTCAAAAAGTTGAATGATCAATTCAAGAAGATCAGACACCAAATAAAGTTGTTAAAATTAAGGATAATAAGATAATTTGAGGCGAAATTTCTACAGTAGGTACATATTTGTTTGATTTAAAAGCTACTTCTAGTATTTCAAGTAATGCAATTGGTATTTTGACATTTTATTTAAATGTAACTGATTCTTCAACTCCTACACCTGAGGGTATAAGTATTGATTACAATAAAAATACAACTATATACTGAGATAAAGATCAATCAGGCTCTCTTAATTGATCACTAAGTGCAACTGTATATCCTAAGACATATTTTTCACAGGAAGTTAATTTCACTGTTGAATCTATCTCTCAAGAAATATCTAATAAAATACATATTACTAATAATAAATCATTATCGTGAGATGCAATTGGGTCATATGGAAAATATGATTTTAAGTTAATTGCAACAAGTGCAAACTATTTATCTGTATCTACATTTTTAACGTTTACCATTAATACTATTGATGACGGAAAATTGTCATCTGAAGATTATTATGATTACATTGCTGAAAGAACATTATCAATTGGAGCTATAGGAATGACATCAACAGCAAGTGGAGGATATGAATTAAGAGGCGTTTCTTCTGGAACGATGTGATTCTATAAAAGATTAGATCAATATAAATATGAATTCATTACCAACTATCATGTTTGAGAGGGAATTTTAAGCATAGCAAATGATACAAATTATTCTGCTACAATGTTGGCAGTCATAGGTAATCCTGAATCATATAACCCATACACAAGCAATTATGGTGATTATGTGCAAGCATCTAAAACATCTATTAAAGACATGTTATCAACATTAAATCCAATTACAGTTAAAGTAGGAACTTATACAGAAAGTTCTACTACAAAAGATCTTTATATGGATATGTGTGCTTTTACATTAGATCTAACAACAACATACAGTGCAATCAATACAACTATAAACGGCTCTAATAAAGGTGTATCTCAATTAAAAAGTGAAATTAATAATATAAATAACCACTACGGTATTGGTGAAAAAATTGTTAATATTAATACAGATAAACTCTCTTTAAACGAAAATGTGTATATTGCTGGTTATCCGTGAGCTAATTCTGAACAAACTACTGAATCAAGAGGTTTTACATATTTAACAGAAGTTAAAACTAAGACTGTTGAATTAAAGGGCCCATCATTAAACATATTAAGCAATGCATCTTACTATACTTATCAAGATCAATGTTTTATGGAACCTAAAGAAGTATTTGCTTTGGGTGGTGGCGCTTCTGGATCTATGGTTATAAACGAAGATCTTGAAGTTTCTGGTATTTATTGAGGAGGGATGAGTAAAGTATCATCAGCTGTTTATTTATTTTATCCTTCAGCTGCATTCTTTAATTTAGATTCTTCTTCTAGTTCGGCTTATGGGACCCATCATTTTTTCGAAATAGTTGATCAGACCATTTCTAATAATTAAAATAGATTACTTAACAAAAAATCTATTGTGTTATAAAATGCTTATATACTTGTAAATAAATATAAATTATTTAACCAAGTTTAATTCATATGGTAATAACTAATTTAGCAGTGTTACCATAAAGATTTCTCAAGATAAGACTATCGAAATTTCTGTTTGATAGTAATTATCATATTTATCATAATTTAAAATAATGTATGTATTTTTACATGTATATATTTAAGAATACAGGAATGTTCTAATTTATTTCCTATTTATTATTTTTTCAAATTTATTGCAAAAAAAAAAAAAAAAACGAGTATAAATATACAAATAGGAGAAAAATATGAAAAATAAAAAATATTAAAAACCATTTTATGTGTTACATCTGGAATTGGGTTTGCTGCATCAATTCCTTTCACTACCACTGCTTGTGGCAGTAATAAACCAACCCCTGTAGATAAAAAGATATTGCCATACGAAGTTTATGACATTAATGAAACTACTGGTGTTCTAAATGGTTTTAAATCAGGTATTAATTTAGATGAATATAACGATGGAATTTGCGATACAGTGCAAATTCCAGCAAGTGTAACAAGCATTGCTAATACTGCTTTTTATGTTAACAAAATCCCATCGTTTGTTAAGAATTTAACTTTTGAAAATGGATCTAATTGTTCTTCAATTGGACATAATGCTTTTATGAATTGTTCTTCATTAATTTCAGTAATTTTTTCAAATACTTTACAAAAAATTAACCCCTGTGCTTTTTCTTTTTGTACAAACTTAAGCAGTATTACATGAAATGCATGACAAGATGGAACAGATATAGGCGAAGGCACAGGATTTAATCAAATTTCTTCATCAGGAACAGTTTTAGTAATAAACCCCGTTGATTCTCAACATGATAGTAATCAATTGTTTCATTATTTACAAACTAATGCTGAACTTCCAAGTAGTTGAACTGCAGCCTCGTAATTAATAAATTACAATAAATTAAGTATATGTTTATAGTTAAATTATTAACTATTTTTGATATGAATAATTTTTATAAATTTAATAGTTAATTAAATATTTATTTTACAATTTTTTATTAATATGTATAACCATAACTTTAATAGAAAAAAATGACAGAAATATTGACTAGAATATAAAATTTATCAATTCAAAGATGATTCAAATAAAAAGTTTTATGCTCTTGATATGTTTCCCTACCCGTCAGGTCAAGGTTTACATGTTGGTCATCCAAAGGGTTATACAGCAACAGATGTAATTTCTAGATTCAAAATTCATGAAGGATTTAACGTTCTTCATCCTATTGGTTGAGATGCGTTTGGATTACCAAGAACAGTAAAATCTATTGATACAAATTTTTCGTTAAAAAGTTTTATTCGCGATCGAATCACATACGTTGATTTATCTAGGTGTAATGAATTGACAGCAATAACATCTAGTTTTTTCAAGATTCTGTATTAATACAATCTATATTATTACCTGATACAATTTTTATATTACAAGATAATTGTTTAAAAATTGTCTGTCTTTAAAATATGTTGATTTATTTAATACAGAATTACAAATAATCCCTAATAATGCTTTTTATAAATGTTATAGATTAAAATCATTACCTTTAATAAGGAATTTAACATCAATAAATGAATATGCTTTTTATTACTTAAACTACTAATTAAAATAGAGTTAAATTAAGTAATTCAACTTTTCTTAATTAGTTAAATTCACTCTATAAACACTAGAAACCCACTAAATTTTAACGAGAAATAAAAATCTAGATAAATGTAAAAGTTAAAATTCACGTTAAAATCATTCTAAAATTAAATTAACAGAGAAATTTATGGAATTTAATGAAATCACAGCTACGATCAAACTTTTAAAGAAAAAGTATGCTTGCACATCTAGATATAAATTCCAATATAGAATTAAAAAAACTCTATGACTTTCAAGATAAATTATTAGAACAAGACATTAACTCTACTAAAAAATTTATCCCTATATATAAAAAGCGTCTTGATAACTTACATTTATTATTTACTACTTTTTATAAATTAAGTAATAAATATAATTTATCAAATAAATCTATTCAAATAATTTGAGATTTGTTTAATTGGATTCAAAAAAATTTAAATAATGTAATTAAATTTTGTGTAATCCGGTTGGAATTTGATCAGACTAAAAATTTAAAAGAAGTTGTTTCTAATCTTCAAAAGTTAAGTTTGAATTTTAATTCTTCTGATAAGAAAGAGAACTTACAAATTATTAAAATTATTAATAAACAACTTGATAATTGTGTTAAGATTTAAAAAGAAAATTCTTGATTTTTTCTTCTCTTTTAACAATAAAATTTTTCATATATTTCCAATCTATTTTATTGTTTTTATCTACAGGTAATAGAATTTTTTGATTTTTTAATCTCCCTATTGTCGCACCTTGTGATCCTCAAGAATATAAAAGTTTTAATGAATGTTGTAGAATTGTAGTAATAAACAGATAAATCTCTCTACAACCATTATTAATTCTTAAAATATGAACATTTTGTCCAGTATAAAAATCTTCATCTTGATAAAAACATGTTTGTGTATCTAATCCAATTGTTAAACAATTTTTTTTATTTAATTCAACATTTTGTTTACTTATTTTCCCAAAAATTCCATTATTTTTATTGGTGCGGGTGATATAGTTAAATTTTTTACCATTTCCATTTTTTATTTTATTTTTATCAAGTGAATTTTTTGATGAATAAATATTAAAAACATCTGAAATTAGAAATTCATTTCAAGTGAATACATTTATATCATTTGACTTTTTAATTAAATTAGGTAATTCTTTAATTTTTTTTAAATTAACATATTTAAAATCTCTCTCTCTATTTTTAATATACTGCTCCATATATTCATAATTTGGTTTTTCATCACTTGTAGATGGTAATAAAATTGTTTCATTTTTGACTTTGTTTATTCCCGTCTTATTTCCTCATCCATATCCTTTTTGTTGAACAGAAGAGTTTCAAATAGCTGATATAAAAATACCACTATATTTATTTAAAAATTTATTTTTTAATAAACAATTATCTTTTGAAATAGCAAACTCCTCTTCTTGTCAAAAAATCCAACCATCTGCATTATTAGAAAGTGTTAAGCATTTTTTATATATTTTAGATTTATCTTTTATATTAACTCTTCTTACAACACCGTTGTTTTTTGAACTTGTGGTAATCATATTTACATCACCATCGCTCATTAATTTTCAATTATCAGTTGTTCCTTTTTTAAATTCAAATAAATCACACATTTTAAATTCTCTTCAAAAACGTGTATCTACATCTTTGGAAAACTTTACTTCTTTTACTAAATTTTCTATTTTGTCAAAAACCATAATTATTCCTTTTTATCATCTGAAGATTTAATACTCCATAATAATCAATCCTTTTCTTTGATTTCATCAACCTTTTCTTTGATTTCATCAACCTTTTCTTTGATTTCAGGATTTTCAAATAATATCCTATCTAAAATTGTCTTATCAAAATCTGATTCTTTTAAAGGAATAATTTTTTTAGGAAATACATATTCTAATTGTTTTCCTTCTTGTTTAGTAGGGTGCTGCTTGTTATTTTTAATAATATCAAGTCAAAAATTTTCTAATTTATTCTGTCAAACTTTTTTTGTATCATGACGACCGGAATTTTTTACTGTAACAAGTCCATCTTCTTCTATGTAATATTTTACTATAGGTTTGTCTAATTGCGGGATATGCGCTTTAAACACAAATATAGAAGTATTTACGTTAGCTAAACCTCTTCAAGTAGCTTCAGGCATAGCAATAATATTTAAAAGTGTATGTTTATTAAGTATTCGTCTAACTATTGTCTTACTTTTAGTTAATAAAGTCCTATTAGGTAAAATAAAAGCAACATCAGCATTCGGTTGAACATTATCTAACACATTAGATAAAATTTTAATCCCTGTTGATCCTTCAAAAGGAGGATTCATAAGAACTTTAGTAATTCTTTTTTTTTTAATTCATTCCCCAACATTTTCGCATTCTGTGACACCGGTTAATTTATTTTCATTTGTTGAGTCACCTTGAATAATATTACTTTTACCATCTTTGTGTAAAAGCATATTTGCACATGCGACAGCATATATTTTTCTACTATTTTCAACCCCAAATAATTGTTTACTATGTATTCTTTCTCTTGAATGTGGTTCTTCTTCTGTCATTAAATTCATCGCTTTAACTAAAAATCCAGCAGATCCACATGCAGCATCCAATATTTTGTCTTGAGAATTACAAGAAATTAATTTATACATAAAACTCGTTCAATTTTCAGGAGTAAAAACTTGACCGTCTTGTGCTTTCCCCTTATATCTTGTGAATTCATTAAAAAATATAGCACCAACATCTTCACCATTTCATTTTTTTGAATTTAATAAATCACTAAGATCATTAATTATTGAAAGTAGTCGTTTTAATTTTTCTTTATTGTGGTCTATGTTGATTGATTCGAATTCTTCAATTAAAATTTCCAATTTTGAATTTTTATTTAAATCATTAGTTATTGCTTGTTTTAATAAACGAACAACATCCATTTTGTAAGATGGCTCTGTATTATATAATGTTTGATTCCTACAAGCAACCAATACACAGACTGTCCATACCATTCTATCTAATAAACTGGCTAATCCCATATTATGTAATATGTGATTAATTTCTCTAGACATTTTATAAATTTCTGTTTTATCTAATTCAAAATTATGAGCTAAGTTATAATAGTATTCTTTGTCAGCTAAAACTTTGGCATCAGGTAATAAATTAGTTATTTCATTTAAATAGGCATAGTGATGTTTCCCGTTATATTTAATACCAAATACATGCTTTTTAGGTTGCTTTTCTTTTTCGGCTGGTAAATAGTCTTCAAGCTGCCCAATAAATTTTTCTCCTTCTGCTTTTGCATCAAGAACTATTACAATATCTTTATATTCATATAATCCATCGGGCTTCCTATGATGATATTTTTTGTTGTATCTAACTATAGAACCATCTGTTTTATTCTCTAAGCCTAATTTATCTGTAACTTCCTTTACAATTTGAAACTCTGTTTTTTTTGGCATAGACAAAAAACTCTATAGGCTTAAACCTACAGAGTTATTCCTCCAAATCTAAAAATTATTAAAGAGTAGTTACTCTCTCTCTCTCTCGAGTTGTGTTTAATTTATTAATAATAGACATATATAATTTCTAAACCAATTATATTTTATTTTAGACCTATATAAATACATTTTGAGACGATTATAATTTTATAATTAAATTATATCTATGCTTAAAATTAGTGATTCAATTTTAATTGTATATGCTACTGATGAGAAAGGTGTTGAGCAATTATATGTCTCATTATTTTCATTATTACTAAATAAACAATCTACGACAACATATCATATTGTAATTTTGGAAAAATGTATTTCTGATAATTCAAAAAATAATATCAATAAAATAATAGCATTATTTAAAAATGTTACTATTTCCATAACAAATTGTATTGAATATGAAAAAAAATACAATATAGGAAATATCAATATGAATGAAGATCATTATATTAAATTAAAATGACCCTCTCCATCATATTATCGGTTGTTAATTCCGATATTATTTTTTAATTATGAAAAAGCAATTTATTTAGATATTGATACATTAGTTCTTAGAGACTTAACTAGTCTATGAAATGAAAAAAATATAGAACCAATCGGTGCTAGTGTTGAATATGCAATTGCTAGCTGAATTCAATGAATGAATGAAGATTTAAGAGCAAAAAAAGAATTTGATAGTAAGTGAATATACAAATATTTTAATGATGGCACAGACAACTATGATAAATATGTGAATTCTGGTATTTTACTTTTTAATATTAAAAAGTGAAAAGAGATAGATTTTAATAAATTTATTGAGAACGCGAGTAAATTACAGATAAATGATCAAGATTTAATTAACTTATTTTTTAAAAAAAATATTCATATTTTGGATGATGAATACAATTTACAATTGCATTTATGATCAGATGCAAATTTTAAGAAAATTTCTAAATGATATAATATTTCTGAAAATGAAAGAATGAATAAATTTAAAAATGCTTACATCGTTCATTACACAATTAGAGCAAAACCGACTTGGATTTTAAATAGCACCACTTTTCATGTTCTCAAACAAATAGGATCTGTGAAAAAATTTTGTGATTTAATGGATAATTTTGAAGAACATTCATTAACATATGGTTATTATTTTGATACTCTTATGAGATATAATATCTCAAAATTATCTGAAGTATATAACTATATAAAACGAGTTTCTCCTGAAACTAATTTAGTGGCAAAAATGTATGAGAAGTGATTTGAATACTCATTCAAACTTTTTGAACTTACTGGAATAATTTCATAAATTAGATATTTACTATTTTTTATAAAAATTTATAAAAAATTATTATTAACATTTATTCATTCAATGAAAAATCAGTTAAATTACTGTTTTTTACAATAAATTGTTATGTTCGAACTAATTTTAAGTCTAACTATGGACCTTTATATTACTGGAAAGTTTGCTATTGACTTTTTATTTATTAAATAGAATAAGGTTTATTATGTTTATTTTTCACTTAATACTATAATAATAAATATTATTTAATTAGGAGAAAAAATGTCAGAAATAATTGAAGCTTTGAATGGTGTCTCAGCATTAGCAGCTGAACAGTCTGATAAATTAGGTGCTTTTATCGGTGCCGGTTTATCTATGTTAGGTGGTTTAGGTACTGGTATTGGACAAGGTTTTGCTGCAGGTAAGGCCTCTGAAGCAGTAGCTAGAAATCCAGAAGCAGAAGGTAAAATTCGTACAATGATGATTGTAGGTTGTGCTATTGCTGAAACCGCTGCTATTTATTCATTAATTATTGCAATTTTATTAATTTTTGTTGCTAAGTAAATTGTGAGTAATCAAGCATTAAAGAAAATATTAATCATTTTAGGTGGAACATTTATTATTCTACCTATTTCTTTATGCTTAACAGGATGTGCTCCAATTGAAGCGGATGATGTTTTAAATGCTATCTTTCCGAATTTATGAGTATTTTTAGCACATTTGTTTGCTACTTTAGTATTGCTTGCGTTATGTGTTTGATTGGTTTGAAAACCATCAAAAGAGACATTAAAAAAACGCAATGAATATATACAAGATCAGATAAAACAAGCAGAAAATTCTAGAAAAGAAGCATTAAAAAAATTAGCTGAATCTGAAAAGGAAAAGATTAATGCTCGTGCACAAGCCCAAAATATTATTAATGTTGCTAATAGTCAAGCTTATCAATTAAAAGAAAAGATTGAGTCTGAAGCACGTAATAACGCTAAGAAAATTACAGATGATGCTATTAATGATTCAATCAGAATTAAAGATAACATTTATTCTAAAATGAATAAAGAGATTTTGGATATTGCTTTTAATGCATCAAGTTCTTTACTAAAGAAAAAAATTACAAAGGAAGATTCTGATGAATTTGTTAATGATTTTATCAAACAAGTTAAAGAAAATAAAGGAGATAAATAATGAATATTAGTTTTATTTATTCTTATAGCTCTTTTTTATTTGAAACCGCGAATAAAAAAAATAAAATAAATTTATATGCAAAGCAAGTTGCATTTCTTTTAAATATTATTCGTCAAACTGAACTTGTTTCTTTCTTAAGTAATTTGTCAATTGAAAAAGAGGTGCGTAAACAACAATTTAAATTAATGTTTAGTAAAAAACTAGACAAAATGTTAATTTACTTTGTTTGAACTATTATCGATTTTAATCGTTCAAACTACTTAGAAAAAATTCTTCTGAGTTTCTTGTCTATCTACAATGATTGCTATGGAATTATTTTTTTTAATGTTTATTCTGTATATCCATTATTAGAAAAACAATTAAATAAAATTAAAAAAGTCTTAGAACAAAAATATCATTCAAAAGTTATTTTACAAAATAAAATTGATCCTTCAATTATTGGTGGTATTAAAGTGGAGTCTAAGAGATTATCTATTGATAATACTTTTAAAAAAAAATTAGATATTATCAAACAAAATTGTTTATCACCAATTGAAGAAAGGAGTTAATTTATGAATAATAGCGATAAATTTTCAACAACAATAAAAGCTAGAATTAATAAATATTCTTCAAAAGCTACTTTTGAAGAAGAAGGTAAGGTCATCTCTGTTGGAGATGGTATTGCTTATGTTTCTGGTCTAACAAATTTAATGTTAAATGAGTTAGTGAGGTTTGAAAATGGGTCATACGGAATGGCTCTTAATCTTGAAACTGATTTTGTTGGTGTCATTATGTTAGGGGAATACAGAGACATTAAAGAAGATTCTCCGGTTAAAAGAACAAAGACAGTAGTCAGTGTTCCAGTAGGGGATTCGTTAATTGGTCGAATCATAAACCCCATCGGAGAACCAATTGATGGTAAGGGAAAAGTTTTTTCAAAGAAATTTGAGGTAATTGAAAAGATTGCCCCTGGTGTTATGTCAAGACAATCAGTTGATCAATCTTTATCAACCGGTATTTTATCAATTGATTCAATGTTTCCAATTGGACGTGGACAACGTGAGTTAATTATTGGTGATAGACAAACAGGTAAAACAACTATTGCTTTAGACACTATTCTTAACCAAAAAGGTAAGAATGTATATTGTGTTTACGTTGCTATAGGTCAAAAAAACTCTTCAGTTGCTCAATTAGCAAGAACTTTAAGCGCACATGATGCTATGAAATACACAACAATTGTTTCAGCTACTGCATCTGATTTACCAGCTCTTAAATATATTGCACCTTATACAGGTGTAACAATTGCTGAAGAATGAATGCATCAAGGTAAGGATGTATTGATTGTTTATGATGATTTATCTAAGCATGCAGTAGCCTATAGAACAATTTCATTATTACTTAGACGTCCACCTGGTCGTGAGGCTTATCCAGGAGATGTGTTCTATTTACACTCACGTTTATTAGAACGTGCAGGAAGAATGAATAAAGAAAATGGTGGTGGTTCAATTACTGCATTACCAATTATTGAAACACAGGCGGGTGACATCTCAGCATATATTCCTACAAATGTAATTTCAATTACTGATGGACAATTGTTTATGGAAACTTCTATGTTTAATGCCGGACAAAGACCAGCAATTAGCGCAGGATTATCTGTATCACGTGTAGGTTCTGCTGCTCAAATTAAAGCAGTTAAACAAATGTCTGGTTCATTAAAACTTGAACTGGCACAGTATTCAGAATTAAATGCTTTCAGTCAATTTGGGAGTGATTTAGATGCTGAAACTAAACGTGTATTGGAACATGGTGCTAGAATCATGGAGATGATTAAGCAACCACAAAACCAACCATATGATCAAATAGATGAAGCAATTTTGTTGTTTGCTATTAAATATAGATTTATAAAATGAATTCCCGTTGAAAACATATCTCAATTTAAAAAAGATGTTATTAGTCATTTTAAAAAAATGTCAATCAGAGCTACTCTTGAAAAGAATAAAGCGTTTGATGACGATTTGATTGAACAATTTAAGACTGAATTTAGTAACTTTTTAAAAACATATATTACAAGTTTTAAAAATTATGATATTTATAAGTATGGTAAACCAACTGAATTGGATTACAAGTCTGTAAAAAATATTAATAAACCTTCTAAAAAGAAAACTAAATAACAATGCAAACATTAGAGTCAATTAAGAAGAGAATTAAATCTGTGAAGACTACTTCAAAGATTACAGGAGCAATGAAATTAATTGCTACTGCTAACATTCATAAACAATCAAAAGAGTTCCGAACAATTGCTTCTTATTGTCGTGATTTTTATGAAATTATTAAACCACTTGCTAATGCAAGTAATTTTCTCTATAAGAAGGACACTAAAGTTAATGATGACAAAAGAACACTTTATGTTTTAGTTTCTTCCTCATTGGGTTTATGTGGTGCATTTAATATTAATGTGACTAAGTTTGTTATTGAACATTTAAAACCTAATGATAAAGTTATTGTTATAGGTAAAAAAGGATATTCTTATTTAAAATCCCACGGATATGAAAATAAAATTTTATGTTCTATTGAAGTATCAGATAAAAATTTAAATTATCTTGAAATTCTTCCATTGAGTGAGATAGTGATGGAATTGTTTATAACAAAAGAATTTAGTCATATAAAATTAGTTTATACAAAATTTTTAAACTCAATGACTTTTGACCCTGTTGAAATCAATGTATTACCTTTTGATGCAGACTTATTTAAAGATTATGAATCAAAAGATAAACATATTACTGCTCTTGATTTAGTAAATGATAAAAAACAAGAAATTGAATATGAATCATCCAAGAAATCAATACTTGATGCAGTAATGCCTTCTTATGTGGCAACATTAATTTTTGCTTCAATAGTAGAATCACGATTATGTGAAAGTGGTTCAAGAAGAAATGCTATGGACACAGCTACTAAGAATGCAAAAGAATTGATAGACTCTCTATTGTTACAATACAATAGAGCAAGACAAGAAAAGATTACTCAAGAAATAAATGAAATTGTTGCAGGAGGCGCAAATGAATAAACAAATGAAAATAACAAAAAATTCAAATAAACCAATTAAATTTGACTCTAAAAAAAATGGTCGAATTGTTGAAGTTTTAGGTTCAGTAGTTAATGTTAGATTTGCACCTAACAATTTACCTAAAATTTATGATGCATTAATCGTAATGATTGAAAACGAAAAATTAGTTCTTGAAGTTTCTCAAGTAGCTGGTGATGATGTAGTTAAATGCATTGCCATGGGATCAACTAATGGATTAAAAAGAGGTGATATTGTTGCTTCTACTGGTAGTCCAATTAAAGCTCCTGTAGGTAAAGGTGTATTGGGTAGGATGTTTAATGTAATCGGTGAACCAATAGACAACAAACCAATGCCAAAGAGCGAAATTTCATTTGACCCTATTCATCGTTTGCCTCCTTCTTTCGCGGAACAAGCAACAACAACTGAAATTTTAGAAACAGGTATTAAAGTAATTGATCTATTAATTCCATATGTTAAGGGTGGAAAAATTGGCTTATTTGGTGGTGCGGGTGTTGGTAAAACGGTACTTGTACAAGAGTTAATCAATAATATTGCTAAAGGTCATGGTGGTATCTCAGTATTTGCTGGTGTTGGTGAACGTACTCGTGAAGGTAATGACCTTTATTATGAAATGAAAAATGCAGAGGTTATTAATAAAACAGCATTGGTCTTTGGACAAATGAATGAACCTCCTGGTGCTAGAATGAGAGTTGCTTTAACAGCTCTTACAATGGCTGAATATTTTAGAGACAAACAAAAACAAGATGTTTTATTATTTATTGACAACATTTTTAGATTCACACAAGCTGGTAGTGAAGTATCTGCTTTGCTAGGTCGTATGCCATCTGCTGCTGGTTACCAACCAACACTTGATTATGAAATGGGGCAATTGCAGGAAAGAATTACTTCTACTAAAAATGGATCTATTACATCAATTCAAGCTGTATATGTACCAGCTGACGACTTAACAGATCCTGCACCAGCAACAACATTTACTCATTTAGATGCTAAAACAGTATTAGATCGTAAAATTGCTGCTCTTGGAATTTATCCTGCTATTAATCCACTTGAATCAAATTCAAGATTATTAGATCCAAATATAGTTGGTATTGAACACTATAAAGTAGCACGTGCTGTTCAAGAAATTTTACAAAAATATGAAGAATTACAAGATATTATTGCTATTTTAGGTATGGATGAACTTTCTGAAGATGATAAATTAATTGTTAATCGTGCAAGAAAAATTAGGAACTTCTTGTCACAACCATTCTTTGTTGGTGAAAAATTTACTGGATATAAAGGTGCATATGTAAAAGTTACTGATACCATTAGAAGTTTTAAAGAAATTATTGATGGTAAGTGTGATAACATAAATGAACAATATTTTATGTTTGCTTCAACAATTGATGAAGTAAAAGCTAGAGCTGGCAAAAAATAATGGCATGCAGTAAATTCAAATTAAAAATTAATACTCCTGACGGTGTCTTCTTTGAAGATGATATTTTACAAATTGAAATAAAGACATTAACAGGTTATATTGGTATTTTAGCTAACCATGCCCCATTAATCGGTGCTATAGTTCCATCTGTTTGTTATATTCGTGATATCAGAAACAACAGAGTCTCAGCTGTTATCAATGGTGGAATGTTTTACACTAATAATAATGAAATTAATATTATCACTGACTTCTTTGATTTCTCAGATAAAGTTAATGAATCTGTTATTGCAAAAAGAGAAGAAAGAATTAAACAAGCTATTAACAATAAAACATTTTTAGGAGAACAATTTGTTGAAAAAATTCAAATTAAGTTGCAGAAAGAATTAAATACTCTTAGAAAGATTATTAAGAGATATTAACATAATATATAATGTTAATGTTATGAAGTACAAGAAAGTTGTTTTATCTAGTTTAGGATTAACTGCACCTTTGTTTTTAACTCCAATGATTGCAACAAATGTTAATACTTCAAATATTGTTTGTAGTTCAAATATTGATTTTGCTACAGAAGCGGCTTTAACACCCCCATCTTTAAAAGATGATGATTTGATGAAAAATTATTTTGCTCCTATCTACTCAAACGGAGCAAAAGACTATATTGATTCATCAATAGATGGTTTTAAAAAATATTTTCCTAAATTAGTTAAAAAGACTGACAGCGGCGAATTAGTTTCAATTAGCTTTAAGCAATTGTTTGTTTCAGATAAAATTGCCACACCAATTGCAAAGCAAGCAAATTCTGAAGTAGATGATCCTGTTTTAGAATATAATTCCGAAGCAAATGAGTGAGTTAATAAACTTTCCGCCATTGATAAGCTTGACTTAAGTTATTTATTTGACAAAGATGTATTCGGTAATTCAACCGAACAATTACTAGTTGCTGTTTTCTTAAATCCATATTTATACATTGACAGCGATACAAATTATGAACCATCTTTTGCTAATGTTAATCAAATTAACTTAAATGGAAATGGTCTAATATCCATTCCAGAAAATACATTTTACAACATTATTAAAAACTCTAAAACATCTACTAAAAATATTAGTTTTGACTTAGACAACAATTATTTATCGTGTATTGCTCCATCACAATTTGTTAATGGATTATTACCTTCAGACAAATCTACATGAACCTTTAATATTGATTTAGATAACAACAAGTTAACTAGTAAAAATATTGTAGACATTACAAATGAATTTAAAAATATTGGTTCATTTTCATTTGAAGCTAATGTAACCTCAAATTATTATTTCTTTACTCAACCAAACACTGAAAACGATTATTTCTTCTTAAACTTTTTACAGAGAACATATAAGAGCTCTGAATTATGACCATCAATATTAACTAATAAAAATAAAGATGAAGTTGATAATGTAATTGTTAAATTAGCGACTGAAATTGATAAATTAAATTTATATAATAAGCCATTATTAAATGAATTAGATAAAATTAAGATTTCAGGAAATGATTTTACAGGTAAATTTAAAATTATTATTAAATCTGAATTAGTTAATAACTTAAATAGAGATGCATCTGGCTACAGTGATTATGTTGAACAATGTCAATTAAATTCAATATTAATTCCATTAATCATATTTATTATTACATTAGGTGTAGGATGTACTTTCATGTATAGTAGAATTCATAAAAATAAAAACTATAAGTAAAAAAAGAAAACCACAACTACTTGTGGTTCTAAATTGAAATATAAAGTGCAACACTTAATATTTTTATAACACAAAAGATTT
>CATAWQ010000017.1 GCA_949500635.1 uncultured Mycoplasmatota bacterium
TTTCTAGCAAATTCAATAGTTGCAATTTGCATACCTAAACAAATACCCATGTAAGGAGTTTTACTTGTACGTGCATATTGAGCAGCTAAAATTTTACCTTCAATACCTCTTATGCCAAAACCCCCAGGAATAAGAATACCATGATATGCATCAAACTTAATTTTTAAATTTTTTGAAGTCAACGTGTCAGAATTTACTCACCCTATTTTAACATTACGAGAATATTCATAACCAGCTAATTTTAATGATTCAACTAAAGATGCATAAGAATCATGTAATTCAATATATTTTCCAACAATAGCAATTTTAACTTCATCCTTAATTGCTTTAATTCTATTTGTATATTTAACTCAATTATCAATATTAGCATTTGGACTAATTTTAATTCCAAAATACTTCATAATTGAATTATAAATTCCCTGGTTATATAACTCTACGGGTAAAAAATAAGTAGATTTTAAATTAGGTGAAACAAAAATATTTTTACTCGAAATATGACAACTAAGAGCAATCTTATCAATAATTGATTGGCCTACCATTTGTGTATACCTTAATATTAAGATTGAAGGTGTAATGCCTAAACTGCACAGCTCTTTAAATGAGTGCTGAGTAGGTTTAGTTTTAATTTCTTCACTTGTTTGGATGTAAATTAATGGAGCACATAGAATTGACATTACATTATCTTTCCCGTATTCGCTTGTAAATTGACTCATAGCTTCCACAAACGGAATTGATTCTATGTCGCCTACTGTACCACCAATTTCAATTAGTAAAAAGTCTGGGTTTTCAGCTTCAATTAATTTATAAATTTTATTCTTAATATGATCAGTTACATGTGGGATAACTTGAACAGTTTTTCCTTCATATCCACCTGCACGCTCTTTGCTGATTATTTCGCTATATACACGTCCGGATGTCAATGTAGACATACGACTCATTTTTTTACCAGTAAATCTTTCATAATTACCTAAATCAAGATCAGTTTCTGCTCCATCATATGTAACAAACACTTCACCATGTTGGTAAGGAGAAAGAGTTCCCGGATCTACATTTAAATAAGGATCACATTTTAACATTGATACTTTATATTTCATTTCTGTAAGAATCCTACCAATACTTGATGAAATAATACCTTTTCCTAGCGAACTATAAACACCACCGAATATTAAAATAACTTTTGTATTCATAAACTTTTTGACTGTAATGATTATTAGTATAAAACTTATTATAATTATTAGCATAAAAAATATGAAAAAGACTAAGAAATATCAAAAGAAAAAATTTAATAAATATTGATTTCAAACTTTTGATCTAAAAATAATTATTACAAAACTTATAATGTTTTCAATTGGAATTTTATTAGTAATCCCTGCTTCTATTGCTTTAAATTTGTGAGCACAAAAATCTCCAATAAATCGATTCGACAATTGGTTTATTTCAATTGAAATTAATGTTAATCAAGGTTTAGCATTTTCTTGATTAGAAAATAATACAATATTTGTTTACATAACTCAGGTAATCGTTGTATTCTGTGTATTAGTAATTTTATTATTCTTCTGCAAAAAATGATATTATGCTTTATTTTTATCATTAGTATTTTTAGGTGGATTATTTAATGTTATTGATCGTGCATGTGTTAAAAAAATTGTATGCTTAGGTGATAATTTAATAGAAAATGCTGTTGTTGATTACTTTAAATTTAATGCAATTAAGTTTCCTGCAATATTTAACCTTCCGGATGTTGGCATTTGCTTAGGTGTTGCATTATCAGTAATTGCTGGTTTAATTGAATTAATTACTTATCCTTTTAAAATTCTAAAAGTAAAAAAATAAAAAAAGAAGATAATAAATTTTTATTAATTAACTTTCTGATTTGTAAAAAGATCTTAGATTTTTATTCATAAATAAAAACAATAATTACAAACTATAATTTTTATGTGAATAAAATTTGTGTTAACTCAGATATTAATAAATTAATTGTCGTCTATGAAGATGATTCTATTGTTGTTGTAAATAAACCAAAGAATATGTTAACTCATCATACAAAGTATGACACAAATAATACTGTTATAGATTATTTATTTGATAAGATTAATGTGAATGAATTTGAAGATAAATCTCGTCCTGGGATAGTTCAAAGATTAGATAGAAATACTACTGGGTTGATGGTTGTAGCAAAAAACAAAAAATCATATGATTCATTGATTGAACAAATATCCAATAATTCTTTAACCAAAAAATACTTAGCTATTGTTCATGGTAAATTCAGAAAAGATTTATTAATTATTAAATGTCCAATTATCAGAAGTAAAAAAAACACAACAAAAATGGTGGTTAGTGATGATTCTAAAGCTAAGAATGCTATAACATCTGTAAAAGTATTAAAACAAGTTAACGAATTATCTTTAATTGAATGTACTCTTTTAACTGGTAGAACTCACCAAATTAGGGCACACATGAATTTTATCCATCATAATATTCTTAATGATCCTTTATATGGTCATGAAGATGGATATGAAGGTTATGATCAATTTCTGCATTCACATCATTTATCGTTCTATCACCCTGTTACAAAAGAACTATTAGAATTCAAATCCATTCCTGATAATATATTCAATAAAGTTATTAAGTATGAATAAAAAAGTAAATCTATTCATTGATACATCACAAAATAGATGTAATTTAGCTATTTTTAATAATACTATTATTAAAAAATCTTCGTGTTTAACTCATAACAACTTAACTAATATTGTAGTAAAAAGAATTGCAATATTGGTTAAAAATTATCAAATTAACAATATCTATATTACTAACGGACCCGGTAGTTTCACTGGAGAAAGAGTATCATGTTTAATAGCTAAGAGTTGAAAAATTATTAAAAAGACTAATATTTATTTAATAGATTCATTAACTTTTCAATTAAAAAATTTAAACGGAATCTCTGTTATTAATGCCAAATCAAATCGTAGCTATGTTTGTGTTTATAAAAATTCTAAATGTTTATTACAACCTACAATTGTATTTAATAAAGATCTGGAGCAAATTAAAACTAAATACAAAAATCTAAAAATTTATGAAGACTATAAAAACATTAATGTTTTTGATAATTTATTATCTTTATCAAATGTTTTTAAAAAAACAAATACTTTAAGCAAAATTACTCCTATGTATTTAAAGAAACCAATTTATGATCAGAAAAATAGATAAAAATGATGTTGTTCAAATTTATGAAATAGAAAAAGAAAATTTCAAATATTCTACACAATATAGAAATATTGAAGATCTTTTGGACAATAAGAATTATTTGATTATTGGTAACTTTATAGGAAATAAATTAATTTCATATATTATTGGAATAAATTTAAATCATGAATATGAATTGCTAAAAATTGCTACTCGAAATGATTATAAAAATAAAAATTTTGCTACAGATTTATTTCATCATGTAGCAAAAAATTTTAAAAAGGTATTTTTAGAAGTTAATAAAAAGAATTCAACTGCTATTAAATTCTATGAAAGCTTGGGTTTTTTCAAAATCGGTGAAAGAAAAAATTACTATGGGAATAATGAAGATGCGATCAATTTGGCATTTGAGCATCGTTAAGTAATGATAATGTAGATGCATCTTTTGTAGTCATTATATAAAAACCAATTATTAAATAAGTAACATACATTGCAATGTTAATTGATGAAACAAAACCAATTGCAGTCCTTTTGTATTTGTTAAGTTTACAAAATAATAAATAGATAACAAATACTGCAGACATTAAAAGCGATCAAAAAATAATACTTGACTCATCTTTTTCTCAGAAATGAATTACTTGACTAGGATCTGAATTGTACATATATATAGTTCAACCAGGAATCTTAGTTGTAATTCCATCACAAATAGATAATGTAAAAATAGAGAATAGACAACTTCCAATAATTGTTTGGAATGAAGCACTATAATTTTTAATTTTACATAATCAAATAATTGAAATTAATTCAGGAATTGATGTTGGAATTCCAAGTAATAAAGAAGCACCAAATCCGTTGTTTTCTTCATCAAACCAAATAGCAACTAATTCTTCATCAATAAATGATAGTCCAACACTAATACCGATTAATGCAACTGATAATGTGCAGAAAATTATTACAGCAAATTTAAGATTGATTTTACTAAGTCAACGTGGTAGTGTTACAACATCACTATCTTGTTTAACTTTCTTTTCAATGAAAGTTGAATAAATAAACATTAAAACATAAATAATAAGGATAAATAATGACATTAAATTAAATCCATCATGTTTATCAATGCTTCCCTTATAAAATCCCTGAGCAGAAATATAGAATTGAACATCGTAAGGAAAAAATAATGCATAAGCTATTAAAAAATAACAAATAATCAATGAGTCAATTGCAAGTATATTTGATAAAAAAACTTTCTTTTTATTAAAATTTTTAATAAATATTACACTAACGAGTGCTAACGAAAATAAAATAAATAAATTTCCACCCATTAAATTACTAAAAATAGAACTATGATTTAAACCAACATCTAAACACGATAAGATGCTTGTTATAAATTCTGGAAATGAATTAATTGTTGAAAAAATTATTCCTGACAAAAACGCAGCTGATAACCTAGTTTTCTTTTCTAAATAGTCAACTAAATAAGCTAAAGTGATTGATGAAAATATAATTGCACTAACTATTAAAATAAAACCTATTATTAATCCAACCTGTGTCATATTAGTTATTAATTTATATCAATTATATTGATAAACGCATTGCAAAAAAAAAAAAAAACATTTTTTACTTATTTAAAAAGTAAATTTTAAAATTACTTAATGATATAAAAAATCCATAGTTTTACTTCAAATTATTTAAGTAGAACATTTTTTCATTGATTTAAAATAATCATTAATTATAAAAAGTTATTTTTTATCAACAATAATTACATTTGATTCAGTTTGTTCTACTGCTTCTTCACCCTTAGCAAGTGTTCAATAAACCATTGTTAATAATGTGAACACCAATGCTTGGATACATCCACACAAAAGATCAAAATACAAATGAATCGGAGAGACTGTTAGTCCTGCTAGTAAATTAAACACTGCTAATGCTGGAACATTTTGAGAAATGTATCCCAAAAAATAAAATCACAAAGACACAACTAACCCACCAGCAAAAATATTACCTCATAAACGACAAGAAATTGAAATTAATGGAGTAATGCATGAAATTACTTCTAATGGGTTAATCATTAAAGGAATTTTATTTCCTTTCTTATTTTTAATACCAAATGTAAATGATTTTAAATAAGATAGCTTTTGGTATTTAAAACCTACAACTTGAGTGCCAATTCAAGTTACTATACCCATTGATAATGTAACAGTTAAGGAACTTGTTGGATTTTCTAAACCTATAATTCCAATAATGTTTGACAAAAGAATATAAGACATTAAATATAGAAAACAAGGAGTAAATTTTTCAAATTTAGGTCCTAAAATTTCTATAACTAAACTTCTTATGTATCCTACATATATATCAACCATTAACACAAATCCTTTTGGTGCCTGATTTATTTTATATTTTTTTTGTTTTACATAATAAACAACCATGCAAGTAGCTAAAATTAACAATACTACAAAGATAGTAAAAAATTGTGGACGATTAAAAGCAAAAAACCTTCCTCCTATATTAAGATCTGAACTTCCTTCGTTAACTTCTCTTACCATCTTTATTGTTCTTTTTCCAATTTATTTTATTAGAATAAATTAGTATTATACGATTAATAATTATATATAAGAAACTTCCGCCTAATAATCAAAATATACTAGAAGACATAGTGTGTGAAGCAAATTTTAGTAATATTGCAGACACGATAATTGCAGTAAATTTTAACAAAATAATACAACTCAATATTAACACACTTTTAGTTGGAGTAGTAGTTACATATTTGTTAGCATATGATGACAATAATTTAAAATGAACATATTCAAATGTAATTGATAAGATTAAACACAAACTAGCTCATCAAAAATAATTTAATTCTCATTCATTGTCATTAGCATTTATTCCAATCATAACTATCATAATGATGAATATAAAAATGTACAATATGAATAATATTGTACTTTTTTTAATCTTTTTTCTACATTTATTTTGTTCTAAAGATTCTGTCACCTGCATCTCCCAATCCCGGAACAATATAACCTTGATTATTCAATTTCTTGTCTAGACATGCTGTATAAATCTCTATATCAGGATGGTTTTTTTCAACAATCTTCAATCCCTCAGGTGATGATAAAATACAAACAAATTTAATTTGTTTTGGCTTATATGTTTTTAGCATTGTAATGGCCGCTGATGATGAATATCCAGTTGCTAGCATTGGATCAAGTAACAAAACAATAGACCCTTTAATACAATCAGGCATCTTGTCATAATATTTAATTGGTTTTAAAGTTTTTTCATCACGATATAACCCGATAAAACCTACAGGAGCAGAAGGTAACATGTTTCTAAAACCATCTACCATTCCAAGTCCTGCTCTTAAAATAGGTACCAATACAACATCATCTTTTAATTCAAATCCTTCAGCTGTTGCTAATGGAGTTTTAATTTTGATTGTATTAACTTTTAAATCCTTAGTAACTTCAAAGGCCATAAATTGAGTTAATTCAACAAGATTACTCCTAAAATCTCTGGAACTTGTTTTCTTGTCTCTCATTACTGAAAGTTTAGCTTTAATTAATGGATGTTCAATTACTTTGTACATAATTTAAAAATATTATAATGTTTATCTTTCTGCTTTATCAAATGGAATACCCTCGTGTTTAGGTGGATGAATTCATCTAGAAAAACATATTAAGATAAATAATGTAATTACATATGGCAAACTAAATGACACTGCTCTTGGTACACCTAAATTAGTTAACACGCTGCTTGTAGATAAAGCAGTAAACATTGCAAAACATATTGATACCAAAGAAATTCATTCAATTTTCCAAGCTCCAGCAATCATTATTGCTAATGCTAAAAATCCATACCCTTGAGTATTTCCTGAAAATTGCTTAACATTGAACATAAACAACGCTCCGGCCAATCCAGCTAACATTGATGACAATAAAACACCAATCCATTGGTACTTAAATACATTAATTCCTTGTGAATCGACTGCATTCGGGTTTTCTCCGATAGCTTTATATCTTAATCCTGTTTTTGTATAGTTCATTACAAAATAAATAACGATAGTAATAAAGATTACAATTAAGAACATAATAATCGATGATCCATATATCGAATTACCAATATATAAAAAATCATTAAAACCTGATTGTAATCTTGTAGATCCATTAAATAGTTTTGATCCTAATGGAGCATTTAGGAATGTGGCTAATGCAACACCAATTAAGTTAATCGCTGTACCCGAAATAATATGATTTGCTTTTAATTTAATAGTTGCAAATGCATGCATCAAACCACAAATAGTTGTAGAAATCATTGTCAAAATAATTGGGATAAAAATCATTTGTGGTCCCACCGTATTCATTTTTAATACAGGTGAAGAATAAATGGCAAAAAATAATGCACCAAAACACATCATACCATCAATTCCAATATTTATGATACCAACCTTTTCTGCTAAATATCCACTTAATGCTCCAGCCAATAAGATAGCACCTAATAAAAAAGCATAGTTAGTAATAATACCAATATCAGCCATTATTTTTCTCCTTTCGATAAACGTTTTTTTGAATAATTCAAATAAATTCTATCTAATAGCTTTGTCTTTTGTTGTTTACTATTAATATTTTTTAAATTAATTTTAAGATTAGATAAAATTCTATTCGGATAATATCATGTAGTATCTTTACTACATTTTTTAAGATTTTTACATTTCTTTTTTATTAATGAAATTGCATCTAGGTACTCATTAATTTGGTTTTCAACATTGAACAAATGTTGATCATAATCAATCTTTTTATGTTTATAGATCATTTTCATAATTAATTGTCATGGTTTAACGTAATAAAGTAAAGAAACGATAGCTGCACCATACACAATGATACCAAACATTAGATCAGTAATATTCGAATCAACAGCACATACTTGTGCTATGTCAGATTTTGCTGTTTCAATCATACCAAATAACAAAGAAACCGGGACAATTCCTAACGGGTTATTCATAGCAATTAATCCAACAGAAATTCCATTAAAACCCTCAATAGGAATTGCTTTTGCAGTTATCTCTGTAGGAATATTACCAGGCGCTTTACCAAAATAAACCATTGCTCCTAATATTCCAGCGATCATCCCTGAGATAAACATAGACATAATTTGATTTCTCTTAACAAAATAGCCTGCAAATCTACTTGCTTCATAGCTCAAACCAACGTTAATAATTTTCCTACCAAATACCAAGTATTTAAAAACAAAAAAAGAAAACAATACTACAAATATAGCTAACACTATTAATGGAATTGTGGCTCCACCACAATTATTTATTTTTAATAAATAATTGTCTGGCAAACTTTCAGTAAATGTTCCACCTTGATCTTTAGGGCAAGTTGCACTAATCATGAATGTTCCAGCATAATAAATTATTCAATTTAAAATTATTGATGATACAACTTCATTCATATTAAAACGAATTTTTAATCAACCTATAAAACCTGATAATAATCCGGCAGCGGCCATAGCTGATAAAACAATAATAATTTGTCCAACAATGTTCGGAGCATTAATTCATTGATGAGCAATCATAACTGCAATCATTGCTCCAAATAGCATTTGTCCTGAAATACCTATATTAAATAATCCACATTTATATGCAAATACAAATGAACATGCTGCAACCATAAAGATTGCCATATTAGGGAAAAAGAATTGTGTTAAATTACTTTTTTTAAATGGTGAAGTAAAAATTTGATAAAAGATACCATAGAATAATGATGGTTTATTGTAAATGCTTACGCAGATGAGTAATGAAATAAGTAGCGAAATAAGAATTATTACACAAGAAGTCCAAAAACTTTTGATACCATTTCTACGATTTCTTGAATAAACAAATTTATCAAATTTTAAACGAAGTGATTTCATTAACAACATCCTTTCACAGCTGATCTAGATAAAAATTGTCCGATTTTTTCCCTATTAGAATTACGAGTAAGTGTTTCATGAACAATTTTACCATTATCGATTACTAAGATTCTATCAGCGATCTTAAAAATTTCATCTAATTCGTATGAAATCAATAAAATTGAGTTCCCCTTTTTAACATCTTGAAGCAATTTCCTGTGAATATCACTAATTGCTTTTAAGTCTAAACCTCTTGTTGGTTGAACCAAAATTGATAATTTATGGTATTTATTCATTTCACGTCCAATAACTAATTTTTGTTGGTTACCACCTGAAAGATTTGCTACAGGAGCGTTAATATTTTGGCTACCTCTAACATCATATTCATTACAAACAAGTCTTGCATAATTATTAATAGCTTTATTATTAATAATTCCATGATGACTAAACGGCTTACGATCAATGATTGATGAAACAACATTATAAGCAATTGATTCGTTTTTGATTAATCCATATTTTAATCTATCTTCTGGAACATGAGAAATTCCAAAATCATAGATTTGTTTAACACTACATTTTTTAATAAAGATTGGTTTATTGTTTTCTTTACCATAAAAAATAATTTCTCCATGTTTTGGTTTTATAATGCCACCAATTGCTAATGCTATTTCTGATTGACCATTCCCCTCAATGCCAGCAATAGCTAAAATTTCTCCTTGTTTAACATCAAAACTTAAATCTTTTGTTGCTAAAATCTTCGGTTGAGAAATCTTAGTTAATGTTAAGTTTTTAATTGACAATAAATTCCTTAAGTTAGCATTATAATTAAGAATTCTATTATTTTTAGTTTCATTAAATTTAGTACCAATCATGTATTTAGAAATATCTTCTATAGAAGAATCTACTACATTATACGTACCAATGTATTCCCCTTTTCTAATAACACTAACACGATCAGCAATTGCTTTTACTTCGTTTAATTTATGAGTAATAATCACAATTGTTTTACCTTGTTTTTTAAACTCCAAAAGCATATTTAAAAAACCCTTTATTTCATCATCTGACAAAACAGCTGTTGGTTCATCAAAGATTAAAATTTCAGAATCTCTATAGAGAAGTTTTAAAATTTCAGTTCTTTGTTGCTCACCAACAGAAGCATTACTAACTTTAATATTTAAATTAACTTTAAGATTGTATTTATTGGCAAGTTTTTCTATTTTATGACGAGCTTGTTTCTTATTAATAATACCTAATTTATTAACAGGTTCTGCACCTAAGATAATATTATCTAATAATGAATAAACTTCAACCAATTTAAAATGCTGATGAACCATACCAATACCGGCATTTGCTGCATCAATGGCAGATTTAAAGTTAACAATTTTATCATTAACTTTAATTTCACCAGAATCTGGTTTAAATAAACCAAACAACATTGACATTAACGTTGTTTTTCCTGCACCATTTTCACCTACAATAGCATGAATTTCATTTCATTTAACTTTTAAGTTAATATTTTGATTTGCTTTGATTTTACCATTTAAAAATGATTTCGAAACATTATTAAATTCAAAAGCATATTTACCGCTATGAATATTATTTTCATTAGTTGATGTTCTGTTAGAGTAGTCTATAGCCAGTTTTTTAGCAACTAAATTTATTTTTGAAATTCTATAATTTAATAAATGTTTTTTCATAATTAAAATTGGAAGTACATCTCATTATCTATCAAGTGTTGAACATTTAAAGATTGATTAGTTAATATATATGATAATGCATCTGCATATGTAGAATATGAAACATTAAAAGCATTATTAATTAAATTAATAAAATAGTCTTGTCCGGGTTCTGATACTTTGCATGCACTACTCGATACATCTCATGTGCCGACCGTTAAATAACCATAAGCACCAAATATAGGATCTGTTGATCCTGATGGTGATCATTTAGTTTCACCATGACTAGATAAATATAAAACAGAACTAGTTACCCTAGCAATATCTTTTTCAGCTGAAAACTTAATAATATGATTATTCCCTTTACTATCAGTAAATAAAGATATGTCATTCATATCGCTTGCTTCTTGGTTAGTATCTACACCAACACAGATGCAATCAGATTTTTGATTTTTAATTTCTTGAACTGTGTCAATTGTTTGAGGACCAGCTACAGGCATAATAGCATTTGCTCCACGTGCTAATAATTCTTGAACTATAGATCTCCCATCGCCTATTGTAAATGTACCACTAAAAAAAGAATCTTGGTTGCCTAAATTAATGAAGTGAACTAAATGATCTTTTTCTGTCTGAGCATCTCAGTGATTTTTTTGTGAAATACTTGGTAACAAAATTTTATTAAAAAAATTAACTCCTAATTGAAATCCGCCCATGTAGATAGTAACGGTTGGAATAGCAACTCCACCAAATGTTCCAACTTTTAAATCACCTTTTTTATGATAATGTTCATAATTATCTATAGATAGATATTGACAAGTTGAAAGTCCTGCTAGAAACGCTGATTCATCAGCTCTAAACATTACTGATGCAACATTTTCATCAGGAGCATTTGCGTCAATCAAAATGTAACCTGCTTTATTATACGTGTTGTAATCATTTTGTTTAAATGCAGCTAATGGTGTTTGGTGCAAATAACCAGGTAATATTAACGACTTAATACCGCTTTCTACAGGTGATGAATAAATGGAAATAAATCCTGATAAATCATCTTTAGACGGTTTATTCCATTTTCATTCATTTAAATATTGGTTTAAACTTTCATCTGAAGGAAACGGATCATTAGATTCAGGAGTTCAATTAGAATTAATTCCTCAATTAACTTCTCCTTTAAAAGCGCTTTGATTAAATGATTTATCTAAAATAGAGTGATTGCTTCCATCTAGAATTAATTCTGTATAATTTTTGCGATCACCTGTTAAAGGAAATGTTTTAGCATCAGATTCTGAAGAAGACACATTTCATTTTGTTTTTTTAGGAGTAGCTATCCCATAATCTAATTTATGATTTTTATTGTTATCAAAATCTATGTAATCATTATGTGCTTTAATCGAACATAATCCATAAGCAATAGCACAACTGCACCCAATAGTTGTACATGCTAATGTAAATTTAATAGTTATAGCAAGCCACTTCCTCATACAACATTAATTATATATATTCAAAGAATATATATAGACAATAAAAAACATCAGGAATTTACCTGATGTTTTTTATATGGTGGAGAATATGGGACTCAAACCCACAACCTTCTGAGTGCAAATCAGATGCTCTATCAATTGCGCTAATTCCCCAATGTGATAGGTGCGTTGAATGCACCTATTAAAATTATTAATGGTGGGAGCAAATGGATTCGAACCATCGACCTCACCCTTATCAGGGGTGTGCTCTAACCAACTGAGCTATACTCCCACAAAAAACGAAACTTTTTAATTAACGTTTTGTGAATTGAGGACTTCTACGTGCACCATATTTACCGTATTTTTTACGTTCTTTAACACGTGAATCACGAGTCATCATTTTCTTTTTCTTTAGATCACTCTTATAATCTTTATTAGCTTCTACTAAAGCACGAGCAATTCCTAAACGAATAGCACCTGCTTGTCCGTTAAAACCTCCACCACTAACTTTAACCTTAATATCAAACTTAGTTAAATTATCAGTAATTTCCAAAGGTTGTTTCATATCTTTAATTACTAATGCATTCGGAAAATATTCTTCTGGTGTTTTATTGTTGATTAAGATCTTACCAGTTCCTGGTGTGATCATAACTTTAGCAACAGAAGTTTTTCTACGTCCTAAACCTTTGTATGAAACTTGTTCCATTATTTTTTACCCCTTATTTCAAATTTAATCGGCTTTTGCGCTTCATGAGCTTTGCCTTGATCTGGATAAACTGTAAGTTTTTTTAACATATCCTTAGCTAATCTATTTTTTGGTAACATACCCTTAACTGCAGTTGTTACTAATTCAACTGAATAGTTAGTAATCATTTCTTTACCAGTCCTAGTTCTCAAACCACCGATGTATTGAGAATGAGTGTATCACTTTTCCTTTTCAGCTTTGTTACCAGTTAAAACAACTTTACTAGCATTTCTTACGATTACATAATCTCCACAATCAACATTAGGAGTAAAGCTAGGTTTGTTTTTACCACGTAAAATGTTAGCAACTTCAACAGCAAGTTTACCTAAAACTAAACCAGTCGCATCAATTTCATATCATTTGCAATCTGACATAGCTTTTTCTTTTTTTAACATTGTTGTTTTTTGCATATGCACTTCCCTTATGTATAAGTATATAAATTATATTTATTAATATTCTTTTTTATACATTTTTTGTCCATCTTCCATCATTTGATCTTTATCACCTTTACCAGTACCAGCTGGAATTAAGTTTCCTAACATAACATTTTCTTTTAATCCAGATAATGTATCTAGTTGAGACTTAACAGAAGCTTCAATTAATATTTTCTTTGTATCTTGGAATGAAGCAGCTGATAAGAATGAATCAACTTTAGATGGAACGGCTTCCAAACCAAAAATTAAGTTAACGGCAGTAATTGGCATTTGTCCATTAGTAATTAATTCAGTATTTACTTGAGTAAAAGTGTTAATATCAATAACTTGTCCAATAAAGAAATTAGAGTCACCTCTGTTTAATACTTTAACTTTGTTAGTCATTTGACGTAAGATAATTTCTACATATTTGTCAGAAATTTCAATACCTTGAATACGATATACTTTTTGAATCTCTTTTAACATGTAATCTCTAGCTGCTGCTATTCCAGCAACTTGTAATAATTCGTTAATATCAATTGATCCATCTGTGATCTTATCACCAGGTTTAACGATATCTCCTTCTTTAACACGGAATATCGAATTAAATGGTGTTACTAAAGATTGAATATCATTAATCTTAGTATTTTTGATTTCAACTTCATAACCTTCTTCGCCCAATTTAATTGATTTAACCTTTCCATGAATGTGGCTAATTGTAGCACGTTCTCATTCCTTTGGAGGAATCATGTCAAAGATTTGTTTTAAACGCTCAAAACCTTGAGCAATATTACCTTCACCAGCAGCTCCACCTGTATGGAATGTTCTCATAGTTAATTGAGTACCAGGTTCACCAATTGATTGAGCAGCAATAACACCAATTGTAGTATTTAATTCAATAGGTTTATTTGTTGTTAAGTCATTACCAAAACAGTGTTGACACACACCATTCTTACACTTACAGTGTAATACTGAACGAATCTCTACTTGAGTAATTCCAAGTGATTCAATGTAATCAGCCATTGCAGGAGTGATGATTTCGTTTTTACGAACAATTACTTCATTAGTTTTAGGATTTACAACATCATTCATTGCAAATCTATTAGAAATACGACTAGATAATGATTCAATGATCATGTTGTCTTTTGTATCACGAATAGCTTCTACAATTAATCCTTTTGTTGCACCACAGTCTTCTTCTGTAATTGTAATTTCTTGAACTGCATCTACTAACTTTCTGGTCATATAACCTGACTTAGATGTTTTCATAGCAGTATCTGCCATACCTTTACGAGCACCGTATGATGAATTAAAGTATTCAGAAATTGTTAAACCTTCTAAGAATGAATGCTTAATTGGAACTTCGATTGTATCACGAATAGTTCTATTTTTATTTTTTTGGTCATAGTTAAATGATTTTGACATCAATCCACGCATACCTAATAATTGAGTAAATTGTGATACGTTACCACGGGC
>CATAWQ010000018.1 GCA_949500635.1 uncultured Mycoplasmatota bacterium
AGTAATTTCTCATACAAACATATCACCAAAAGTAATTAAAGCTAGAAAATACAAAAAAGAACCATTACTTCATACAGCCGATGTTAGATACAAACTGGTTTATAAAATTTGCAAGCAGATCTTGTTTTGTAAAAAAATTCGTGTAGATGCTAAAGGTTTTGAAGACATGTCATTAACCGCAAAATTATTGATTAGTAATCATAAATCAAATATGGATGCTATTGTTATGATCAAAGTTTTGTATGAAATAAATCATAACTTACGTTTTACTTTTTTGTGCAAAAAAGAATTACAGAAAAATAAATTTATTAGAGCTTGCATTGATTTAATTGATGGTATTTATATTGACCGTAATAATCCAAGAGAAATTTTTGATGTCATTAAACGTGAAAAAGAATTATTAAGTCAAAACTATACATTAGTTATATTTCCAGAGGGAACAAGAGTATTTTCTCATGAATTCAAAGAATTTAAACCTGGCGCTTTTAAAGTAGCATATGAAAGCTTTGTCCCAATTTGTTTTTTTACACTATATGGAACAAGTGGAAGACTTGACAAAAATAAAGAATACAAATCAAATGGTAACGTTATCGTTAAATATAACGGTATGATAAGACCACAAGAATTCATTACAACAACTGCTATTAATTTAGCTAACAAAATAAAAAATATAATCAAAAATAGTTATGACAAAATTTTAAATGACAAAAATAAAAAAGAAGGAGAAAAATAATGAAACAATATTTAGATTTATTACAGCATATCTTAAATAACGGAAAAAGAAGACACAATCGCACAAATGTTGATACAATTTCAACTTTTGGATATCAAACAAGATATGATATATCCGAATCTTTTCCTCTATTAACAACTAAAAAAGTTTTTTATAAATCAATGTTCTATGAATTACTTTGATTTATTAAAGGTGATACAAACATTAAATATTTAGTCGATCATAATTGTAACATCTGAAATGAGTGACCATATGAAATCTACAAAAAATCTCCTGATTTTCAAGGAGAAGATCTAAAACAATTTGTAGAAAAAATCAGAAACGATACAGAATTTGCTAAAAAATATGGTAATTTAGGTCCAGTTTATGGAAAGCAATGAAGAGATTCATATGGATTTGATCAATTACAAAATGTAATTGATCAAATTAAAAATAATCCAGATTCTCGTAGATTAATTGTTTGTGCTTGAAACCCAAGTCAAGTTTCTAATATGGCCTTACCACCTTGTCATGCATTATTTCAATTTTATGTAGAAGATGGAAAATACTTATCATGTCAGTTATACCAAAGAAGTGCTGATGCTTTTTTAGGTGTTCCATTCAATATTCCAAGTTATTCCTTATTAACTTACATAATTGCAGATATGACTGGTTTAAAACCAAAAGAATTTATCCACTCATTTGGTGATTTACATATTTATGTAAATCATTTGGATCAAGTGAAAGAACAACTTTCACGTGTTCCTAAACACCAACCAAAACTAATTATTAAAAATCACCATGATAGAATTGAAGACTATGTCTTTGAAGACTTTGAAATAATAGATTATGATCCAGCACCAGCAATTAAAGCTCCGGTTGCTGTATAAAATAAATATATGCTTAAAATGATTTGATGTGAAGATGCCAATCATGGTATCGGAATAAATAATAAAATGCCTTGAGACATAAAAGAAGAAATGAGACATTTTATTAAAACAACTAAAGGTCATACAGTTGTTATGGGCCGTAAAACTTTTGAATCAATTGGTAAACCACTACCTAATAGAACAAACATTGTTTTAACTAAAAATCCTAATCTTAAAATTGATGACGTTCAAATTATTCATAATTTTGATAAAATTATTCAACTAGCAAAATCGCAGGACATTTTTATTATTGGGGGAGCATCCATATATAAACAATTCTTACCGTTTGCAAATGAATTAGTGATTTCAAAATTACCAAATGCTTACAATTGCACTGAATATTTAAATTTTGATTTATCAAATTTTAAACTTAAAAATACAGAAGATTTTGGATTATTTAAAGTTGAATATTATGCAAAATAAAGATATTGAATTTAATATTGACATTGAAGGATTCTCTGGACCATTTGATGTTCTAGATACTCTTATTCGTGAAAATAAAATGGAAATTCTTAATCTTAATGTTTCTCTATTAGCTAATCAATATTATGGATTTATTAAAAGTAATTTAAGTAAATTAGAAATAGATAAGTTAGGCAACTATCTTGTTATGGCAACTTATTTATTAGAGTTAAAAACTAAAAAAATTCTTCAAGGATGAAACGAATCAAAAGAAGAATCTAATTTTGAATATGAACGTGATAAATTAGTTGCTCAAATTATTGAATACCGTAAATACAAAGAAGCTTGTGAAAAATTAAATATTAAGCGTGCAAAACGTCAAAATCTTTATGGTAAACCGAGTGATTTTGAGAAGATAAAAGAAGGATCGCAACGTTTCTATATAGAAAAACTCCCTAATTATATAGATCCAGATAAATTATTGAAATCTATTATTGCTGCATATGAAAAATATCACTTCTCTTTATTTTCAAAAAATAAGATTATTGTTCAAGAACTGTCTGTTGATGACATTAAGAAAGACATTATTAATTTTTTAAATACATCAAAAGAAATTACTTCATTGGCTGAATATTTATTTTCAGTAGATGAATTAAAAATTTCTGAACAATACATTGTTACATCTTTCCTAGCACTTTTAGAGTTAGTCAAATATGATGTAATTATTTTGGAACAAAATGAACAAACAAATGAGATAATAATTACTATTAAAGATTTAAAAAATTCAAAAATTGCTTTAGGACAAGGAGGGTTAAATGAGTAATAAATCAATTATTGAAAGTGTTTTATACACATCAGGAAATAATGGAGTTGATATTAATACATTAAAAAAGGTATTAGGTATTGAATCTAATGAGATTATTAAATTAATTGATGAACTAAAATTAAAATATGAATCTGACCAAGATTCTGGTTTATTAATTAAAAAATATGGAAACTCTTTTTATTTGTTATCAAAAGAAGAAAACAATGAACATATTGCTAAAGCAATAAATTTTGCTTCTAAAAATCCTTTAACTCCTGCTATGATGGAGGTATTAGCCATCATTGCATATAACAATCCTTGTACTTCAACTAAAATTGAAAAAATTAGAGGTGTAGACTCTAAAAATGCAATTAGTAAACTAATAGCATTAAATTTAGTAAAGGAAGCTGGTCGCGACACAACTCCTGGTTGTCCTTATTTATATAAGACAACTCAAGAATTCTTAAATTTATTTGGTATTAAAACATTAAGTAGTTTACCTAAACTAAAAGAATCTGATGAAAGTTTACTTGATGAAACTGACGTTGATTTTTTTAACTCTAACAGAGTTGATGAAGAAGAATAATTATTCTACTCTTAAAATAATTGCAGCATAATCAATACCTGTGTGAACAGTAATTACTGAAGGTAAAACATCCCATGGTGTTTTATCATTTAATTTATATTCTTTTTTCAATATATTTATTAAAGGTTCAATGTCGTACTTCTTGTCATGATAGTTTACTTTCATTAAAACTGCATTTTTAATTTTAGATTTATCTAAACCAATTCTTTCATTAAATGTATTAGTTAAAATTTTTGCACAATTTTCATATTTAGAAGTTTTATCTAAAAACACTAAACCATTGTGATCATATGTAATAATTAATTTAAGGTTTAAGACTTTTGCAAACATTCCTTTAAAGTTGCTTACTCTTCCGCCTTTGATTAATTGATCAACATTTGGAACAATCAAAAAACCTAATCATTTGTTCTTTTCGGATTCAATGTAGTCTTTAATTATTTGTTCAGTCAGATCTTTCTTCTTAGAAATATCTATTAATTCTTCTAATTGAACTCTACTTCATCTAGATAAAGAATATTGTGGAATAACATGAACATTTTTATAATCTTGAGCCACCATTCTTCATGTATTAATAGCGGAAGAAAGTTTTTCATGAATTGGCAAGACAAAAATGTCATCATATTTGTCTACTATCTTATCTAAAAGTTCAATAATTGTTCCAGGAGAAGGTTGACTTGTACTAACCTCAATTCCTTTGTCAATTAATTCACAAACTTGTTTGTTATCAATTTCAATTAAATCTTTATATGATGTAATTTGACCATTAACATTTTTGTTAATTATTAAAGGTACATAATATACATTTGGATACTCACCTTCTTTAATACCGGATGATGAATCAACAATAAAAGCAACTTTCTTCATGTTAAAATAATTATACTAATTATAAATAATTTATACAATTGCTATGATAGGATGTTTTTGTAACAAAGATTCATTAAATGACACATTAATTCTTAATATATCAGAAGAAAAACCAATTAAGATTGATCAAAATACACATTATTCGATTGGTTTTGACAAAAATAATAATGTATGTTTTGTTAATATTTTTAATTTTTCAAAATATACAAATTTGGATAAAAATTATTTTTTGTTTAATGAGCAATTAAGTAAAATAGTTAGTGATGTTTGTAAGATTGATTTATCTAAATATGTGAATAAAAACAAATTTGTTATAGGTCATATTGATGAATGTAATGAAATTAACGGTACTCATTTGCATAAATGTAAAGTAAATGTCGGTAAAGAAATGCTTGATATTGTTTGTGGTGCTAAAAATGCGAGAAAAGATTTAAATGTAGTAGTTGCCACTATTGGAGCTATATTACCAAATGGCAAAAGAATCAAAAAAAGTAAACTGTTGGGGATTGAATCATTTGGAATGTTGTGTTCAGCAAAAGAACTAAATATTAATAATAAAAAATTCAATGATCAAGGAATTATTGAATTAGATAGTATTTATACTATTGGAAGTACTTTTAATGATTTATTTTAAATTTTGTAATATCCAACTCAAAAAGGACGCTTAGCTTTAATATTTGGGACTTTATATGGAGATAAATGTTGAACACCTCAATTTAACCATACAATTGCTGAAGCTAACATAGCCAACAATAGAATTGTTATTACTTCCTTATAATACCATGGAATATTACCTAATTGTTCTCCAAACCCTGCAAATACACCATTAATTTGTTTTGCATCTGTTATTCGTTGAACTGCAGGTAAAGTATTTTTTAGTCAATCACTTTCAACTATACCTGTACATTCAACAATAATACCATTAAATGCAAAGCTATCAGTTTCTATTTTACTTAATGAAGTTGCATATCTTACTATTGTAATGTAAGCAAAAAATACAACACATACAATTCCAGTATAGATTCAATTCTTCATTTTAATATTAGGTGTATTTAATAACACCCATAAACTAATGCAAATTGATAATACATGCATAGCATACTTCAATCTATATGGGTCATTACCCATAAAAATGTATTCAAAAGTTAATTTAGCATTACCATCATCTCCGGGAAAGATTGATACAAACAATGTTAATAATGCAGCCAATAGTTGAGGGCCTGCTAAATAAGAAGCAATCTTTCTTGATGGTTGAAGTATTAATGAAAACAGTGAAGCAACAAAAAAGAAAGGACAAAAATCCGTGATAAATATCTTGGATAAACAAAATCCAAAATAAAGTGAACTAGCATTTTTAAAATCTCCACTAGCAACCATTTGAGGGTAGTTTGAATTTACAATTTCTTTAAGTTTTTCTAAATCTTCTCGTGCAGAAAAAACAGTAACTAAAGCCTTGAAATCAAGGACATATCTAAACATAATAAAATAAACTAAACAAATAATTGCAATAAACAATCAAAATAAGTATGAATTAGTTATTTTTTTAATAAACGGGTGTAAAGCTACTTGTAAACACATTGTAATTAATACAATAGATACTAATACTACCCCGGCACCTAATGATGACATTTTAATATAATTATTATAATTATAACAAATTTAAATTTTCTATGGGTTTTATAAAGAAAATTAATAGTGATTTTTATATTAAAGATGACAGGATAGCTTTATCTAAAAGTTATTTTGATAACTATCACAATCGTTTTACAAAAATTACTGGAACTAGATTATCATGTATCTTAGGTTTAAGTAAATTTTCTTCTCCATTTAAAACATGAACAATTATGACAAAAATTTATAAAGAAGATATGGATCCAACTTTATCAAAAGTTGGATGTCTAATTGAACCTAAGATAAGAGAGTATGTAGAAAAAGAATTAGGTTGTAAATATCTTTCTTATGATCCAGTTCAAATAAAATTTGATGCCTTTTGTGAAAATAAAATATTTGGCGGAATTCCAGATGGTGAACCAATTGTTAATGGGCATATTGACTACTCAAAGTTTCCTATGTTAGAAATTAAAACCACTTCAATTGATAGTTTTGTTTTTAAAAAAGAGAATGGATCTTTTTTTATGAAAAAAGACAAGAATGGTTATCCAATAATCAAACTTCTTGGAGAAAAGAGAAATAGTTGATATCGTAATAATGATATTAGTATCAGCGAAGAATATAAATATCAACTTGGTCTATATTTATATTTAAGAAACATAAATAGAGGAATTTTTGCTATTGCATTTTTAACAACCGAAGACTATGTTCATTCTGAAAATTACATTATAGATAATCATGAAATTGCTCTTGTTAATTTTTCAATTAATGATATGAATCAATTTAAACAAAAAATTGAATATGCTAAGCAATGGTACATTGATCATATTCAAACTGGTGTTTCTCCAAAAATGACAGCTGAAGATAAAAAGTGGCTTAGAGAAGAATTAGGTCAAGTGTTCTAATGAAAATAATTTATCTAAAATATGGAGAACTTACTTTAAAGGGTAAAAACAAAAAAGTATTTATTAACCAATTAATTAAAAATATTAAAATAGCTCTTAAAAATTTTAATTTAATAATCATAAAACAGTATGATTCTTCTCTAATTAAAGAAATTAATGATGAAGATTTTGATCAAGTAGTTTCTATTTTAAAAAATATTCCAGGTATTTCTCAAATAATTATTGCCCAACAATTAGAAAGAAATTATGATAGCTTAATTAAATTTTTAAGCAATAAATTTGTAAATTTAAATGAATTAACTCTTTTTAAAATAGAAACAAAAAGAATTGATAAATCATATGAATTAAATTCAATGGAATTTTCAAGAAAACTTGGTCATGATTTATTAATTTCTAACAAATTACTAAAAGTTGACGTTAAAAAACCTCAATATAAAATTATTGTAGAAATACATAAAGATAATTTCATTTGCTACACAAACAAAATTAATGGTAGAGGTGGATTTCCAATTGGTGTCGGTGGTAATGTATTAATGCTAATTTCTGGCGGAATTGATTCACCAGTTGCAGCTGGATTGCTAATGAAAAAAGGCTATAAAGTAGATTTTTTAACATTCATTTCACCTCCACACACAAAACCAGAAGCTTTAGCAAAAACTGAAGATTTAATTAAAGTTTTATCTAAAACTTGTCCTTATATTCCAAAATTATACATATGTAATTTTACAAAAATACAACATGAGTTGTCACATATATCTGAACATTCGTATCAAATAACTTTGATGAGAAGATATTTTTTTAGAATTGCAGAGGAATTAAAAAATAAATTTAATTACGATGCAATAGCAACTGGTGAATCATTAGGACAGGTTGCCAGTCAAACTATTCAAAGTATAAATACTATTGAATCAGTTTTAAATGATACAGTGGTTTTACGTCCGCTTTTAACTTATGATAAATTAGAAATTATTAATCTTGCAAATAATTTTGGTACTTATCAAATTTCTATTTTACCATATGCTGATTCATGTTCATTGTTTGTTCCAGCAAACCCTGTAACCAAACCAACAATTCACAAAGCTAAAAAATTAGAAAATGAATTAAACCTAATTAATGATCTTTATAATATAACTATTGAAAAATATATTGAAACTAAATTAATTAAATAACATGGAATTCATTAAAAAAACCATAATTGAAAAAATTAATAATTACAACAAAATATCGTTGTTTTTTCATGAAGTTCCTGACTTTGATGCTCTAGGAGCATGTTATGGTTTAAAACGTTTTATTAAAGATATTGCTCCTGAAAAGGAAGTCAAAATTATTGGATTAGATATTGTAGATGATTTTTTTTCTAAAGGTTTTTTTGAATTTGACCATTCCCATGTAGGAAACTCTTTCATTAGCCAATCATTAGGAATAATTTTAGACACAGCTAATGAACAAAGAATTTGAACAAATAGACATAGATATTGTAAGGAATTGATTAGAATTGATCATCACCCACAAGCTGAATCGATTGCTAATATCGAATGAATCGATCCATCATATCCTGCAACTTGTCAAATGGTTGCAGAGTTGTTGTTTGATTGAAACCCAAAATATGTGTTCCCACCAACAGCAATGTATTTATATGCAGGTATTGTTACTGATACTGGTAGGTTCTTACATTCTAACACAAATCCTTCAACATTAACAATTGCTGGTAAATTATTAAATACTGGTTTTAATAGAGAATCTATTAACAAAGCATTATATTTAAGAAACTATAAACAATTAAAATTTGATTCATATGTTATTTCAAAAATAATTCTTCAAAAAAATAAAAAATTTGCTTATGCAGTTTTAGGAAAAAAATCTTTTGATCGGTACGACATAGATGTTAGAATGTCAATGGTGCAAATTTTAAATAACATTAAAGGTGTTGAAGTCTGAATGAGTTGTTACTATGACAAAACAAAAAAATCTTGAAGAGGTTCTCTACGTAGTAGAGAATTACCAATTAATCAAATTGCTGAAAGACACAACGGTGGCGGTCATAAATTAGCTGCTGGTTTCACTTTAAAAAACAAAAGGGAAATTAAACAAATCAAAAAAGAAGTTATTGAATATTTGCAACAAGTTAAAAAAGTTTATTAAAAATTAATATATAATTAGATTACTATGAGTAAGACAAAAACACTAAAAGTCTCTGATGTAGAACCAGAAGAATTTGAAAGAATTAAGGTAGAAGAAACTAAAGTAGTTAACCTTAAAGACTTAGGTGATTTATCTTCTTCAAATATAGACGAGGAATTATCTAAACTTTCAAAAAAACAACTTAAATATCGTTTGAAATATGAAGAAACTGATCCTGTAGTTGTTGCTAAAATCAAAGAATTACTTAGAAACATGTAATAAAATGTTTATAAATCTTAACACCCATTCCTACTATTCATTATTAATGTCATCAATAAGTATTGATGACATTATTAATTTTGCAATTAAAAATAAGCAAAAATACGTTTCACTGATTGATATTAATTCGATGTATGGAACAATTGAATTTTATGATAAAGCAATAAAAAATAATTTAATTCCTATAATTGGTTTGCAAATAGAATATGAAAATGAAAAAGTAATTTTGATTGCAAAAAATAATGATGGGTGCAAAAATTTATTTAAAATTTCATCACTAGTAATGACTAATAGGGAATTAATTTTACCTAAATATTTGTCAGATTTATTTGTAATTGTTAATGACACATCTAAAAGTTTATGATTAAAAGATCATGACGATTCTTTTAGTTTAAATCAAAATACTAATAATTGCATCGCATGCAATGAAGTGTTCTTTGAAAATGAAGGTGACATTGAATATATAAAAGTTTTGCATGCTATTAAAAATGGAATCACATACAAAGAAGTGGGAAGTTTATTAGAATTATCTAATTATTACATGATAAACAATGAAGAAGCAACTAAAATTTATTCAAAAAAATCTTTAGAAAATTTAGATAAACTTTTAAATTCATGCAAATGAACTATAGAATTTGACAAAAAACATCACTTTATTAAATACAATAAAAAATATGACTCTAAGGAGTTACTTCAAGCAATGTGTGTTGAAGGACTAAAAAAAAGATTAAATTCATCACATGCACCAGTAACTTACATTAAGAGATTAACACATGAATTAGAAACAATAAACAAAATGGGTTTTAATGACTACTTTTTAGTTGTCCAAGACTATGTCAGCTTTGCTAAACATAATGGAATTTTGGTTGGACCAGGCAGAGGGTCAGCAGCTGGTTCTCTAGTTTCATATACATTAGGAATTACAGAAATTGACCCAATTCAATATGGATTAATATTTGAAAGATTTTTAAATCCTGATCGTAACACTATGCCTGATATAGATGTGGATTTTATGGATGATAGACGTAGTGAAATTATTGAATATATTCACAACAGATACTCACAAGAACATGTCGCTCATATTTTGACTTTTCAAAAAATGAAAAGTAAAATGGCAATTAGAGATGTTTGTCGAGCATTTGAATTTGACTTAAAACTCGTTGGATTGATTTCAAAAGAATTTCCATCTGCTTACTTTGATTCAACCATTGAAGAAATTATTAAATCAAATAAAAGAGTTGCTGAATATGCTAACAAATATCCAAAAATATTTAAAATTGCAAGCAAACTTGTAGGATTCCCAAGACAAATAGGACAACATGCTGCTGGTATTATTATTTCAGATAAACCTTTAGATGAAATTATCCCTATTCAATTATCAAGTGATAATATTTATTCGACTCAATTCTCAATGGAATATCTTGAAGCATTTGGTTTAATAAAAATGGATATCTTAGGTTTAGTAAACTTATCGACTATTGATAAATGTTTAAAGTTAATTGAGAAAACTATTGGTAAAAAAATTGATCTTTCTAACATTCTTTTAAATGATGAATCTGTATTTAAAGAATTGTCTAACGGAAATACACAAGGTATATTTCAATTAGAATCCCCAGGAATGACTAATTTAATCAGAAAAATTAAGCCATTAAACATTGAAGATATTTCAATAACTTCTGCATTATTCAGACCCGGACCTCAAAAAAACATTAATATTTATTTAGAAAATAAATCTCATCCAGAAAATATACAATATTTAAATGATGATTTCAAATCTGTTCTAAGCTCTACTTACAACATTATTATTTATCAAGAACAAGTAATTGAAATGGTAAAGCGGGTTGCAAAATTTAGTCTTGCACAAGCTGATATGTTCAGACGCGCTATCTCAAAAAAAGATGCAGCAAAATTATCTAGTTTGAAAGAAAAATTTATTGAAGGTGGAATAAATAATGGTTACTCTGAAAAAGAGGTCTATCAAATCTTTGATTACATATATGAATTTGCTAATTATGGTTTCAATCACTCTCACTCATTAGCTTATTCATATGTAAGTTATTGAATGGCTTATTTAAAATTTAAATATCCATTACAATTTTTTACAACTTTGTTATCATCAAATGATAATAGTGCTGACAAAATTGCTGTATATGTAGCTGATGCTAAAAAATGTGGAATCAATATATGCCAACCAAATATTCAAGATTCACACTTTAACTTTAGTATCAAAAAGTCTAAAATTATTTTTGGATTTAATGCAATAAAAGGAATTGGTCGAGAAACTATAAATAAAATTTTAACTATTAGGAATCAACAACCTAAAAAAGAGTTTAAAAACATGTACTTCGCTATCGGATTACTGGCAAATAATTCAATAGGAATTAAGACTGTAGAAATTTTAGTTAAAGCAGGATGTTTTGATTGTTTTTTAGAAAAAAATCAAACTAGACTCTTTATTTTAAAAAACTTAGAAGAAATATTTAAAGCAAGTAGACTAATGAAACCAAATGGAGAATTCATTATTTCTCCTAACTTAGTTGAAATTGTACCTGTTAATGAAGAAATTCTAAAATTACAAGAAGAACAATTTAATTTACTAGGAGTAAATTTTGCAGAGCATCCAGTAGTAAATATTAGAAATAACTATAAAGGTGACGAAACAATTTTAACATTATCTGATGTAGGTAACACCTCTTCATTTGTTCACTGTTTTGTTGTTTTAGATAGTTTTAGGGAAATAAAAACTAAAACAGGATTACCAATGGCTTTTGCAAAAATTGAAGATGATACAAAAGTGTCAGATGTTGTTATTTTCCCTGGTGTATATACCAAAGCAAAAAGTATAATTAAAAAAGGTGAAATCTATTTAGTGTGTGTTAAAAGTGCACCACGTGGACTTCAATTAATGAGCATTAAAGAAATAGAACATGAGTAAAAAAGCAATTGTAATTGATGGTAACTCGCTTATATATAGAGTTTTTTATGCAACTTATCAGCAATTAGACTATTATAAAAAAAATAATTTACCACCTGCTAATGCAATTAAATTAGTGGCCAGTATTGTTATTAAATTATTAAATGAAAATCAATATGATTATGCGCTCTTTGCGCTTGATTCTCATAAGAAGACATTTAGAACAGAACAATTTGAAAATTATAAAGCAGGACGCAATCCAATGCCAGAAGAATTAGTTAGTCAATTAGATGATATTAAAAATATAGTTTCAGCTATTGGATTAAACATTCAAGCTATTCCAGGAATAGAAGCTGATGATATAATTGGTAGTTATTCAAAAATAATGAATGACTCTGACATTGATGTTACTATTTTTACTTCAGATCGTGATATGCTTCAATTAGTTAACTCAAAAACATCTGTTTCATTTTTTGTTAAAGGAATATCTGTTAGAGATTTATATACTGAACAAAACTTTTGTGAAAAGTTTATGGGATTAAAACCTTGTCAAATTCCTGATTTTAAAGGGATATCAGGAGACTCTTCTGATAACTTAACTGGTGTTAAAGGTATTGGTCCTAAAACTGCTGTTAGTCTTTTGCAAAAATACGGATCACTTGACAATATTTATGATCATATTAATGAGCTTAATGAAACACAAGCAAAAAAATTTACTGAATGTAAAAATCATGCTAAACTTTGTAAAAGTTTAGCTACTATTCGCTTAGATGTTTTAAGTGATAGATCGATAAACGAATTTTTAACAAAAAATTTTAATGTAAATCAATTTGAAAAAATCATATCATATTACAAACTTGATTCTTTAAGGAACTTATTAAAATAATTTGTTCCATTATATAATAAATATATATGATAAAAATTGGTATTATTGTAGCAAATGGTACAGAAGACTCTGAACTAGTTGTCCCTGTAGACATTTGAAATCGTGCCGGAATAATCACTAAAATTATTTCAATTCACAAGAAAAAAAATGTTCTTCTTGCAAATGGTATTAAAGTTTCTTGCAATGAAACTTTGGATGTTGAAAATTTGAGTAAATATAATGCAATATATCTACCGGGTGGTACTAAAGGAGTTGAACAATTATCATCTACTAATACTCCTAAGTTAATTAACTTCCTAAAAGGCAATACAAATAGTAATGTGTGATTCTTGTCTATTTGTGCTGCTACGAGCATATATGGAAAATTAGGAATGCTAAAGGGTGTTAAAGCAACTTGTTATCCTGGTTATGAATCTAGTTTCAAATCTTCATACGTTAAACAACCAGTAGTTGTTTCAAAACACTTTATAACAGCTAATGGTCCAGGTAGTGTTTTTGATTTTGCATTTAAAGTTGTCGAAAAATTAATAAGCCCTGCTATGGCTAAAAAAGTAGCAAATGATATGTTATACAAAGGAATTAAATAATTATGAATTTTACAATTAGATGAAAAGACTGTAAGAAAAGCGATGCAATTGCAAGTCATTTACAAAATAAAATGGATGATTTTCAATATTTCCACTTTGTGGAAGACGATGGAAAAGTAGAAATTGTTTATTATGCAAAGCAGAATAAATACACTTGTAGAATGAATGTTCACGTTAAAACTAAAGGAATCATTAGAGCTGAAGCTAATTCTTATGATGTAATAACATCCATAAATGATTGTGCTAATAAAATCACTTATCAATTAAGACGTGTAAAAACACAATTTAAAGATAGATAGGCACAAATGCACTCAAAGCAATTTGGGTGTATTTTTTCAAATTTCTTGCAAAAAAAAAAAAAAAAAACGAGTATAAAT
>CATAWQ010000019.1 GCA_949500635.1 uncultured Mycoplasmatota bacterium
AAACATCTCTTTCTCTTAATTCTTGTGTTGGTTTAATAAATGTACGAGCAATATACCTATTTTTGATTAAACCAATACCATAGGGAATACCAGAAGCTTGTGCATAACCCATAGCAGCATAGTTACCAGATTCAGGAGCACCAATAATCATATCAGCCTTTAAAGGGTGCTCTAAATATAAAAGTTTACCTTGCTTAATTCTTGATAAGTAACAGTTAATTCCGTCAATTGTAGAATCCGGTCTAGCAAAATAAACATATTCAAAGATACATGAATGTTTTGGTTCATTTGCATAAATTGTAGATTTGATTTCTTTTTGCTGAATAAAAACCAATTCACCCTTTTTAACATCCCTCAGAAATTTTGCACCAGTTGAACTGAATGCACATGACTCAGATGATAGAAGTGTAGATCCATCAGGTAATTGACCTATACACAATGGTCTAATACCATGTGGATCCCTCACACCAATTAACTTATCTTTAGTAGATATCACCAATGCATACGCACCCTTAATTTCTTTTGTTGTTTTAATAATTGCTTCTTCAATTGTATTGCAGTTGTTTCAATTGTAAGCGATGATGTTGGCAATTACTTCTGAATCAACTGTAGAAACAAACTTACATCCTAATTTTTCATATTTAAATCTTAAAAAATTTGCATTAACCAAGTTTCCGTTGTGAGCAGAAGCTATTTGTCCTTTTTTAGAATTAACAACAAATGGTTGAGCACTTTCAATTCCAGCGCTTCCTGCAGTTGAGTATCTTACATGACCTATGGCAATATTAGGATTATTAAATGATAATTCATTTAATATATCTTTATTGAATATATCTCCAACATATCCTAAACCTTTTTTACAACCAATACCTAATTTATTATTTATTGCAATGCCAGAAGATTCTTGACCTCTATGCTGTAAAGCAAATAAAGCATAATAAGTTAACAATGCAACATTATTTTTTTCTGATAAAGAATAAATACCAAAAACTCCACATTCATCATGGAATTTATCTTCATCAAAAACATAATTACATTGTACTAAAGACATTATTTACTTAATCTTTTGAAAATTTCTTGATAAGCCTCTTCAATTTTACCTAAGTCTCTTCTAAAACGATCCTTGTCTAACTTTTCATTAGTTGTAGCATCTCATAATCTACAAGTGTCTGGAGAAATTTCATCAGCTAATAAAATGTTACCATTTTTATATTTTCCAAATTCAATTTTAAAATCAATTAAACGAATGTTTTGTTTTAGAAAGAAATTAACTAATAATTCATTAATTTTTTTTGTATATGAATAAATTTTATTTAATTCATCAAATGTAGTAATACCAATAGCAACAGCATGATAGTCATTAATTAATGGGTCTCCTAATGCATCATTTTTGTATGAAATTTCTAATACAGGTGTTTTTAAAGGCGTTCCTTCTTCAATACCTAAACGTTTTGCCATACTACCAGCTGCTACATTTCTTACAATTACTTCTAACGGAATAATTGTAACTTTTTTACACAATTGATTACGATCATCTATTTTTTTAATAAAGTGAGTCGGAACACCATTGTTCATTAACATTTCAAAAATTATTGTGGTAATAGCATTATTCAAAATACCTTTATTACCAATAATACCTTTTTTAGCACCATTTCCTGCAGTTGCATCATCTTTATATTCAATAATTACTTCATCAGTATTATTGGTGGCAAATATTTTCTTTGCTTTACCTTCGTATAACATTTCGTTTTTTGACATAAATTTTTTAAGTAATTTAATACATTAAATTAATGATAATATTATATGAATTAAAAGTTTATTTAAAAATAATAAATATTTTATAATACTTTAATTGAATATAGAAGGAAATAATATGAAAGTAATACACACAAATAAAGCACCAGCTGCAGTTGGACCTTACGTTCAAGCGATTGAAGCAGGAAATTTTGTATATGTTTCTGGGCAAATTCCATTTGTTCCAGAAACTATGACAAAAGTTAGTGAAGATGTTTCTGCACAAACAAAACAATCATTAGAAAATGTTAAAGCAGTATTAGAAGCTGCTGGATGTACACTAAATAATGTTGTACGTTGTGGAATCTACATTAAAGATATGAATGATTTTGGAAAAGTTAATGAAGTATATGGACAATACTTTTCAAATCATAAACCCGCAAGAAGTTGTGTTGAAGTCGCTCGTTTACCAAAAGATGTATTGGTTGAAATTGAAGCAATAGCTTATAAGGGGTAGAAATGACTTTTAATAAAATCGATAAACAAGTTAGCACTGAACCTGGGGTTTCACGAAAAACTGCAGCATCAATAGGATTGTTTGGTGCAGTATCTATCATTATTGGTAGTACAGTAGGTGTTGGTATTTTCTTTAAAAATGGTAACATTTTCAAAAACAATAACGGTAATCCATGAGGTGTTTTATTTTCATGAATTATTGCTTTTGTTGTTGCACTAGCAATTGCATATTCATTTGGTGAAATTGTTACATGTAAAACTAAATCAGCAAATTCAGGTTTAGCTGGATGATACGAAAGATTAATTGGATATCGTTCAGGAAGATTAGTAAAGATTCTATTACCATTGTTATATTATGGAATTTACGTATTAGTAGATGCGATCTTCTTCTCAGAAGCAATATTTAATTGTTTTTCACAAAATAACAAGATTAATTATGGCAATAGTACAATGTGATATGTCATACTGGTAGCACTGGCTGGGATTTTTATTTTTGCTACTTTGAACTTGTTTTGCTCAAAGGCATTGCAAAAAACTTCAAACGTTACAACAATACTAAAATTCATTCCATTAGCATTGGTAATTTTTACAGGAATTATCTTTGGGTGTATTAACAAGGATCAAAATTTATTTGTTAACGGTAGCATTACCACAACGGATGGACAAGAATATTCTGGCAAATTTAGTTTTACTGGTATGTTAGATTCATTGCCCGCAATTTTCTTTGCTTTTGACTCATTCTTAATCATTGGAAACATTGCAGGAGAAATGAAAAATCCTAACAAAAATATTCCATTATCAATAGTTGTTTCAATGATTGTTGCTGGAATTTTATATTTATTAGTAACAATTGGCCAAATTTGTGTAGGTTGTGGTAGCGCTTATGCTGTATTTGATTTTGTATTTGCAAATAATGCAACTGCAAAATCTGTATTTCACTACATTATCTCAATCTTTATTTTTATTTCAATATTTGGTGTATTAAATTCAATGACTATGGGTGCCATTAGATCATTTGATTCAGCTGTTGAGGAAGAAATAATTGTTGGAAGTAAATGAATGAAAAAAATCAGTAATGGTAAATTTTTAATGAAAGGATTTATATTATTGAGTCTAATTACAGCATTCTATACAATAATTTTCGGCATTCCTTCAGGTGTTATGAATACAGACCAAATTTTTGATGGTGTTTCTAACTTTATTGTGTTAGCGTTCTTTGGAATTTATGCTGTATTATCTGCTGCATCAATTTTCAACAGATATAACGGACACGCTCCTGAAGTAATTAAACAAAAATGACAAATTCCTGCGGCTGTAATTGGTTCATTTGGATGCTTTTTTGTTTTTGGATACGGATTAATTTGACAGTTCTGCGGTAACATTGCAAATAATGCAAATAATGAATTTAAAGCATGAGGATTATTTAATGAAAACAAGATTACATTAACATATGCACAAGCAGCATTATGGTTCTGAGTAATGTGCGGTATTATGATTCTTGTTCCATTCTTAAATGAATTAGGAATTAAAGCAACAGATAAAAACTATGATCAGCCATTTTTTTGACAAAAACAAAAGAAAACTATCGTTGCTTAGCTAATTAAATCCTTGTTAATTCAAGGATTTTTTTATTATCTATAATTAAAATATGGAAAAATATAATGAGAGTGAAATAGATGCTATTGAATTTCATTTAAGAAACAACAAATCTGCAATAGTTGATACTGATACAGTTTACGGTATTGTTTCGCTATCAAGTAATTTAATTTATGACGCTAAGAATCGTCCACACTCAAAAAAATTAGTAGTCTTTATTAAAAATTTTACTAGTGCTGGTATTTTTACACTTAATGAAATTAAGGTATTAAAAAAATACTGACCAGGAGAATTGACAGTAATTAAAAATAAAGTAGGATATAGAGTGCCCAATAGTAAATTTTTATTGGATTTACTTGATAGAGTAGTATTTTTGTATTCATCTAGCGCTAATATGTCTGGGAAAACACCAATAAAATCTTTTGAAGAAGCTAAAGTTGAATTTAAAAAATCTAAAGATAAAGTAATTTTTGTTGAGAGTCGTTCAAGACATACAGATGAAGATCAGCCATCAACTATTATAGATTTGGATAAAAATAAAGTTCTTAGAAAAGGAAAAATTGATGGACAACAAGTATTGATTGAAATGTTACAAGTTAAAAATTAATGATCATCAATTAGGTTAAGAATTCTTGACAATTCTTTATTTTTAGGGTTTCATTTATAAACCTCATCTCAAAAGGTTTTTTGATGATGTGGAAATTTAATATGACATAACTCATGAATTATGACTGAATCTATTACATCTTTTGGATATGCACCTAATTGATATGAATATAAAATTTCTTTCTTTGAATTTTTACAATAGCCCCACATTGTTATTAGTCATCTAAATTTAATTTTGTACAAAGGCAAACCAATTTTATTCGCCCATATCCTTGTTGACTTCTTAATATAATCTGTTACGGAAGTATCATAAATTGCTTTAACAATTTCTAATTTTTCTTTTTGGTCATCTTTATTTTTTAAATTAATATAAATATTTGAATTTAATATTTCAAATTTATTTGGTAATTTTTTTGCAGTTATTTTCAATATATATTTTTTGTTAAAGATATGAATAATGTTTTTTTCTAGATTAATTAATGAACGTTCATTGTGCTTTTGATATCACAAAATAATTGTCTTATAAGTATTAATTAATTCGCGTTCAATATCTACATCAGTAAAGCTGTCATTTGCATAGACTGAAATTTCAGCCAATCTATTAATCTTAACTTTAATATTTGAAGATCTTGATTTGTAAAGACGATACATAGTCATTTTTCCATCAAGATAAAAATATTTAACTTGGTATCCAATGTCTAGTTTATCCATTAATAATTATTCTCTTGTCTTTGAAAATTAATTTTATTTTTATTAATGTATGATTCTAAAACTTCTGAGACATTAAATCCTAATTTAATACCTAGAATTAAATAATTTCTATATCAATTCATTATTTCAGAAATTGTATTTAAATTTTTGATAGAACTAGATAATTCTAGAAAAATTTCAGTTAATTCTTCTTTATTCGCATAAGAATAATGTTCATTAATTTCAACAAAATTTGGACAACCCTTTGCTAGGCAAAGAGAAGTAATAAAATGAATACCATCCACATATTCTTCTAAGATAATAGCTTTAGGTGAACATTGTTTATTAGATCAATATTTAAAAAATCTAATTTCATTTGCTAATTCACAAATTTCAACCAATAAAGCAAATTTTAGTTTGTTAAAAATTTGTTCATATGTAACATTATGATTAGTATGGATAGTTTTATCCAAAGCGGCCTGCATTTCAAAAATTTTAGATAGATCGATTTTCATATTTAAATTATATTTTTATAATTTAGAAAATTTATTAATCATCTTATCAATAAATTTTTTTGATTCAATATAAAGCTTGTCATTATATAAATCAACATCCAATAATTTAATTGTTTCAAGTGGGGATTTTGATGATCCACTTGATAAAAACTCAAAATATTTATTTAGCATATTTTTATCTTTTCCATAAATTCTACTTGCAACGTAAATAGCAACTATTTGACCAATAGCATATTTATATACATAAAAGTTACCGACATAGAAGTGAGAAATTCTGAATATAGTTGATAAGCTATAGGTGTAAGGCGCGATACCTCTTAACTTCTTCTCAGATTGTTTAGTTAACCCTTCATATTTTTTAATCATTTGAATGTAAAGCTCTTTTAGTGATTCTTTTGTAAATGGTTTAGATTCATTTACATATTGGTTTGCAACATATTCAAAGTTAGAAAAAATAATTTGTCTTGTAGTAGTTGCAAAAAAATTATGGATTAATTCATCGAGAATCATTCTTTGCATTATTTTATTATTTTTGTATTTATCTAAAAGATAAAGTGATAGTAATGTCTCATTAACAATTGATGCGATTTCTGCGTAAAATATAGCACAATCTGCATACACTTTTTGTTTTTTATTGAAATAAAGTGAGTGCATTGAATGACCTAATTCATGTGCTATTGTACTGACTGATCTTAATGTGCCATCAAAATTCATTGAGATGTAATATTTATCCAATCCTTTTGTGCCACCAATTGAATAGGCTCCAGTTTGTTTGCCGGGTTTTGGTAATCAAGAGATTCAATGTTCATCAAAGGCTTTTTTAACATTAGAAATATATTCATCACCTAATGGTGATAAAGATTCAAGAATTATTTTTTTAGTTTGTTCAATTGTAACTTTAACTTGCTTTTTACTTAAATCAACAGTTTTGTCTCATGGTTCTAGTTTTTTTAATCCTAATTGTTTTTTTAGTAATGCCTTAATTTTTTTTACATATTTATCTTCAGAAAATTTAAAAGTTTCAACCATTTTATAAATATGAAGAATTAAGTCTTCTTTGATCTCATCTGCATCAGCTGCCGCATCAATATAATCTTTGTAGTTACGTAATTTTGCATACGTATTTAAAGTTAAATAATTGTAATACAAAGTTTGAGTCAATGTTGATTCAAATTGATGATAAGCTAAATTAAAATTAATTCATGTGGATCTCCTTACAGCACGATCATTGCTTTTTAATAATTTTGATACATCAGCTACTGTTTTAATGGGTATCTTCTTTCCTTTTGAATTAATCGCATCATTAAATTTAATATCATTATCAGTTAAAGTGGAAAAGGTTGAATCTGCTGCTCCATTTGTGATAGAAACTTTTGATAATAATTTTTCTTCAATATCAGATAGAATGTGTTTTTTAGTTTTAAAAATCAAATCAAAAGATCTTTGATATTCTCTTAAAGAATTATCTATTAGATAATTACGAATCAGTTTTTCGTTTTTTAAAACTACATTATCGTAACTACTTAATTTAACAGAATATTCGTTTGCCTTAACCTGTAATTTTTGAATATAAGAAATTCATTTTGGATTAGATAAATCTTCTTGGTAATTATTTGAAATATAATTTGATAATCTATTAGAAATAATTTCTAATTTTTCATTAGTTTTAATTCATTTCTTGAAATTATTTAATGATTTATAAAAATCAGGGAATTGTTTAACAACTTCATTTTGTATTTTATTTCATTCATCAAATAATTGATCAAGAGAATTACCTTTTAGAATATCTTCTAAATCTCATCCATAGTTGTTATTCATACTAAAAATTATATTAATAATATATTAATTTAAAAATCATAAGTTTATAATTTAAATATGAAAATAAAAGATTTACTAAATAAATTCTCTATAGGTATAGGGAAAGAAGCACCAGAATTTCCAGATGAAATTCAAAAACACATCACCAAATATAAAAAACAAAAAAAATCTTCTTTAAAAGCACTATATTTAAATGTTAAATTACAACTTGATTCTAAAAAATTAATACTTGATAATGAAGCTATCAATTTATTGACTGCCCTAGAATTTTTGATTAATGAAAAAGAAGAAAAAGCTAATCGTATTAGAATTATTGGTATTGCTATTATTACACCTATTGCTTCATTATTAATAACATTAATATTTAATTTAATACTTAAAAAATAGATAGATATAATTTTAGCGATATGAACTTTCAAAATTTAATGCAACAAGCTCAAAAAATGCAAAGAGAAATGAATAAAAAGATTGCAGATTTTGAAGCTAAAGAATTTGAATATAATTACCAAAATTCTTCAGTAATTGTTAAATTAACTGGTAAATTAGAAATTAAAAATATTGTCATTAACGATGTTTTAGTAGATCCTGAAGATAAAACCACTCTTCAAGATATGGTAGCTGAAGCGGTTAATGCTGCAATTAAAGCAGTTTCTCAACAAAAAGATGCTATTACACAATCAGCAATGCCTAAAGGCATGGGTGGATTGTTCTAATGATAAATTCAAATTTTGACTATTTAATAGATGGATTAAAATCATTGCCTGGTGTTGGTAAAAAACAAGCAGAAAGGATTGCTCATTTTCTTGTTAAAAAAGATGAAAGATTTATTCAAGAATTTGTTAACAGAATAGTGTCGGCAAAACAAAAAATTAAAATTTGTTCAATTTGTAATAATTATTGTTTAGGTGAAATTTGTGATATTTGTGCTAATCAATCAAGAGACAAGACAAAAATTTGTGTAGTGTCTACCCAAGAAGATTTGCAAAAAATTGAGGAAACTAATGGATATACAGGACAATACTATATTCTTAATGGAGAAATTAATGTTAAGAATAAAGAGTATTTAAATCAAGATATTATTAAAAAGTTCATGCATTTACTTAAAAATAATAAAGTAAAAGAAGTGATTATTGCTACAAATTGAACAATAAATGGAGAAGCAACTGCAGCATTTATTAAGAAAATAGTAAATCAAATTTGTGACGCGCAAGTATTTAGAATTGCTTTAGGATTACCTATTAATTCTGCATTAGATTATGCAGACAGCCTTACATTAAAATATGCGCTTAAAAACAAGACAAAATATTAAAAATTATTTTTTTAATATTTATATTATTTATCTATAATGTATGCGATTAGATTTAAATAGCCATCATGAAAAGATGAATTAAAAACAGTTTGTTATCAATCGGTTGTTTAGGTTTATTATCTTTTGTTATTGCTTTTTCTACAAATTGAACTCATAAAATAATTATTTCTTCAGTTGGTTCTTCTGGTGTAAAACCATTTATAGAGTATTTTTCTAAACAATATTTAGAAGAACATAAAGACTTAGATATTACTGTAGATGCAGGCGGATCTGGCTTTGGAATTGAACAAGTGGCTAAGGGTTATACCGATATTGGTAATGCTTCGAAAGATCCATACAACACCATTGTTAATCAAAGAAAAGATGATTTAGGGGAACTATGAGAAAAAAATCAAATTAAAACATATACAGTTGCATGAGAAGGAATATGTTTAATTTATGTTCCACCAAAATTAATTGATAAATCAATAGATTTAAATACAATTCTTGACATTAATCAAGGTAATATCACAAGACTATATCAAGCATTTTCTGGTATTTCTAAAGGAGATTATGCTAATGCAAAACCAAAGTTATCTGATTTTATTAGTAATCAAAGTCTTAAAGATAAATTTAATGTAAATATTATTCCTTATGTTAGAACAGGGGGTTCTATGACATCAGGAACAGCAGATGCATTCTACACTGATTCTAGAATCAACTTTGATTCAAGTCAATTATCTAATGACACTAAAAAAGCACTTGAAGAGGGTTCGTATGGAAATGGATGAAAAATTTATCAAACTGATGAGGCCAACAGCAGAGCGTGAGATATGTTTGAAAAAAGTAATATACCAGGATCTGTTGTATATCTTTCATCAGGTTTTGTTGTAGAAAACAAAGAACTAATTAAGAAGAAGGGCTATGGTATATTTTCTTACAACGGTATACCTTTCTTTCATAACAACCAAAGCAAATTGAATGAGGGATATAACTGATGTAGGCCTTTAAATTTAATGTGTTCAATTAATGAAAAGAATGAAGTTGATTTTATTTTATGATTAATTGAATTAGATCCAAGTCAATGAAAAAACATTGGAGCAGCAGGTTTATCTGATGAACAAAAAGAAAGTATGGGTGATTTAAAATCTGATTTTGATATTGAATTATTAAAGCAACCACAGCATACTTGATTCGGAGCTAAATATGGCAACTAATTCTACTAAAAAATTGATGTTAAAAAAAGTCAATCAAGATGGAATATCTAATGTTATTACGTCTATTTTATCATGATCATTTGCGCTTGTATTTTTTGCTTTAATAATTTTTATTATCTATGCTGCAATTCCTGGATTTCAAGAGTATGGTTTTAAGAATATATTGTTTGCTTCAACATTTGATTTAAATAAAGGTAAGGCATCTATTTGATTACCTTTGTGTATTACAATTTTAATTTCATTAATTGCTATTATTCTTGCTGGTCCTATTGGAATTAAAACAGCAATATTTATTAAATATAGATTACCAAAAAAATATAAAAAGCCAACAAGGGTAGCTGTTGAATTATTAGCTGATATTCCATCTGTTATTTTTGGTTTGTTTGCTTCTGAATCTTTAGGAATTTTGGTTAAGAAAATTTTTGGGTTAGATTCTTCTTATAATTTGCTAACTGCTGGATTTATGTTAGTGTTTATGATTCTACCAACAGTAGTCTCACTAACACTTAACTCATTGGATGGAGCAAACAAAGATTTGATATCTGCTGCAATGGTTTTAGGAAATACTAGAACAAGAGCAATTTATAAAGTTATTAAAAAGGAAGTTAAAGCTGGTATCTATGTTGGTATTATTATTGCTTTAGCACGAGCGATTGGTGAAACAATGGCAGTATCTATGATATTACAATCACAAGGGTTTAATAACACTTTTGATCAAGGATTTTGAGGAATATTATCTTCGAACTTAAGAACTTTAGGTGCTTTAATTTCAGCAAATATGTTTGCTGAAGGTGGGGGCCCTGCTCTTCAAGGGTTATTGTTTGCCTTTGGCATATTTTTATTTATTTTCATTATGATTTTAAATTCTGTTGTAATGAGTATTAGTAAACCAAAATCTTCAAAATCTGGATGATATCAAAAGTTTGTTAAAGTCATATCTAATTCATTAATGATCGTTCCTAGTGCACTTAAAAATTCTTTTAAAAAATTATTTAAAATTAAATCTTTTGATGGGAAAGATATTTCTAGATATTTATATAAAAGAGTCAAAAGCGGAAAAATTTTAACTCATTCATATACAGTGTGAAAAATGTTCTGGGAATGAACATCAATGATTATTACGATGTCGTTCTTGCTATGAATTACTATTAATATCTTAGGATATGGGGGAACAGCTGTAGTAAGTAGTGATTCAACAATTTTTTGTTTTTCAAAAAACACAACAGGACAAGCCTTTGTTAATACAATACTAATCATCATATTGGCGATTGGAATCGGGTTACCTTTATCATTAATGATTGCTATTTATTTAAATGAATTTGCAAAACAAGGAAAAGTTAAAAAAATCTTATTATTTTTTATAGATTCATTAGGGGCTACACCATCAATTTTATTTGGTATGTTTGGTTTAATCTTCTTTATTCAAACATGTGGAATGTCTTCAGCTGGTGTTGCAGGTAAGTCATTAATTGCTGGTGCACTGACAATTCTCATTGTGATTCTTCCAACATTTATTAGGACTATTCAACAAGCATTGCAATCTGTACCAAAAGAATTAAGGACTAATTCAATAGCATTAGGTGCAGGCAAATGGGAAACAATTAGAAAAATTGTTTTGCCGACTGCATTACAAGGTATTACAACAGCAGTTGTGTTGTCTATTGGAAGAATTTTAGCCGAAACTGCTCCTTTGTATTTAACGAGTGGGTTATCTTCTTCTGGAAGTATTTCTCTTGATAATTCTGGTCAGACATTAACTACAAGAATTTATGATCAGATTTATACAGCTGATATTTCTCAAGGATTATCAGTAATGTATGAATGTGCATTCATCACTATGATTTTAGTGTTAATCATTATTCTTATTTCACATGTATTAATTCCATATTACTTTGTTTTAAAACAAAAGAAATTAAAAAATAAAGGAAGGACACCACCATCAGCGAACAAAACTCATAAAAGAAAAATATTCTCTAAACAAAAGATTGTTAATAATTACATTAATAAAATACAATTAATACATAAATATATTAAATTAACATAATGACTAAAAATAAAAAAACATCAATTGATCAAGATCAAAAAGATGCAAAAAAAGTAAATAAAATATTAAAAATGGGCAAGATCTTATCTTGGCTATCTTATTTTACTCTTACACCAAATCAAAAAGCAATTTATAAAAATACTAGAAACAGAATTAAACATGATCTAGAAACTAAAAAATCAGATTTTAATAAAAACAATATTTTTGAAGTTAAAAATTTTAATTTTTGGTATGGTAATCAGAATAAGCATGCATTAATTGACATTGATACAACAATTGCAAGGAATAAGGTAACTGCTTTTATCGGTCCTTCAGGCTGTGGTAAGTCTACATTTTTAAGGTGTCTAAATAGGATGAATGATCAAATAGAAAACACATATAGTACTGGAAACATTTTCTTTGATGACGGAACTAATTTACGTTCACCAAAATTAAACACATTAGAATTAACTACCCGTGTTGGTATGATTTTTCAAAAACCTTCTCCATTTCCTATGAGCATTTATGACAATATAGCTTATGGTCCGCGTTCTCATGGAATTACTGATAAGAAAATTTTAGATGGTATTGTACAAGAATCACTAAAAGATGCGGCTTTATGGGATGAAGTAAAAAATAATTTATATGATTTAGGAACTTCATTGTCAGGTGGTCAACAACAAAGATTATGCATTGCAAGGGCAATTGCTTTAAAACCAGAGGTATTGTTAATGGATGAGCCTACTAGTGGTCTTGACCCAATTGCCACAAGTAAAATTGAAGAATTAGTTTTACAACTTAAACAACACTATACTATTATTATTGTTACCCATTCAATGGCTCAAGCACAAAGAGTTAGTGATGATACAGCATTTTTTTATCAAGGAAGATTAATAGAAAAAGGATCAACTAAAAAAATATTTACTTCTTCTGATAATAAGAAAACAAGAGAATACATATCAGGAAAAATTGGATAGGAGGAAATATGTCAGTAAATTATTCTTTATTAAAAACTTCAGAAAACGAACTTCTTTCAAAATTTAGAACTTTTGCAAAGCATGTTATTTTGTCTTGAAAAGAACTTTACAAGACATTATCTGTTGAAAATACGATCACTAAAAAGAAATTAGAAGTATTCTTTGAATATGAAGATCAATCTAACCATTATGAGGCTGAAATTTTAGATGATGCAATGTGAGCAATTTCTAAAAATCAACCTGTTGGTAATCATTTAAGATTTGTTATTGCAATTCTTAATTCTATTACTGATTTAGAAAGAATGGCCGATTATGTTATGAGTACAGCAAGATTTTGTAATGCTCATAAAACTGGTGATAAAAAAGTTTTTGCTTTATTGTTAGATTCAATTAAAGATTCATACACATATATTGAAAAGATCATTAATTGTTTAATAAACAAGAATGCTGTTGAAACTTATGAATTAGCTATAAAGTATCAAAAGAATTATCAAGTTAAATATCAAGAAACTATGCATATATTATCTAAATACATTCATAACATGAGTGCAAAGCAAGTATCTGAATTTTTAACAGGTTCTATTATTATTTTTAAACACGTAGAAAGAAATGTTGATCACGCAGTTAATATTGCAGAGAATTTTATTTATATTAAAGAGTCTAATTTCTTTTTTACTAAAAAATCAAAACAAGCAAATAAATAATTCAAAAAATTTATGGAAGTTTTTTGAAAAATTAATAAACAATTTTTTTGGTTTATTTAATTCTATATATAATAAACATACAAACCAACTTAATATAAAATAAAGTTTTATTTATGTCAAAAATTGATTTCTTAGGTTTCGGTGGGTTAGACGAAAAACA
>CATAWQ010000020.1 GCA_949500635.1 uncultured Mycoplasmatota bacterium
CTTACATGGGTATTTGTTTAGGTATGCAAATTGCAACTATTGAATTTGCTAGAAATGTTCTTGGCTGAAAAGATGCAACAAGTCAAGAATTTAATCCTAAATCTAAACGTCAAGTATTTCACTATATTGATGGAAGAATGCGTTTAGGTGAACAAGTATGTCATTTAATTAGTAAGTCAACTAAATGTTATAAATTATATAAAAATGAATTTGTTGCTGAACGTCACCGTCATCGTTATGAATTTAATAACAAATATATAAAAGCATTTGAAGATAAAGGATTTGTTTTTTCTGCATTTAGTAATGATTCAGAAAAAACTGTTGAAATGATTGAATTAAAAGATCATCCTTTCTTCTTGGGTGGTCAATTTCACCCTGAACTAGGTTCTACTCCAGGAAATGTTGATCCAATGTTCATAGGTTTTATAGGAGCTTCAATTAAACATTCTCAAATGAGAAAAAATAAAAAATAAAAAAACTCCATTTGGAGTTTTATTTTTATTATCTGGTTGGGTTGGTTGGATTCGAACCAACGAATTACCGGTTCAGAGCCGGAGGCCTTACCGCTTGGCGACAACCCAATGGTAACCCGTGCGGGATTCAAACCCAGCGAATCTACGCTTGAGAGGCGTATGTGTTAATCACTTCACCAACGGGCTATTTGTTAATGATAATATTATATATTATCTATAGATTTTGATATATTTTCTCCCATTAGTATAAAATTACATATATATTACATATATATGTAGGAAGACTGAAATTGATTAGTCTATTTATTGAATATATAATTTATATAGTATGGCAAAAAATTTGTTGATCATTGAGTCTCCAAACAAAATTGAAACAATTAAGAGATATTTAAAAAATGATGACTTTAAAATCATCGCTACTATAGGTCACATTAGAGATCTATCTTCAAGAGGAATGGGTTTTGATGAAAAGACATTAGAACCAAGATGAATTATTCCATCTAAAAAACCACCAAAGGGTCAAAAAACAAAACAAGAAATTATTTCTGAAATAAAAGAACAAGCAAAAAAAGCAGAAAAAATTTATCTAGCATCTGACCCTGATCGTGAAGGAGAAGCAATTGCTTGACATGTTTATGAAATATTACCAAAAGCTGAACAAGAAAAATGCTATAGAATAACATTTAACGAAATTACTAGGGATGCAGTTTTAGAGGCTCTAGAACGTCCAAGAAAAATAGACATGTTATGAGTACAATCACAATTTGCAAGAAGAATTTTGGATAGACTTGTAGGATTTAGTTTATCATCTTTAGTACGTAAAAAATTGCGTGCTAAATCTGCAGGTCGTGTTCAAACTGTAGCTTTAAAATTCTTGTATGATAGAGAAAAAGAAATAAAGAAATTTAAATCAACTAAATGATGAACACTTGATGTTACCTTAAAAGGTGATGTTAAATTAGTTCTTCGTAATGTTAATCAGAACATAAAAGGTCTTAACTATAAAAAAATTAATGATGATGTTCATGGTACTGGTATTGATTTTAAAGATGCTGAGAGTGCAGAGATAGTAAAAAAGGACATTAAAGATGATTTTAAGATTTATGCGATTGATGAACCTAAAATGTATACATCTAATCCAAGAGATCCTTATAAGACCTCTACAATGCAACAAGATGCTATTAATAAACTTGGATGACAAGTTAGTAAGGCCACATCTATTGCCCAACATTTGTATGAAGGTATAAAAATTAATGGTGAACATACCGCTTTAATTTCTTACCCACGTACAGATAGCATTAGAATCTCTGAAAACTTTGTTAAGAAATTGAAACCATATATCATTAAAAAATTTGGTGAAAACTATTATCACGAAAGAACATTTATAAATAAGAATAATTCTCAGAACACACAAGATGCACATGAAGCTATTAGAGTAATTGATCCTACAGTAACCCCTGAATCTCTACGTAAGTTAATTACTAGAGATGAATACAAACTTTATAAAATGATTTGAGTTAGAACTTTAGCAGCTTTTATGGCTCCAAGTAAGTTTGAAAATGTTATTGTCCGTCTCGAATCTAATAAGAACAAGTTTTATACATTTAATAGAAGAATGTTATTTGATGGTTTTAGAATTATTTATAATCCATTTGAAGATGCAAACACACCACATGATATTGGTTTAAAGAAATTAAAAGTTAATGAGACATTAAAACTCGATAAAGCAGAAGTTAAAGAACACGAATCTACTCCACCACCTCGTTATAATCAAGCTAGCTTGATTAAAGCACTTGATGAAGCAGGAGTAGGAAGACCATCAACTTATAAATCAATGGCTAATATGGCTCTTGAACGTGGATATGCAAGATTAGAAAATCGGGCATATGTAATGCAGCCCATTGGTGATTTAGTAATCAAAGAATTGTCTGATTTTTTTCCTTACATTGTAGATAAAGATTTTACAAAAGAAATGGAAGGTCATTTAGATGATATTGCATCTAAAGAAGAAAATTGAAAAGAATGAATTAAAGAATTTCAACCAAAATTTAAAAAAGATTTAAAACAAGCAACGTCAAAAATGAAAACATCAGAAGCAGAAAAAGTTGGTCGTAAATGTCCAGAATGTCAACATGATCTTATTTATAGATATGCTAAAAAATCGGGAGCAAAATTTATAGGATGTTCTAATTATCCAAAATGTAAATATGCAGAATTTCCCAATTCACCTCAAAAATTATTAGATGAAAAATGTCCTCAATGTGGTAAACAACTTATAGAAAGATATAATAGAAGAGGTCAAAAGTTTATAGGTTGTACGGGATATCCAAAGTGTCATTATGTTAGAAACATTCCAAAAGAGCCTAAACAAATTGAACAAACTAAACAAGGAAAAAATTAATTATGGTAATTGAATTAAATGAACAAAATTTTGAAGAAGAAGTATTAAATGCTAAAGGTCTAATATTAGTAGATTTTTATGCAACGTGATGTGGTCCATGCAAAATGATGCATCCAGTTATTGAAGATCTAGCTAATCACAAAATTATTAAAGTCTGCAAATGCGATGTAGATAAAAATAGTTCTATAGCTATGCGTTATTCAATTTCTTCTATTCCAACTTTAATTTTATTCAAAGACGGAGAAGATAGAGCCACAGCTCATGGATATATGCCTAAAGAGCAGCTTATTAAGTTTATAGAACAGAATAACAAATAATTTTGTATTCTTAAAGATTTTTTACTCATTGTAAAAGATACTAACTTTAGCAGTTAATTTGATATAGTTTAATTATTTTAAATCATTAAAATAATTAATAATATCTTGTTTATTTCCACTATATTTCATTAAAAACGAACCTGATACAAACCAATCCACATAATTGTAAGTTTGTTTTAACACTTCAAAATTTACTCCACCATCTAATTGAATTATTAATTTTTTATTAAATTTATTTTTTATTTCATTAATCTTTTTTAAATTGGCAATAGTTATAGGAATAAACTTTTGTCCACCAAAACCAGGTTGAACTCCCATAACTGTTATCAAATCACATTGTTTTAAGACAACTTCATATTGAGATATGTTAGTGTCAGGTTTAAGTGCAATACCAGCTAACACATTATTGTCTTTAATAAATTTTAAAATATTAAGTGTTTCATTTACATCAATTGGTTCAGGATGAAATGTAATTGCTTTTATTCCCGCAAAAGAAATAAATTTTTTTATTCATTTTCTTGGTTGCTCTACCATAAAATGAATTGAAATAGCAAATTCATTTTTATGTAATAAATCTAATCATTCAGTATCAAAAGCAGTATTTGGAACAAATTTATTATCCATTACATCATAATGGATTTGAGTAATGCCAAGTTTTTTAACCTCATAGAGGTTAGCTTCCATATTTTTAATGTCAAATGAAAGTAAAGATGGTTCTAAAATCTTAGTCATTATCGACATCTTCAACATTAAGTAGTTTGACTACTGATTTAATTTTTTCATTACGACACATAATTGTTACAACATCACCAATCATTAATGATGTGTCTTTGGCAGGTGGAAAAATAGTTTTTCCAGAACGTTGTACCATAATAACAGTTGCATCATATTTAACTCTAAGATCAAGTTTTTCTAAAGTTTTATTAATAACAGCTTCATTATTTACAACACCCTTAACTCATGAGAATCCATCGCCTATTGAGAAGATATCAATGCCTATGTTGTATAGAGCTTGAATTGCAATCCTGTTAGCAATTTCAATATCTGGAACAACAATTCTTGCAATACCCATAGTTTTTAATACACGTTTATGAATATCGTTATTTGCTTTAGCAATAATATCTTTAATACCAATTTCACGAAGGTTTGCACAAACCATGATTGATTCTTCAATGCTTGTAACACCAACTATAACTGTTCTTGTATTTTGAACACCTATTTCAACTAATGAGTTGATATCGGTAGCATCAGCTTTAAAAGCAATATCGAAAATTTTTGATGCTTTTTCAATTTTTTCTTCATTCTTGTCTATAACTATAACTTCTTTTCCACCCTCATTTAGTTTGGTAGCAACTTGATAGCCAAAACGTCCAAGGCCTATTACACAATAACTTTTTTTCTGACTCATAAATTTAATAATATTAATTTATTATATTTTAATGTAGGCTTGAAATATATAATAAATATATTGTTTGAATAATGTCTGCTAAAAAAAAGTCGAAGTCAAATGAGCCGAATATAAAGGACTTTACTAAAAATAATTCTCAAAAAATTCATTCTAAAATTTTTAGAATAATTTTTGGTCGTACTGTTGCACAAAGAATGTTTAGGATTTATTTAATTTTAATTTTTTTAGGTGCATCTCTTTTATATTGTCCATTCAGTCTGACAGATGGACAATACATTGTTTATTTAGATCCAATTAATAAAGAATTTTCAAGACCATACACATTTTGAGATGCTTTATTTATTGCGTGTAGTGGTTTTAGTGATACAGGATTAACACCAGCTGTAATATCTGAAACATTTACATTTACAGGACAAATAATTTTATTATTCTTGATAGAACTTGGTGGTATTGGTCTTATTTCAATATTCTTTTTAATATGAAATTTTTTTAAAAAAGCTAGTGATGTAAGTTTGGGACAAATGGCAATGTTGCAATCTGAACGTGGAAATGAAAAGTTTGGTAATTCATTTAAGATGGTGAAAAAGGCTATTGGTTTTATCATTATTAGCGAATTAATTTTTGCATTTATTTATTCTTTATGAATGTGTTTTGTTCCTGCTTATACACAGTTAACACAAGAAAATGATGTAATAGGTCCAACATATGATTCAAAGGAATTGTTAAAATGCTATCATAACTATGGTAAGAGTTTGTGAATTGGAATATTTATTTCAATTTCAGCAATTAATAATGCTGGATTTGATATATTCCAAGGTACATCTTCTTTATCATCATATAGAAATGATTGACATACAATTTTTCAATTATTAATTGTTTTTCAAATTATTATTGGTGGGATTGGATACCCAGTAATCTTTGATTATTTAGAAAAACTTGATAATAAAAAGAAAGGAAAGATTACAAGGACATCATTGTTTACTAAAGTAGCTCTATGAGCTTATTTTGGTGTAGCAATTATTGGGTTTATAATTGCTTTATTATTTGAGGGTATTGAACCAAGATTTGCAACAAATGATTATTCGATTTTTAGTGATCCAAATCTTCATAGAGAATATGGAGTGGCCAAAGACTTTAACAAATTCTTTGCTATATTTTTTAATGTAATGACTACAAGAAGTGCAGGTTTTTCAACAATTAATCATAACTTATTATCTATAGGAACCAAATGAACGAATTGTTTATTAATGTTCATAGGTGGTTCACCAAGTTCAACAGCTGGTGGTATTAGAACTACAACACTAATTGTAGTATTAGCTGCATTGTGCGGTAAAATTACTGGTAAAAAACACACTTCATTATTTAGACGTACAATATCTGTTGAAAAAGTCAAAGATGCTTTAATTGTATTAATTACATCTATTATTTTAATAGCCTTTGTTAGTGTATTAATTTCCTATTCCGAATATTACAATTATGATTATGGTAAAATAGAAGCAGATCAATTACTTGACATTATTTATGAAACTACAAGTGCGTTTGGTACTGTAGGACTATCTATAGGTATTACACCATCAATTGATCCATTTGGTCAAGTATTATTAATTTTATTAATGTTTGTTGGACAATTAGGAGTTTCTTCTACATTACTATCATGAACAAGAAGAAATCCAAAGGGAAATGCTTCTTCTTATCCAGTAGAAGATATTCGCATAGGATAATATTATGAATAAAGGTTTTTTAATTGTAATTAGTGGACCTAGTGGTGTTGGTAAAAAGACTGTTCTTACACCTCTATTAAATGACCATAAACTTAATCTTACTTATTCAATTTCTATGACTACACGTAAGAAACGTGAAGGTGAAATAGATGGTAAAGACTATTTCTTTTTAACTAAGCAGCAATTCGAACAAGAAATCAAGAACGATAACTTGTTAGAATATGCAACTTATGTTGATAACTACTATGGCACTCCTAAAAAATATGTTAATGATTTAAGAAATAATGGTAAAAATGTATTGTTGGAAATTGAACCACAAGGTGCATTGCTAATTATGGACTATATTAAAAAACGAAATGATCATAAATTTTTATCAATTTTTATCGCTCCTCAATCTATCGAAACATTAAAGTCTAGATTATTAAGAAGAGCAACAGAATCAAAATCTAAAATTGAAAAAAGAATAAAACAAGCTGAATGGGAATTGTCTCTTAAAGATAAATATGATTATTGTGTAGTAAATGGATCAGATCCGCAAGATGCTACAAAAAAAATTAAAGAGATCTTTGTAAATTCATTTAACAATGCAAGAAAATAGAACATCAATATATTCATATTCTCTTGATAAATTAGAGCAAAAGATTGTTTCCTTAGGTTTAAAAAAATTTAATGCTAAACAAATTTTTCAATGAATTTATCAGCAACATGTTGATAGTTTTGATGCAATGTCAAACATTTCTAAGTCATCAATAGAAAAATTGAAAAATAACTTTAAATTTAATAAATTAATTGAAGTTACTAAACAAATTGATCCTATTGATGAAACAACTAAATTTTTATTTAAATTAGAAGATGGGTTAAGCATTGAAACTGTATTAATGAAATTTGATTATGGTTATTCAATTTGTGTGTCAAGCCAAATTGGATGTAATATGGGTTGCAAGTTTTGTGCATCTGGTTTATTAAAAAAAGTTAGAGGATTAAATGTAGATGAACTTGTTTTACAAGTTATCACCGCTAATAAATATTTAAAAGATAATAAAAATTCACATATTTCTAATTTAGTAGTTATGGGTATTGGTGAACCATTTGATAATTATGATTGTTTAAAATCATTTTTGGAAATTCTAAATTCTCCTTTTGGGATTGGTTTAGGTTCTAGACACATTACTGTCTCAACATGCGGATTGGTTGATAAGATAATAAGTTTTGGTGAAGATTTTCCACAAATGAATTTAGCAATTTCTCTACATGCACCAACTAATGAAATAAGAAATAAAATTATGCCAATTAACCACGCATATCCGTTAGAAAAATTAATTGTTTCATTAGTTAAGTATCAAAAAATAACACAAAACAGAATTGGTATAGAATATATTATGATTAAAGATCTAAATGATTCTGTTGAAAATGCTAAACAACTTATAAAGTTGTTAAAGCCTATTTATTGTTATGTTAATCTAATAAGATATAATAATGTAGTTGAAAACGAGTTTAAAACTAGCAAAAATATCAATACATTTTCAAAAGTTTTGAATGACAATAACATAATTGCAACTATTCGCTTAGAACGTGGTTCGAAAATTGCAGCAGCTTGTGGACAACTTAGAGCAAACTATGAAAAACGAAAATAAAGAAAATAAATTTAATTATTCTTTTGCTACTGCAAAGGGTTTAAGAGATCATAATGAAGATGCGGGTTTTATCGGAGTTAATGCTACTGATCAATGCTTTGGTATAGTTTGTGATGGTATTGGCTCTCAGTCTGATAGTCAAATAGCTTCCAATATGATTGTTGATTATTTTAAAAATAAATTTAAAAAAAGACGTCACATCATTAATCCATCTATTTGAATTTCTAGAAACATAGTAAATGCAAGAAAAAAGCTTGCAATATATTGTAAAGAAAAACTAAATAATAAGAAAATAACAACAACATTTGTTTGCATTTTTATTCAAAAAGATGGAAGAGCAATTTGTTTTAATTTAGGTGATTCACGTCTTTATAGATTTGATATTACTAATTTTAAATGAAAACAAATTACCAAAGATCATAATTTATACAATTATTTGGTTGCATCAAATGCTAGTCAAGAAATGTTTGTTAAATATAAAGATAGTTTTTTAGCATTAACAAAGTATGTTGATTCTAGCATTAAATGTCCATTGGACTATGACAAATTTAGTTTTAAATTAAACCATGGTGATTTAATCTTTTTAGGATCAGATGGAGTTTATAACTATATCGATATGCCTTATATTGATGATTATATTAATAAAAATCGAGATAAAGCTTTCTATGCCACATCAACAGCTTTAATTAGAAAGGCCTTGGAAAATCGTAGTAATGATAATTTAACTTGTATAGTTATTGAATTTTTGTAAAACAATGTCAGAAAAAATTAAATCTAATAACGAAGAGGCTACAAAGGCAAAGGAAAAAACAATAGAACTCCCAATATTTACCAAAGGAAATATTGTTTTAGGTCAGTATAAAATTATTGATGAAATAGCTCGTGGAGGAATGAATTCAATAATTTATAAAGCTGAGGATACTTTTGTTGATAAGAATGATTATTTTGCTTTGCAAAATAAGTATGTTGCAATAAAAGTTGTTACAAGAAACTCTTCTATCTCTAATAATGAATGAATTAAATTTTTAGATGAATGTGTAACTACTAAAAGAGTTAATAATCTGAACAATATTGTGAGAACTTTCCAAGTAGAAAAAATTAATAATGATAACACTATCATTATTGTTATGGAATATGTTGATGGTATTTCTTTAAGGGATCATCTAAACAAGCATGGGTATTTAAGTGTTAAAGAAGCAATATTTATTTTTGAAAAAGTTTTAATAGCCATAAAAGAACTTCATTCATTTAAACAGAAAATTATTCACCGTGATTTAAAACCAGAAAATATCTTATTATCTCATGATTTGAGACAAGTAAAAATTATTGATTTTGGTATTTCATCAGTAATTGAATTTACTAACGAGGAAAGAAACAAAGTTTTAACAAATGAGTCGACATTATATGGAACTTACCCATATATTTCTCCAGATGTATTTAAAATGGCTAGATCAAACAATGAAACATCTAATAAATTTATATCTGAACAATTTGATTTTTTCTCTTTAGGTGTTATTTTTTATGAAATGTTAATAGGTAAAAAACCATTTTTTGCAAGTAATTATAGTTCAGTAGAAGTTATTAGGTTACCTCTTAAATTTGATATACCAATCATGAGTGATATCAATCCCAATATTACTCCTGCATTAGAAAATATTATTTTTAGATGCATCGCTTCTAAACCTGAAGATATTAAATACCGTTATCATTCGGTTCAAGAAATTATTAATGATTTAAAAAATGCATCTAATTCTGCAAGTATTAATGAAAAGTTATTAAAACCAAGTAAGGATAGAACGTTTCAAATTAAAAATATTTTTGATACAAACAAACAACGTCAACATGAGAAATTTTACCAAAAATGATGATTTATTTATGTAACATTATTATTATCTTTAGTAATAATAATTATTACTGTAGTTATTAAACTAATCTATTAATGTATATAATTTTATATTATTGGAAAGTATGTTAAAGTTTGTTACTTCAAATGTTATTCAAATTACTGAATCAGCAATTCAAAAGAAATATCAAAAAGAAGTCGATAAGATTCAAAGACAAATGATGTCTAGCACATTGCCTGGTCTTGAAAAATTAGGATGAGTAAATATTATTGATTATTACAATAATCAGCAATTATTAGCAATGAAGAAAAAAGCGCAGCAATGAAAAAAACAAAATCTTAAATATGTTTTAGTCATTGGTATTGGTGGAAGCTACCTAGGAGTAAGAGCAGCAATTGAAATGGTTCAAGGGACAATTGGTTTTGGTCAACATAAATTTATTTACATTCATAATATGTCTTCTTCATATATATACGATGTAATTAAGAAGGTCGGAAAAAATAAATTTGCTATTATTGTTATTTCTAAATCAGGCACAACAATAGAACCGGCTATCACATTTAGAATTTTTAAAGAAATAATGAGTAAAAACTTTAGTAAAGAATATTGTCAAAAAATGATTGTTGCTATAACTGATAGTTGTTCAGGTGCATTACACAAATTAGCAAAAGTTAACAAATGAACAATGTTCTATATTCCTGATGATATCGGGGGCCGTTATTCAACATTAACCCCAGTTGGTATGTTTCCAATGGTATTAGCAGGACTTGATCCATTAGAAGTATTAAAGGGAGCTAAAAAAGCTTTAGATGATACAAAGACATTCTCTTTAAAATCAAACTCTGCTTTTTTATATGCTTGCTATAGACATTACTTTTATATGGTTAAAAAATTACAAATTGAAAACTTCATTGTTTATGATCCTTCATTAATGATGATTGGTGAACAATGAAAGCAATTATTTGGTGAATCAGAAGGTAAATCTTACAAAGCAATGTATCCAACAATTAGTTTATTTACAACTGATTTACATGCATTAGGTCAATATTTGCAACAGGGAACTAGAAATTTCTGTGAAACTACTTTATGGGTAGATGAACCTAGAAAAGATATTAAATTATCGATTAGTGATAACGCTGATGGACTAAAGTATTTAGACAAGAAGACATTGAACTATATTAATGAGCAAGCTTTTAAAGGAACGGTTTTAGCTCATACTAAAAATGGTAAAACTAATAACTTGATTATTCAGATTACTAGATGCGATTCATATCATTACGGATATTTATATATTTGATTATGTCGCGCAGCTATGATGAGTGGTTACTTATTAAAGATTAATCCATTTGACCAACCAGGTGTAGAAGCATATAAGAGTAATATGTTTTCTTTGTTAAGAAGAAAATAATTAATATAATAAAATAACTATTTAAAAAAAATAAAAAAATTATGAGCAGAAAAGATCAAATAACTGGTAAGAAAGCAATGAGTGGTAACACAAGAAGCCATGCATTAAATCATTCACGTAGACAGTGAGGGTTAAATCTGCAAACTGTTACTATTAAAGAAAAAGGTAGAACCAAAAAAGTAAGGGTTTCTGCTAGAACTTTAAAAACATTGAGAAAAAATAATAAACTAGCTTAGCAATAAAATCACATTAATTTGTGAATTATTAAAATACAATATCTATTAATTAAAATTAATATATTTATCTATCATAGTAATTTTTATGTAAAGATACTAATTTATAATCTTTAATATCTATAGGATTACTAATTTGATGTACATTATTAGCTAAGACAATATAATTTTTAATTGATTATATTAAGTAAATAATCTTTACTTTTTTGCTAAATCTTTTAATTATTAAGCTTCAGCTTCTCAACCACTAGATGGGAAATTTCCTTTAGTTTTTATTCATGTTAAAAAGTCACCAGAATTAATTGATGGATTTAAAGATTTAACTTTTCCTGTGGATGAAATATCTAAAAATACATCATTTTTAATGGTTATATTAGTGTAATTGGTTGGTAAATCTCAAGCAATGTAGTTTAATGATGAAGAATTTCTAAAAGCTAAAGAATTAATTGTTCTTAAACTACTTGGGAAGCTTACAGAAGTTAGTCGTGTACAATTACCAAAAACATAATTATTAATTACTGATAAATTTATACATCTTGATAAATCTGCAGAAGTTAATCCTGAACGAATAAAAGCAGCATTTCCAATTGTTTGTAAACTACTCGGGAAACTTACAGAATTTATTGATGAACAATTATAAAAAGTATTATCAGCAATCGAAGTAATATTATCAGGAATTACAATATCTCCACATGCTAAACTTCCTACTACATTAGATGAATCATTTCAAGAAGTTGTTCTCCTTTTTCCTCGAATTACTGCCTTACCTTTTGGCCCTAGTTGTTCAACATGATAATAGTCATTATCAATTTTTATATCATTTATTGAATTGCATTCTTCAAAAGAAACACTAATTTCTGATAAATTTATACATCTTGATAAATCTACAGAAGTCAATCCTGAACCACTAAAAGCACTATTTCCAATTGTTTGTAAACCACTCGGAAGCTTACAGAAGTTAATGATGAACAATTAGAAAAAGTGTTATTTTCGATTGAAGAACAATTAGACCCATCAGCAAAAGTTAAATTCTTAATAAAAGATGGAATTTTATTATTAAAAGCATTATCACCAATACTTGTTACACTGGCTGGAATTTGCATGGTGTTATATTGGCTATATGCATTGGGATTATCTAAAAATTCATCAGTAAAACCTGTTAAAATTGTAGAATCGTTTGGATCATACTTATAAACTTCATCTGGTAAAATATTTGTTTTAGCAGACGATGATCCACAACTTGTAGCTATAAATGGAATTGATGTTGCTAACCCAATTCCTGATGTAAGACATAAAACAGTTTTTAGTAATTTTTTATTTTTCATATTTTTTCTCCTATTTGTATATTTATACTCGTTTTTTTTTTTTTTTTTTTGCAAGAAACTTGAAAAAATAATAAAAAATGCACCCAAATTGCTTGAGTACATTTATTTAATTAAATTAATTATTAAGCTTCAGCTGTTCAACCACTAGATGGAAAACCACCTTTAGTTTTTATTCATGTTAAAAAGTCGTCGGAATTAATTGATGGATTAAAAGACTTAACTTTTCCTGTAGATGAAATACCAGTAAATACATCATTTTCAATGATTATATTAGTGTAATTGGTTGGTAAATCTCAAGCAATATAGTTTAATGATGCACAATAAGCAAAAGAGAAAGAACTAATTTTTTCTAAACTACTTGGAAGAGTTACAGAAGTTAATGAAGTGCATGACTTAAATGAATCAAAAATTAGTATCGATAAATTTGTACATCTTGATAAATCTACAGAAGTTAATGATAAACATCCATAAAAAGCAACATTATTAATTTTTTCTAAACTACTTGGGAAAGTTACAGAAGTTAATGATGAGCAATTACAAAAAGAAAATTGATTAATTATTGATAGTTTTGTACATCTTGATAAATCTACTGAAGTTATTGATGAACAATAATTAAAAGCATAACTTGCAATTGAAGTAATATTATCAGGAATTTCAATATCTCCACAAGCTAAACATCCTATAGCAACAGATGAACTATTCCAAGAAGTTGTTCCTTTTTTTCCAGCAATTACCGCCTTACCTTTTACCCCTAATTGTTCAATATGATAATAGTCATTATCAATTTTTATATCTTTAATTGAATTACATTCTTTTAAAGGATCACTCTCAATTGAAGATAGTTTTGTACAATTAGATAAGTCAATAGAAGTTATTGATGAACATTTTTTTAAAATAAGATTACCAATTGAAGAACAATTAGATCCATTTTCAAAAGTTATATTCTTAATGAATACAGGTATAGTAGTAATAGCACCATCATAAAAAGCACTATTTGCAATACTTGTTACACTAGCAGGAATTTGCATTGTATCGCAAATTCCATCATTATATTCA
>CATAWQ010000021.1 GCA_949500635.1 uncultured Mycoplasmatota bacterium
ACTATTTAAAGAAACTTAAAGGCTTAAATATATGATTACCATTAATTAATTGAGATATTTCTATTCTCTTCTTGCCAGGTAATTGAATTTCTTTTAATAGTAAACAATTTTTGCCAGTTTCTACTAAAATTCCATGTTTATCAATTTTAATAATTTTACCAGGACTGGTTGCAGTTTGCTCTACAACTTCTGATTTATAAATCTTAATATTAAGATTTTCATAAATTGTATAAGCTGCTGGTTTATCGTATAAACCACGTAATAAATTATTAATTGAAAAGGCATCTTTTGTTCAATTAATCTTCTCATCTTCATGTGAGATTGTTCTACAAAATGTAGCATTAGAATTATCTTGTTTAATCACATTAGATGGATTAAATAATTTATTAAAATTATTTTTTATCATCACTGCTGATAATTGGCTTAACTTATCATATAACGTTAAATAATTATCAGAATCATTTATGGTTATTTCTTCTTGAAATAAAATATCCCCTGCATCTAGTTTATCGGTAACATAAATAAAGCTTACTCCGGTTTTATTTTCTCCATTAATTAATGCGCTTTGAATAGGAGATGCTCCTCTGTACTTAGGTAGTAAGGATGGGTGAACATTAATTGATTTATATTTAGGTAATTCTAAGATAGAATTTGGGATTATTTTCCCATAAGCACAAGTAAAAATCAAATCGATATTCATTTGTTTAAGCTCTTCATAAATGCTAGAAAGATGTTCTGGTTGAAATAATTTTAAGTTATTCTTAATTGCTAATTCTTTAACTGGACTATAAACAATTTTATTGTTTCTACCAGAAGGCTTATCGCTACGTGTAATGACAGCAACAATGTTGGCATTAACATCAATTAATGCTTGTAAACAGTCTGCTGCTATTTGCGGTGTTCCTATAAAAACTATTGATTTATTACACATGTCTTTATTATAAAGTTAAGATATATAATAATTTATAACTATGAGAATTATTAGAGAAGCTTGTGTAGAAACAAAGAAGGAAATTGATTTAGCGTATGAAAAAAACGCTGAAAGAATTGAATTATGTAGTCATTTAGATCGTGGTGGTTATACTCCAACTGCTAGTTTAGTTAAATATTCAACCAATTTTAAAAATAGTAACGTATTAATTATGATCAGAAGAAAAGACGATAATTTTGTTACTAATAAAAAAGATATGGAAAAATTAATAAAAGACATTAAAATGTTTGCAAAAAGCAAAATTAAAGGTTATGTTTTTGGTTTATTAACAAAGGAAAATAAAGTTGATGTTGAAAATATGAAAAAACTAATGAGTTATGTTCCTAAAAATAAATATGTGGTTTTTCATATGGCCTTTGATTTAATTGAAGATAAAAAAGAAGCTATTGATCAATTAGCTCAACTAGAAGTTAGAAGAATTTTAACTAAAGGTGGAAATGATATAGCAATGAATAACATTAAATCTTTAGTTGCATTAAAAAAATATGCACAAGAAAAGATTGAATTAGTTATTGGTGGTAAAGTTTCAGATGATAACTATTTAATAATTAATAAGAAGACTGGAATCAATCAATTCCATGGTCGTAAACTAGCTTGCTAATTAGAAAATCATTTATTAATATCTCAACGAGAATTTAACCCATTCAACATATTATTAAAGGAAGGTGTAAGGGCTCAAATTATTCCTACAAATAAAAAACTTTCAAATGGGTCCTTTACCGATTGAATAATAACTTTTGGAATCAAATAAACTATAAGACCGTATTGTTCAAATTTTGATGGTAGTTTACCATTTAATTTTCTCAAATATTCTACAGTTGCAATAGGTCCTATTGCAAACGAAAATATTTCCATAAGCAGCACAACTAATGTTGTTCCATAAATAAAAAGTAATAAATGAGCTTTATTTTCTTTATAACATCGGTATTGATATATAGTCACAAACTCCATAATAATAATGAATATAACCATTAGACATAATGCTAATATTTTATAAAAATCATATTTTCCATCAAACTTGCCTGCAACATTCCCAGGATCTGCTCATGATAACAACGCTCCTAAACAAATGGCTCCGAATAAAAAATAAATAATTTGCTGTACTACCAAATCAATTCAAATTTTTAAATGTTTTGAATTACTTCTTATTCTATAAACAAATCCAAAGATTCCTGATATTACACATACACATGATTCTTGAATTGCATACATTCAAAATCAAATACCACTTGTAAATATTAAATAACATAAGGTATCTGTAACTCATCCGAAAAAGAAACCGATAACTGGACCAAAATATCATCCAGCGACCATAAGTGGGACTCAAGAAAAAGAAATATTTTGAACAAAACCAGGAATCGGAATACTTACAATACTAAAAAGCAATCTTAATGAAATTAAGACTGCTAAATAAGTAATTAGTTTAGTGTTTTTAAAAACACTTAATGGGTAAAGCGGAAATAAGAAGTTTCAAAATATAAGTTTTTTTTTAGTATTAAATTCACTTTGTTCTGTTTGCATAGCTAAAAATTAACGGTAGTCCCTCTAGACATATCATCAATGTATTGTTGAATGATTTGATTAACTTTTTCTTTATCAACTTTTGGATTAAAAACATTACCACAGATAATTACAATTAATGTAATGAAAAAAGTAATGAGAGAGAATACTTCACAATAAAAAAATCCATATAATTCTGCTTTAACATTTAGGTTAGCAGCAATCAAATCATTTAAACTATCAAATATACAAATACGAGATGTATATTTAATTGAAAAACAATCAAATATATATCAAAATACAAAGAAAAAAATTATAAAATAAACACCTGTAAATTGAAATCTATACAACTGATTGTCATTAGTTTTTTTATTTATAAATACATTCTTATAACATACATATGCATAGTAATAAAGCGATCCACCTAATAACAAATATAAAGTGGAAGTTCAAGATAAATATGTATATGTTTCTTTGCCATCATTGATGCCACCGTTTTTAAATTGACCAATAGCTAATCCAAAAATTCCAGTTAAAAAAACAAACATTCCTAAAACCAACAAGCAAAAGAAAAAAATCTTTTTAATAACAGGAATTGCTTTTGGTTTTGATTTGTAAATATAAACCTTCCCACTTTTAATATCGTCCTTTAATTTAATTTGGGCAGACATTTGTAAAAACGGATTATTATTTGTGTTTGCTCCAGCAAATTTTTCAAATGGATTTGCATAAGTGTTAGCAGATTGTCTAAAATTAGAATCATCAGTTTTTACTTCTTGTACATTAGATTCATCTAATTTATTTAAATCAGAAATATTTACTTTAAAAATATTTTTAATATAAATAGACAAATAATTTATATCATCTATTAATTGAAAGTTATCAGAATAATTTATTGTCTGATCGATGACAAAATTACACTTTGATAATTCATTAAAACGATCTAATAATTTATTTGATAATACTTGAGAAGATTTGTTCTGCTTATTTAAATAGAAAAGAATGTTAAATTCTTTTTTTATGATATTCTGAAATTGTTGATCAGTACTAATCTTAACTAAAACACTTTGTCTTTTTGTGTGTAAAAGAATGTCTAACTCATCCAACAATTTAGTTTCACAAATTTTTGGGTCAAAATCCATATTTTATATTATAGGGGGTGAATTGAATTATTTAATCAAATTTATAGATGAAATCAAATATTTTAATCCTTGATAAGGATCTATTAACCCTTTTTTGATATTACAGTCTAAATCGAAAAAAGCATTTTCAATTTGCTCAATTTTAGAAAGATTAAGTTTATTAACGTATGATAATTGCTTAACTTGATATGGTGTAATTTTTAATTCTTTTAGTTCTGCGTCTAAATTACAGCTAGTAATTGTTGCTTTTTTAAAAAGTTTTATCTTGAATAATTGAGTGGCCATAATTTGAATTATTTCAATTGGTTGATATTTAAGATTAATTAAATTTTCATATAGATCAAGAGAAACATTAATATTATTTTGTAATAAATAATTGATCAATAAAAAAATATTTGATTCACTATTTTTAATTAAAATTTCATCAATGTATTTTTTAGTAATTAATTTGCCTTCAGAATAAATTAATAATTTATTCAACTCATTTTTAATCATCAAATAGTTTTCAGGCAAGGAATCAACTAAGTAGTTATATGTTTGGTAACTATCAGTTTTAATATTTAACTCATCACAAATAATCTTCACTTCTTTTGTTTTATTGTAAGGATTAATTTGTGCTTTCTTGATTGTTTTAATTTTTTTGTTTTTAACAGTTTGATTAAAGTTATCTAGCTTATCATTTTTAACGAAACAATAGACTTCAATGTGATAATTGGCTAAAAAATTAATTAATTCAGACACTTTTTCGTCTTTATCTAGCAAAAAGGTAGAATCATAAATAAAAATTGCGTCTTGTTGATTAAATAATGATAGTTGATTAAGTTCATCATAAATTGATGAAATATCATCTAAATAATTGATTTTCAACGGATTATTACACTTTAATTCTTGGTGATTAATTTGTTCTAAATCATTACCGTAATAGATTACCATGAATATTTGTTACTTTTATATGTAATCATTATAGTAATAAAACACATAAGATAATAACCACAATTAAATCATTTATTTTGAAAAGAAAACATAACCATAATATTAATAACATTAAATCCATTAACTATCATAAATACTAGTTGAGTTGCAAAGTCATGAATTGGTCCCAAAAATCAAATAAACTCAAAGAAAAAGAAATATACGAACACAAAACACAAAAAATAACTAAAAATAAATGAGTTTATTATAGCAAGCAATGAAATCTCTTTATTTATTGACAATACAAAAGGTAAACTTAAAACAATTGCTACAATATTCATAAATACTTTTTCTAATATAAGATTTTTGATCTCTAAAGATCCAACATAAATTATTCCAAATGTGCAAATATAACTCAATGGATAACTTAACGAGAAACAAACAGAAGGAAAACAAAATAAACACAGTATACCTGACATTGCAGTAAATTCATAATCTCCTTTACATTTTTTCGATGTGAGTTTAGAAAATACAATTGTTAAAAATACTCTAAACACACTCATAGAAAAATTTAAAATGTAGCTATATAATAAAAGAATTGTTAAATTAATTGTTAAACCAATTTTTGGATTTTTTTTAAAAATAAACCCTATTAGTTTTTTAATAAACATTAAATGAAATCCACTAATTACTATCAAATACACAATTGACAAACTAATCATTTTTTTGTACAAATGATAAGATTCGTCTACCTCAATGTTCAAAATCATTAATTTAATAAATAAACTTGTTAAAGAATCATATTCTTTATCTAAATAATTAGCCATTAAATTTTTAATAGAAAACCCCTGCTTTTCATTTATTAAATTCACAAAGTAAGTTAAAAAATTAAAATCTTTAATAAAAAAATAAATAATTGATGGAGCAAATGATAAAACTAAAAATATTAAAATTAATCTTAATTTTAATTTGTTATATCAAGCATATACTAGTGGTATTGCTAGCAAAATTATATAAATAACATCTTTAAAAAATACTAACATAATAACTATCGCCAACATTAGCAAAAATAGGAAATGATAGTTTTTTTGTAACGATTTGCTTATCATATGTTAATTAATTTTTAATTAATATAAAATAAAAAGAACAAAAATCATTCCTGATTTTGTATTAAATTTTTCTAGGTTTTTAATTTTTAGATTAATTTACTAAATTTTTCAAAATATTTTGTGGATTTTTTCCTTTTTTTAATAAAGAACCTATTTGATCCATCTTTTTCTTTGATTGTTCAAATTCATTTAGCATTTTATTTAGTTCATCAGGTTTTCTACCTGAACCCTTAATAATTCTTGTTCTTCTGGATAATGAACGACGAATTAAAGATGGATTTCTCCTTTCTTTTAACGTCATTGAATTCATTAATATTTTTCAAACTCTCATCTTTTCTTCTGCTACTGAAATTTGACTTTCAGAAATTTTGTTAGTACCTGGCATCATTTTCATAACTGAATTTAATGAACCCAACTTGTTCATTTGTTGCACTTGTCACAACAAATCCTCAAGGTCCATTTTTCCAGATAACATTCTTAAAATGGTTTTTTTTCCTTTGTCTTCATCAATAACATCAGAAGCTTTTTCTGCTAATGTCATAATATCACCTAAACCTAAAATTCTGTCTGCCATTCTTTCAGGATAAAACAAATCTATCGATCCAACTTTTTCACCAACACCAGTCATTTTAATAGGAACATTTAATAAAGAAGTCAAGGATAAAGCTACACCCGCTTTAGCATCAGAATCTAATTTTGTAATAATAATTCCAGTTAAGTTTAATTTATTATTAAATTCTTGAGCAACATTAATCATATCTTGACCACTCATTGCATCTACTACTAGTAAAATATCGGTTGGATTTATTGTTTTTTTAAGGTCAATTAATTCTTGAATTAATTTTTCATCTGTTTGTAATCTACCAGCAGTATCAAAAACAATAAAATCATTACCATTTTTCTTTGCTAATTCCAGTGCTTCAATAGCAGTTTGTTTAGGATTTTGTGTTCCATGATCATAAAAATCAACTTTTATTTCATCTGCTAATTGTTTTAGTTGTTCTATAGCACCCGGTCTATAAATATCTAGTCCAACCATTAATGGTTTAAATGCATTTTTATTTCTGAAGTAATTAGATAATTTTGCAGCAGTTGTTGTTTTACCTGAACCTTGTAAACCAACCATCATAATTTTTGTAGGTTTTGCAAGATTAATAGGTTTTTGTTCCTTTCCTAGTATTTCAATTAATTCTTTTTTAATAACACTTAGTAAGAATTGTTCAGGATCTATTTTGGAATCAATAACTTTATCTACTACTTTAGATTTAATGCTTTTAATAAAATTTTTAACAACAATTAATGAAACGTCAGAATCCATTAAAACAATTCTAATTTGTTTTAAAACTTCAGCAACATCTTCTTCAGTGATAGTGTTGTTAATAAGTTTTTTCTTCATGTGCTTAAGCACAATGGAACTGATTTTTGTGTTTAACATATTAGTCTCAATTAATTAGGAAGTAATTCTTCTTTCCTTTTTTAATATATGAAAATTTATTGTCAATAGATTTATTCTTATCAACAATAAAATTAATATCTTCAATTAATTCACCATTAATTGAAATAGATTTAGATTGAACTAAAGTTCTAGCATTTGATTTAGAAGGACAAACATTTAATTCAACTAATATATCAATAACATCAGTTGGTTTGCTTAATGTAATTGAAGGGGTACTAGATAAAGCGTCATATAAATCATCATGAGATAGTGATGTAATTTCTCCTGAAAATAACTTAGCTGAAATTTCTTCACATTTTTTAGCTATAGTTTCTCCATGAATATCTTTAACAATCTCAAAAGCAAGTCTTTTTTGAGCTTCTTTTTTAAATGGAGCCTCATTATGAATAGCCATAATTGAAGAAATTTCATCAACATTAATAAATGTTAAAGCAAGTAAAAGTTTTCTAGCATCTACATCTGTTTGGTTAATTAAAAATTGATACATTTGATAAGGAGAAGTAATAGTAGGATCTAGGTATATCGCTCCTTTTTCTGACTTACCAAATTTAGTACCATCTTCTTTTGTTAACAAATTAATTGTTAAACCAACAGCATTATTTTCATCTCCGCAAACTTTTCTGATCATTTCAATACCTGTAGTTATATTACCTCATTGGTCACTACCACCAATTTGCATTCACACATTATGATTCTTATATAAATTTAAGAAGTCATATCCTTGAATAAGGTTGTATGAGAATTCAGCATATGAAATACCAGATTCTAATCTACCTTTAATAATTTCTTTTTCAAGTAAATAATTGACATTTATTAACTTACCAACATCTCTTAAAAATTGCAAGATGTTCATGTTTTTGTAGAAATCGTAATTATTAATAATTTCACATTCAAATAAACCTTTAATTTGTCTTGTCAAACATTCAATATTATTTTTAATAACATCTAATGGTAATACTTTTCTTTCTGCTTTTTTACCAGATGGATCACCAATTAATCCTGTTGCTCCACCAATCAAAATATATGGTCTAAACCCTGTTTTAGCAAGCCTATTAATAGTAATTAATGTGTAATAGTTACCTAGGTGCATAGATTTGAATGATGGATCTATACCCACATAAACACTATGTTTATTTCTAATAAACTCTTCTAATTTTTTTTCATTGGTAATGTTGTTGATAACATTCCTTTGTCTCAACTCATCAAAAATACTCATGTTTATAAATATTATATTTTACTATTAAATAGTTTTGATAATTTCATCTAAAATGATTGCAAAATCACTTCATGGGTTTTTTTCAAGAAAAATTCTTGAAGTTTTAAGATTTTTATTCAATTGATAGTTATAAGGAATTACATAGACTAAATCTTTAAATGTTCTTCTTAAACTCAGTAAATTAGATAAATGAATTGAGTTATTTTTATCATAACCATTTAGAATAATACAACATAGTTTAGGAGGAGTTTCTCCTGAAGAATTTTTAATAAAAGATAAATCTTTTAGTACTTGATCAGAATTAAATTGATTGGCATTATAAATTAAGATAATGTCAGTTGAGATTGATAAGACTAGTTGGTTATAATTAATATTAACTAATGATGATTCAATAAAGCAATATGCTTTTTTTCTTGATACATAGTTAATATTTTTAAGAAATAATTTATTTATTGAATTTGAATCTTTTTTGCGTTTAATACTTTTGTCAGCGTTAACGTAATATACAGATAAATTTTTATTTATCTTTTCTTGTGATTCAATATTTGGTGATTGAGAAATGACAACAGTATTGTTTGATTTAGAAGAAATTTTAAGAGCAAGGTTATAAATTAATGTGTGTTTTCCAACTTCAGGTTGATCACTGTAAATAAAAATTTTTTTCATACTTATGCATTTTTAATAATTTTTGTTCATTCTCTAGGATAAACATGATTGGTCCTTTTGTTCTTTCTAAAAATGAAAACATTGTGAACTACATCATTTAATGATGTAAATGTCAACATATTTTTTGATACATTTAATGCAGACATTAATTGATTTAGACCATTTGTTTCATTTAAATAGTTAACAGATTTTGGAACAATTACTTGTCCACCCACCTTTGCATAAGGAACGGATAATTCTAACATTACTTTGATAGTGGCAACAGCTCTTGAAGTTACCAAATCAAACGTTTCTCTTTCATCTAAGTGAATAATTTCAGCACGTCTATTAATAACCTTAACATTTTTTAGATTTAATTTTTTAATCAATTCATTTAAGAAAGTAGTTTTCTTATTGTTAGATTCAATAATTGTTAAGTTAATATGTGGATATAGAATTTTTAAAACAATTCCTGGAATTCCGCTACCACTACCAATATCTAATAAATAATTAATTTTTTTAAAATCAACTGTTTTATAAGGAATAATTGATTCATAAAAATATAAGCTATATATTTTTGCTTCATCATCTAATCTAGTTAAGTTAACTTTTTTGTTGTATTCTTTTAAAAAAACCTTGTATAGTTCTATTTGATTGATTCATTTTGAATCAATATCTTTAAATACATCAATAACACTTTTAATAAATTGTTCTTTATTCATTATCTAAATAATACTTGATTGCAACTAAATCTGTTAAATTAATTCCACTAATTCTTTGTGCTTGTCCTAAGGTTAATGGTCTAATCCTATTTAATTTATCGATCGCTTCCAAAGATAAATGCTTTACAACTTTAAAATCCTTGATTTTAGAAATATTGATTGATTCATATTGATTAGCTCTGTTAATATATTTATTTTGATTTTTAATATAGCCTTCAAATTTTACTTTAATTTCGATTTTCTTAATTGAATTTAAAGTCATTTTTTTTAATTGATTTGGTTTTAAAATTTGTTTTAGTTTAACTTCAGGACGCTTTAATAAGTCATAAAGATTATGACTACTATTTCCAAATTTTTTACTCAAACCTTTCATATAGCTTAATTTATGGGATTTCAAAAAAGAAATAGTTTTTTTAATCAGTTCATTTTGCACTACATAAAGACGATAATTTTTTTTACTAATCAACCCTACTTTGTAACCATATTTAATTAGTCTATCATCAGCATTATCATTTCTTAGCAATAATCTATGTTCAGCACGACTTGTTAATAAACGATATGGGTCATTAACACCCTTTGTAACAATGTCATCAATTAAAACACCAATGTAAGCTTCATTTCTTTTAAGGATTAATGGCTTTTTACCTTTTATGGAATTAATAGCATTAATTCCTGCTATCAACCCTTGACAAGCTGCTTCTTCGTAACCACTTGTACCATTAACTTGTCCTGCAAAATATAAATTTTTAATTAATTTTGATTCTAATGATGGTCATAATTCTCTTGCATCAATAGCATCATATTCAATGGCATAAGCATATTTTTTAAACTTAGCACGTTTTAATCCAACAATTGAATGAACAAATTTTTCTTGAACATCTTTTGGCAATGATGTGGATAAACCTTGCAAATACATAGTATCTAGACTCATTGATTCTGGTTCAACAAATACTTGGTGTCTAGGTTTATCTGCAAACCTAATTATTTTATCTTCAATACTTGGACAATATCTCGGACCTACACCATGAATTTGTCCAGAATACATTGCAGACTTATTAATATTTTCCTTTATTATTTTATGAGTTTGTGCATTAGTGTATGTTAAATAACATACTTGTTGCTTGTTTAATGGTACATAGCGTAAATTAAAATGAGAAAAACAATATTTACCTTTAGTACCTGTTTCAATTTGCATTTCATCATAATCAATAGAATTTTTATAAATTCTAGGAGGAGTCCCAGTTTTTAATCTAATAATTGTAAAACCTAAATCTTTTAATTGACTAGATAAAGTTTCACTACGCTTATGGTGATTAGGCCCCTCAGTTTTCTTAATATTACCAATATGTGTAATAGCTTTCATATAAGTTCCTGAAGTAATAATTACTCTAGAACAACCAAAATCCTTATTTGTGGTTTTTATGCCAATAACTTTTTTATTTTTAATAATTAATTCTTTTACTTCAGTCTCTAATAAAGTTAAATATTTATTATTTTTAATTTGATTAATAAATCAGTTATGATAACTGATTTTATCAATTTGAGCACGTAGTGCTCAAACACCAGCTCCTTTAGAACTGTTTAATAATTTCATTTGTAATTGGTTAGCATCTGTTGCAATTCCTTGCATTCCACCTAAAGCGTCTATTTCTCTAGTTACTACTCCTTTAGCTGGGCCACCAATCGAAGGATTACAAGGAGTTTCGGCTACTGAATCAGCTGAAAGGGTACACATTAACGTCTTATAACCTAAGTTAGCGCAAGCAAAAGCCGCTTCTATGCCAGCATGACCTGCACCAATTACAATAACATCAAAATCATTTTTCATATGATGTTATTAATTATATATTTTTAGAAATATATACTATTTGAATAGTTTAGCAATATCAGCTTTTGCTTTTAAAACACTAAGATCTAAATTAATTTTATCTTTAGCATATAAATTGTAGTAGACTTTAAATTTTGGTTCTGTACCACTAACTCTAAATCTAATTCAACTATTATTACTTAACATTCAATCTAAACAATCACCTTTAGCATTTCAGATAACTTTTGTTATTTTAAAGTTACCAACTTTTTTTAATTTAATTGTTTTTAGTTGTTCAAGTCTTTTTTTAACAACTGGTTTTCAATCTAAAATACCAAAAAAATTATATGAAACAGTTTCTCCGTATCAATAGCCAAATTCAGGATAAATAATTTGTTCTAAAATATCAATAAAATCCATGTCTTTACCTAAATATTTAGTGTAGATTTCTAATGCAGCAGCACTTGCTGTAAATGAATCTTTATCACGATTAAGAGTAGTATTCAATGCACCAATTGCCTCTTCAAAAGCAACTACAAATTGTTCTTTATTACCAATTTTAGTAACAATATTACCCATTCACTTAAATCCGGTGCCTGTTCGATAAACTTTTGCTTTAAACTTTTTAGCAATATTATCAATTAGATCAGTTGATACATATGAAGACACTATGTAAGGTGTTTTTGTAAATTTTTTATTTGATAAAATGTATCAACTATACAAAATACCCATTTGGTTACCAGTCATAAGAGTCCATTTACCATTGTGATTAATCATCACAGCCATTCTGTCTGCATCAGGATCAATACCAATACAAATTTTTGACTTATATTTATTAGCGTATTTGATTGACAATTTAAATGAATCTGCAAATTCAGGGTTAGAACTTGGTGAGTTTGTAAACATTGGATCAGAATAGCATTGTTCTTTTACAGGAATTACATTGAAACCCAAAGACTTTAAAAATTTAGGTAATAGTTTACAACTAGTACCATGATGTCCTGTAAAAATAATTGGGTAATTCTTTTTTTGTTTAATTATTTTTTGATCTATAATTGCGCATTTTGCTTTTGCTAAATATGAATCAATAACACTTTTATCAATAAAACAAATATTTTTATTATTTGGTTTATATTTAATGTTTAAAATTTTAGATGGAGCTGGCATTAATTTTTCAATTTGCTTAGCAACATCTGGTAAAATTTGTCCGCCGTCTGGATTGTATGCTTTAAATCCATTGTAATTTTTCGGATTATGACTAGCAGTAATAACAATCCCACCACATGTTTTTAATTCTCTAATGGTATAAGAAATTATCGGAGTTGGCATTAATTCATTATTTTTAAACATGTATGCCTTAATACCAAAACTAGATAACACTTCAGCACATAGTTTAGAATATTCAATTGAACCAATCCTATTATCGTGTCCGATAACAACTTTTAAATTTTTCTTAAATTTATTTTTAATAAATTTTCCATATGCATAAGCTAATTGAGTATAAGTAAATTTATTAAATTGTTTAGTACCTGGGCCAAGTGTTGCTCGAATTCCAGCAGTACCAAAATTCATAAGTGAATCATTAAAAAAGATATCCAATTCTTTTTTAGACATTTTTTTTATGATGTTTTTATCTTTTATTGATACTCTTGATGAGTTTAATCAAAGCTTAGATAAATTACTTTTTGGCATTATTTAACTCCTTTTTTGAAAAACTAATTGGTAATAAATCAGAAAATTTATAAATAGTCTTTTTGCCAAGAAAAGAATAAATAATGACAGGTGTATTTGGATCAAAAAATTCAGACATTACTTGTAAACATATAGCACAAGGAATAATATCCTTTTTTTTGGAAGAAGAAATTAAATATAATTTCTTGAATTTTTTAGATTTGTGTACTTGTGCATTAAGAATTGCTGCTCTTTCAGCACAAACAGTTGCTGAATAAGAAGCATTCTCGACATTATTACCAAAAAATATTCCTTTATCTGTTTCAACAGCTGCTGCTGTCCTAAATTTTGAATAAGGAGAATAAGAATTCTTTAATTGTTCTTTGAGTTGTAAAAAAATTTTATCAATCATACTATTTCATTACTTTCACAATAACAGGAGTTTCTTTAAATTTATTATTAGAGTATAAAATGTTCTTTTTAAATTTTTCAATTAATAATGAATTAATTTT
>CATAWQ010000022.1 GCA_949500635.1 uncultured Mycoplasmatota bacterium
GCAACTTTTACTCAAGAACAAGTTGATGAAATTTTTTATAGAGCTTCATGAGCTGCAAATAATGCTAGAGTCCCATTAGCAAAATTAGCTGTTGAAGACACTAAAATGGGAATTGTTGAGGATAAGATCATTAAAAACCACTATGCTAGTGAGTATATCTACAATAAATATAAAGAATTTAAAACCGTTGGTACTTATCAAGCAGATCAAGCAGATGGCTATGAATACTTATATGAACCAATGGGTATTGTTGCTGCAATTATACCAACAACAAACCCAACATCTACAGCTATCTTTAAATGTTTAATTTCATTAAAGACTCGTAATGGTGTTGTTATTTCTGCTCACCCAAGAGCATTTACTTCAACCATTGAAGCTGCTAAAATTATTCTTAAAGCCGCTGAAGAAGCTGGTGCCCCTAAAGGAATAATTTCATGACTACCTCAAGGATCATCTATGGAGGATACTGCTACTTTAATGAAAGAAGCAGATATTATTCTAGCAACAGGTGGTGCTGGATTGGTACATGCAGCTTATTCGTCTGGAACTCCCGCAATAGGTGTAGGTGCTGGTAATTGTCCTGCAATTATTGACGAATCTGCTGATCTAGAAATGGCTGCTACTGCAATCATTCAATCTAATACGTTTGATAATGGTGTTGTATGTGCAACTGAAAATTCAATAGTGTGTTGTGCAAGTGTATATGATGAATTTGTTAAAGAATTGAAAAGACAATATGCATATGTAGTAAGTGATCCTAAAACATGTAAGAAGATTGGTTCTAAAATGTTCAAAGATGGCAAATATGGATTACTTAACCCAGATATGGTAGGACAAAATCCTCAAAATTTAGCTAAAGTGTTTGGAATTCAAGTTCCAGAAGATGCGAAATTATTAGTTGTTGAAGCTAAATCAACTGCTTATGAAGAACCATTAGCTCACGAAAAATTATCATGCTTTGTTTCGTTGTATAAAGCAAAAGATTTTAAAGATGCATTGAAGATTCAACAAGAATTATTAAGACTTGGCCCTGGACACACTGCTTCATTATTTGTTGATGAATGAAAGCACCCAGAAAAGATTGATGCATTTAAAATTAGTGCAAAGACTGCACGTTTAGTTGTAAATACTCCATCAGCATTAGGTGGTATTGGAGACCTATATAATTTCCGCTTAGATCCATCATTAACATTGGGTTGCGGTACATGAGGTGGTAATATGTTTAGTGAAAATATTGGACCTAAACATTTATTAAATAAAAAAACTGTTGCAAAAAGGAGAGAAAACATGCTTTGATTACGTTTGCCAAGTAAAATTTACTTTAAATATGGATGCTTAGAAGAGGCGTTAAGAGATTTACATGAAGATGGTGTAAAAAAAGTATTTATTGTTACTGATTCTTTTATTTGACAAACTTTTGGTAATAAATTAATTAGTATCTTGGAAAAATACGGAATTAAATCACAAGCTTTCACATCAGTTGAACCAAATCCATCATTGTCTACAACCATTAAGGGTGCTAAAGAAATTCAAGCATACAATCCAGAAGCTGTAATTGCTATTGGTGGAGGATCAGCATTAGATGCAGGTAAGTTAATGTGATTGTATAACGAATACCCTGATGCTAAGTTCCAAGATCTTGCATTAAGATTTATGGATATTCGTAAGCGTATTTGTAAATTCCCTAAACCAGGTAAAAAAGCTCAAATGATCTGTATACCAACAACTGCAGGTACTGGTTCAGAAGTTACTCCATTTGCTATTATTACAGATGACAAGACACATGTTAAATATTCATTAGCTGATTATGCTTTCACTCCTAACATGGCAATTATAGATGCTCAATTTATGATGGGACTACCTCCTAGAATGACAGCAGTGACTGCTGCTGATGCATTTAGTCACTGTTTTGAATCGTATGTATCAATATTAGCAACTGAATTCACAAAGCCTTACTCATTAGAAGGTATTAAATTGATTCATAAATATTTAATACGTGCATATAAGAATGGTGCTACAGATAAAGAAGCTCGTGAAGCAATTGCTCATGCTGCCACTTTAGCTGGTATTGCATTCGGTAATGCTTTCTTAGGTGTAGTACATTCATTATCTCACAAAATTGGTGGACACTTTGGTGTAATGCACGGTGCTGCAAATGCCATTTATTTACCATATGTCATTTCGTACAACTCACAATTAGGTAAGAGAGAAAAACAAATGTACTGATCTCAATATGATAGACCATTAGTAAGACAACGTTATTGTGAAATTGCTGATGCAATTGGAGTTAAAGGTAAAACTGAAGCTGATAAAATCAATAACTTAATTAAAGAAGTACAAAAATTATTTAAGTCAGTTAACTTGTGATCTTCAACTAAAGAATATGGGGTCAAAGACAAAGAATTTGAAAATATCCTTGATCAAATGTCTACTGAAGCATTTGATGACCAATGTACAAATGCTAACCCAAGATTCCCATCAATTGAAGATATGAAAGAATTATTCATTGATGCTCACTATGGAAAACCAGTTAAAAAAGTTCCTGAACGTAAGTCAATAAAATAGTTTAATATCAATTAGATTAAAGACACATTACAAAATAATCAATTTTGTTACAAAGCAAGCTATTTAATTTAGTTTGCTTTATTTTTTTGTGTATTAGTTATTAACTAAAGATAAATTTTTATTTTTTAATTTTTCTAAATATATAATAAAAATATAAATATAAACTATGAACACAAATAAAGTACAAACAAAAAAACTAAAGACATCTCATGTTGATGTTACACACCCTATTCCTGATTTAGGAAGTAAAAAAGGTATTTTTACAATTAGATGATTAACAATTGGTGTCTTTGCTTACACTGTATTAATGTTCTTTGTAGTATGGGCAACAATGTTTATTAAGAACAATAAATACACTGGATACTTCAGCAATGAAAAAGGTAGTGTTGCAGGATGGGCAATTTTTATTATTGTCTTGACATGTATTGCTCTAATCCTAGTTATTACTATTTCTGCTGCATGATTCTTTAAAGTGCGTGATGCCAAAACATCTTATTTAATTAAGGAGTCTTTATTTATATCTCTTGCGTTACTTTATTTATTGATTATTGCAGGAACAGCAAACATTGGTGATCAATGATTGTGAAAAACTGATAGTAATGCTGTAGGATCTGGTGGAGTTAACATTTGTATTTGATTAGTGATATTTAGCATGTTCATTGTGTGAGATCAAGTTGATCATTTTTGAGGAACTCGAATTAAAGTTTGATATAGAAAACTAGTAAACAAAGTAAAAAACTCAAAAAATAATACTTTATAATTTGATAAATATCATTTTGAAGAAAGGATAATAAAATGACTCAGTCTGATAAAAATATAGTAATGCTTTTATTAACAATTTTTTTAGGGTTATTAGGTATCCATAGATTTGTTGATGGTAAAATTTGAACAGGTTTACTATATTTGTTTACTGGTGGTTTCTTTTTAATCGGATGAATCTTTGATATTTACTGTTTAATTACAAAAGGTAAATTAGAATTCGAATATTAATTTGCTACTTTCTAACATTATTATTTTGTGTAATTACTAAGATAATAATGTTTTTATAATTACACTAGTGAGCAAAGATTTAATTATTGGAAATTTTGAAGTTATTCATAAGGGTCATAAGATTTTATTTAATAAATCAATAGATCCTATGGTCTTAACTTTTAAAAATATTCCTAGGAAATCTAGCCCATTATTATTTTCATTTGAACAAAAAATAGACAATATTAAAAAACTTACACATAATAAAATTTATACATTTGATCTTGGAAGACAAAATAAAACGGCTAATGAATTTATAGATTATTTGAATAAATTTATTAAACCTAAAAAAATTATTGTCGGATCTGATTTTAAATTTGGATCTGATTTTAAAGATGCTGAGTTTCTTAAAAGATATTTTAATGTTACTGTGATTAATAAAAATAATAAATATTCAACAACATTAATTAAACAAAAATTACTTAATACTAATATTGCTTCTGCTCAAAATGATTTATTTATAAAATTTAGATTAGAAGGGACAGTTACAAAGGGTAAACAACTTGGTAGGAAATTAGGGTATCGGACAGCTAACATCTATAGAGATAAACAATTAATGCACTTGCCAGAAGGTGTATATTATGGAGAATGTTCTTTAAAAATAAATAATAAAATTAAACATTATAAGGCCTCAGCAACCATTAGAAATCAGAGCAACAAGAAACAATTAATAGAAATTCATATCTTAAATCTTTCGTTACCAGATTTCTATGGTAGTCATATTTCGTTTACTCCTATTAAATACATAAATAAAATTCAAAGGGCTAAATCTTTGAATGATTTAAAAAAAATTATTGAAAATAATTTTACTAAAATAAAGAAACTAACTAATAAATAATTAAATCTATTAGTATAATTTTCATATGGCGGTTATGGCGAAGCTGGCTAACGCACCTGACTGTGACTCAGGCACTCATGGGTTCAAGTCCCATTAGCCGCCCCAATTATAAAACAAAAAAACAATCATGGGTACTGCGCAATAGTGCAGTTGAGAAATACCATTCAACCTGATAAAGTTAATACTTGCGAAGGGAGCTTTGTTTTAAAAAAACTAAGTCTTCTTTTGTGCATCAAAAGGAGACTTTTATGATAAATTACAATATTGACAAAAATAAATCTGATGTTTTTAATATTGCCTTAATGGGTATATTAATTTCTTTATGTCTAATGTTTAAGGCAATCTTTCATTTTTTTAGTATAGTTAATGGTTATGGTTTATCTGTTTATATTTTTATATATATTTTAGGAATAATGTGTTTTCAATGACACAAATATAAATGATGATTTACCTTATTAACTCCATGAGTATTATTGTTAATACCTAGTGGAGCAGTTAATTTTTGAGATTTATTAATGGAATATGTTTTGTCTCTCTATGTATTTTTCCCTATTATTTATTTTCCTAGTATAATAACAATATTGACAAAGAAGGTCAATGGTAACAAAAATAAACTAATTGTTGAGTTAGTTTTCCTTACAATTTTAATTTTAATTTTATTTAATATTAAACTTGTAATACACGTGATTGCTGGTGTGATATGATATGTTAATGGTAATTGATATGCATCATTGGTAATTAACTTACAAATAATATATATTGATTTTGCAGTTTGCATCCCCATAGTACTATTGTGTTATCCTTCTTTAAGGAAGTTAATAAATAATTTTTATGGAATTCAAAAAAGACAAGAAGATAGCGATACATGCATACAAGTTTAACGGATGATTATATAGAACTTGGGAATTTCCTCAAGTAGTTGAAGAAACCGATGAATATGTTTGTGTAAGTAGTCAAGGAGCTAGAATTATTACTAATAGAATTGGTAGTAATAAACACTATAAGTCAAAAGTAGCTGAACCATCAATTTGGTATTTTTTTAAGAATGAATGATTTAATCTTGTATATCAACAAAGATCAAATCATATGAGAGTTTATATCAATATAGCAAGTCCTTATATATATGAACAAAACACTATTAAATACATTGATTTTGATATTGACTTTACCAATAATGCTTTTGAAAAATCACATGCATTAAGAAAAATAGACATTAATGAATTTGAATATCACTCAAAACTATTAAATTATCCAAATACTTTAAAAAATAAGATAATCATAACAGCACAAAAAGTTGAGCAAAAATTTATTAATGGAGAATTAGATAAATATTTTAACAATAACTTATTAAATAAATCAGGAGAAAAATACGATGCAAAAAAAAGACTATTACAAAGAAAGAATAAACAAGATAAACTTGTACATAGATCAAAAGAAATATAAACAAGCTTTAGAAATGGTTTCTGAAGATATTTCTTCACCATATATTCCTTCGGAATATTTAGAACATTTTGAAACTTTATATAGTTCTTTATATCAAAAAGTTAGTATTGAAAATATTCAAAATAAATACAACAAAATGTCAAAAATGGAATTATTGACTAATGCATATGATGGAAGAAATTTGAATGTTAATGTGTTAAGTTTTTTCCTAGCAAAATTTGGTGAACAATTAGAAAAAGTTCACTTTTTCATCATTGAAGAAATTTTTATGAACCCAAATATTAGCAATGATGTTAAGATTTTCTTATTGAGTCAATTAAAAGTAGCAAAAATAGATTATGATTTTTCTTTTTTTAATAATTTAACAAACGTAAAATCTATTGTTAATACAATGTCTAATTTTGAATTTGAAGAAAATCCAAAATATAAAAAAATTTTAAATAAATTAGAAGATAACTTTTTAAAGACCCCTTCTTTATATCCCCTTGCAAAACATATTATTCAAATGTGTTACGAATATTATTTTGGTAGTGAAATTAATTATTCAGAAAAAGAATTAATCGATAAAACTACAAATTATATTAATTGTTTTTTTGAAGATAAAGAACAACCAGATAAACAGTTTGTAGAATGAGTGAACAACTTATTAACTTTTAAAAAATTAAAAAACTAAAGAAGAAATTAAACTAAAACCTAGAATATAGATAATAGTGATGGTAGATAGTAATATAGTAACAATGCCATTATGACTTGCTATTTTCTTCCTACTAGCTAACATCATTAAGAAATAAATTCCTAATACCATTGGTATTCAATATTGTAATCTTATTGCATTAATATAAATATCAGTATGGTGTTCAGTTTGCAAATAGTTGTCAAAAAAATCTTTAAATAATGGTTCTCTATAAATTGAATCTACATAGAACATAAATGATGAATTTGTCAAACCACTACCAACTAATGTAGAAAAACCCAAAGTATATTGTTTTCTTTTAAACATAAAAATCATTGTTAATGTTTCTGGAAGTGCAGTAGGAATACTTAGAATTACACTAGCTGCAGATTGTGTAGGAATATTAAACACTTCAGAAATCTTGTCAACTGACGCAGAGTTAGCATAAGCAAATCAACAAAAACCAAGAGATATTAGTATGAATAAGAATCATAATATCAAAATATTGAACTTAGAAAAGAAATTGTCTTCATAGACAGGATCAGTACCTTTGTTTTTATCTAATAATGTTCAAACTAAAAACATCAGTCAAAGAACAAAGGGAAGAATTGAGATTAAAGAAATATTTCATCCTGGAATATAACAATATTTCCCCACATCAGGAATTAATACAAATAAACAAAACAAAGTATAAAAACCTACTAGGGAATCAATCAAAACTTTGTTATGGATACTAATTTTGTATAAGCACTGGTTATATATATCATTTATATTCTTCGTTTTTCCGTGTTTATTTTTATATGACTGGTGAATAAAAAATAAAACCATTACTACAGACAATAAAAATATTTGAATAGTATTAGAACCGGTTTCATTATATATAGAGAATAATGGTTCATTATTACATGCTCCATATATGCTAGAAATTAATTCAGGAATAGAAGTAATCAATGACATTACTATTCCTCCCAAAAACACTTTAGAAATTTTGCTCTTTGATGCAATACACTCTAGAATCATTGATAGCAATTTTGCTGTTACAAATACACAAAAAGAAAATAATAAAAATCAGAAGATTATTCATCAACCATTGAATCAATCTGAATTAATTCAATTAAAAAACACCATTTTGTTCAATAAAACAAATTATAGGTTATTTAAAATAAATTATAAAATTATTAGTTTTTAGGTTATTATTATCATATATATAAATATCCAGAAGGATGTTGGGAAGCCAACTCCTTCTTTTAATCAAAGGAGAAAAAATGAGTGATTTTAATATTGAATTAATAAACAACATCAAAATGATTTCTGATGAAAAAAGAATTCCAAGAGATTCAGTTGCAGATGCGTTAAAAGATGCGATTATAAAAGCATATGTAAAAGAATTTCCTGAAACCATAGTAGAAGTTCTTGTTGACATTGACAACAAAACTCTTGATGTAAACCAAATTCTTAAGGTTGTAGAACCTTACGATGATTTTAATGATTATTGTGAAATTTTGTTAGATGATGCAAAAATTATTAACCAGAACGCTAAAATAGGTGATGAAATTAAAAAACCTATCGATTTATCTAAATTAAATAGAGCAGTAGTAGCACATATTTTACAAATATTTAAGAGTAATATTACCATTCAAACAAATTCACAAGTTTATAGAGAATGAAAAGATAAACTTGGAACAGTTGTTCAAGCAGAAGTTGAAAAAATTGATTCACGAAGTGGATTTGTTATTGTTAACTTGGGAGCTACATTTGGTTTCTTGTCAAACAATGAAAAGATTCCCAATGAAGTGTTAATTCCTGGCCAAACTTATAGTTTTTATATCAAAGATGTAAAAGAACAGTCTAAGGGATGACCTATTATTTTATCACGTGGTGACGTAGGATTAGTTAAGTACTATTTGTTATTACAAATCCCTGAGATCCAAGAAAATTTAATTGAAATTAAGGATATTGCTAGAATTCCTGGATTTAAAACTAAGATATCTGTAATTAGTCATAGACCAGGTATTGAAGCAGCGGGCACTGTAATTGGTGTTAGAGGAAGTAGAATTAAGACGATTTCTGAACAAATTAACAATGAAAAGATTGAAGTTATTGAATATTCAGATGATTTCTCTAAATACATTATTAATGTGTGCTCTCCTGCTGAAATCGCTGGATTTAAGTTAATTGAACCAAAAGATCCAACAGATAGACGCAATGTAATATTAGTATGTAAACCAGAAAAACTTGCATTACTGATTGGTAAATTTGGAAACAATGTAAAATTGATTTCGAAGATGCTGAATGCAGATGTTGAGGTTAAGACCATTAGAGATATGGGTGAAGAAGGATTAGACTACGTTCGTGTTGATATGAAATCATTTAAGCAACGTACATTTGATGATACGTTTAAGAAATATAGAACAAATAATGATGTTTTATCTTCTTTTGATACATCATCTCTTGATTTATCTGAGTTAAATAAATTCAATAATCCTAATAAAATTGCTAAAAGTCAAAAACTCGAACAATCTAAAGAAGACAACGAAGAAGATAAGTAATTATTTTTTTCAGGCATTTATTCTAAATTCAAGGAGGAAGTGTGAAAAAGAATAATTTTAAAAAACAAGATACAAGACAAAATATTGACCTTAAATCTCAATTTAAGAAAGTAGATACCGGAATTAAAAATGGTGTTTTTGTTTTTTCATCTCCTCTAACTGTTGATGAATTTTCAAAAAAAATAAATAAATCACCTTCTGAAATTTTAAAACACTTTTTTTTACAAGGAAAAATGTTGAATTTAAATGCTTTGTTAACTGAAGAACAAATTGGTGAATTATGTTTAGAATTTAATTTTGACTTTCAAAAACAAATATCAGTTGATGAAACCAATGTTTTAACTAACATTCACATTAAAGATGATCCATCTAAATTAAAACCACGTGCTCCTGTAGTTACAATTATGGGTCATGTAGACCATGGTAAAACAACATTATTAGACTACATTCGTAAAACTCATGTAGTTTCTGGAGAAGCTGGTGGGATTACTCAGCATATTGGAGCTTATCAAGTTGAATACAATAAACAAAAAATTACATTTATTGATACTCCTGGACATGAAGCTTTTACAGAAATGAGAGCTCGAGGAGCGAATGTTACTGACATTGTAGTTTTAATCGTTGCTGCTGATGATGGAATTAAACCACAAACTGAAGAAGCGATTGATCATGCCAAAGCAGCTGGTGTTCCTATTATTGTTTTTATTAATAAGATTGATAAACCGCAAGCTAATCCGGAATTAGCTATGAGTCAATTAGCTGAAAAAGATTTAACACCAGAAGAATGAGGAGGCAAAATAATTACTATTAAAGGTTCTGCTCTTAAAGGAACAAACGTTTCTGACTTATTAGAAAACATTTTACTGGTTGCTGAAATGAATGATTATAAAGCTAATCCTGATAGATTAGCAACAGGCGTTGTTGTTGAATCTAAATTAGACAAGGGATTGGGTCCAATAGCTACAGTCTTAGTTCAAAATGGTACATTAGCTAAAGGTGACTTTATTATTGTTGGTGGAGTATATGGAAGAGTTAGAATCATGTTGGATGAAAACAATAAAGAAGTTAAAGTTGCTCTTCCATCTCAACCTGTTAAAGTTGTTGGTATTAATGATGTACCAAATGCAGGAGATCACTTTGTTGTAAGTACAAATGAGAGAGATATTAAAGAAATTGCTACAAAAATTCAACAACATAAGAAACTTCAAAATTTTCAATATGAACAATCAATTTTAAAGGATTCTGAAGGCAAAAAAATCTTAAACATTATCCTAAAAACTGATGTACATGGTTCATTGGAGGCTATTAAAGGAATGTGCACAAAAATTAATGTTCCTGGAACTAAATTAAGTTTAATTAGATCTGCAGTTGGTGGAATATCTGAGTCAGATATTCAATTGGCTAAAGCTTCTAATGCCTTGATAGTAGGCTTTAATGTTAAACCATCAAGAAGTACTAAAGATATAGCAGATGCTCAAAAAGTACAAGTTTACTTTTTTGACATCATTTATAAATTGAAAGAGATGTTGGAAAAGTTGCTTGCTGGAACATTGGATCCAATTTATGTAGAACAAGAAACAGGAGAAGCTGAGGTAAAACAAATCTGAAGACACTCAGAAGTAGGTACCATCATTGGATGCTTAGTACAATCTGGCGAAATAAATCGTAATGATAAAGCTCGTGTATTGAGAGATGGAGTGGTTGTGTGTAAAACAAGTATTTCATCAATGAAGCATGTTAAAGATGTTGTTAACAAAGTTACTACAGGCATGGAATGTGGTATTGTTTTAAGTAAATATAATGACCTTAAGACAGGAGATGTTATCCAAACCTACAAGATAGTTCAAAAAACGTTAGGGGAATAATTTATGTCATATGCTAGTCACAAACATGAAAAGATTGAATCTGAGATTCTTAATAATCTAAATCATGCCCTTAAAAATACAGTTAATAACAAATTATTGAGGATGGCTTGTTTCACGCATGTGAAATTGCTTGATGATTTTTCAAAAATTATAGTTAGCGTAGATTATTATGATTCTGCGAAAATAGATGAGGTAGTTAATCAATTAAATATTGCAAAAGGAATTTTTAGAGATCAAATAGCTCACAATATGTCTATTAGAAGAGTTCCTGAGATTTTATTTGAAAAAGATTTAACAATCCAAAACTCAATTAAAATTGATGAAATACTAAATGATATTAATAAAGATAGTGATAAATAATATAATATAAACAATTATGGCTGAAGATAAAAAAATAGCATTTGATGTAGGTGGAGAAGCTAAAGACATTAACCAAAATGTTGGTAGTTTTTCTTGTGATGTAGTACCTGCCATTACAGAACCAGAAAAAAAACTTGAGGCTACAAAGAAAATCAAAACTGAACAAGTTAATCAACAACCAGAAATTAACTTTGAGAAATTTTCTAAAACAAAGAAAAAACGTTTTTTTAAAGAAAAAGGTGCCAAGTCTTCTTTTGGTGTTAAGGTCGAAACTTGACTAGCAAATAAAAAGAAACTAGGATTAATCTGAGCTGTTATTGGTACTTTCTTAAGTATTCTATATACATTTTCTATTTTCTTCATTACTTATGGAAGCAATGTTTTAGGTAACTGCGCTAATTCTCCACTTGCGCCTAATTATCCTGGTGTTTCGTTCAATAAAATGTTACAAGCTGGTGTTGCAATGTCTTACATTGTAATAATTTTATTATCATTGCCTATAATTTATTTAATTATTTCATGGTTTGTTGGTATTAATGGTGTCTATTACTCAAGATTATTTCATTATGTTTTTTGAAGTATTATTTTATTTTGTGTAATACTATTTGTAATTAACTCAATTTGTTGTTGAATTCCGTTTGCTGAATTTTGAAGCTTCCAACAATACGTTCCAAAATTATTTATTATTTAGAATTATATTTTGTTAATAAATCTTTTTTTGTAGATTCATCAAATCATAAAGAAGATTGCTTACCATTTAATAAAGATATTAGAAAGTTTTCATAACTCATTGAGAACTTTTTATTTTTATAAAAATTTTGTTCTAGAAATTTTTTTGTGTATGTACGTTCTGTCTTTCCATCAATCGGACAATCCTTTTTAATAATTGGAATATTTTGTTTTTTTGCTTCTTTAATCAAACTGTTTTCTCGTAATAAGCAAAATGGTCTAATTAAAGTCATGTTTGTCCGGTCAAAATAATTTTTAGGATTGAATGTTGCAATTCTTCCTTCATGAATCATATTCATAAATAAAGTCTCTATTGCATCATCAGCATGATGAGCCATAGCAATCTTATTGCAGTTAAGTTTTTTTGCTTCTTTAACTAAAATTGCTTTTTTTAATTTAGCACATAAAGAGCACTGAATTATTCCTTTTTTCTTTTTAGCAAGTAAGATTTCATTCATATTAGATTCAACGGTCTTGAATTTAATATTCTTATCATTCATAAATTTTTCATATTTTGAATAATCAATATTTTTATAAAGATTCATCTTTATATGAATACCATAAACTTCTATGTTTCATCCGTATTTATTTTTTACATATTGCTTGTATAAATTAAGAGCTAGCAACAGTAGAGATGAATCTTTACCGCATGAAACACCAACACAAATTTTATCTTTATCTTCTATAAGATTAAAAACTTTGTTTGATTTTATAATATGACCAACTAACTCTCTCATGTTATTTAAAATTATAATATTTATGTTATTTATATGGAGATTAAACAGAAAGTATTTTGTGTTAATAAACCTATCAATTGAACAAGTAATGATGTGGTTCAATTTATTAAATATAAATATGGGTTTAAAAAAGTTGGTCATGGAGGAACTTTGGATCCATTAGCTACTGGTGTGTTAATTATTGGTGTTAACGAAGGAACTAAAGAATTATCTACTTCAATTCAAGACGATAAAACCTATATTGCTGACATTACATTTGGAATTGAAACAACAACATATGATGCAAAAGGACAGAAACTAAAACAAGTTGATCCTTCAAACATTGACATTATCCAAATTGAAAAAATTATCGAAAATAATTTTCTAAATTGAAATATAAAGTGCAACACTTAATATTTTTATAACACAAAAGA
>CATAWQ010000023.1 GCA_949500635.1 uncultured Mycoplasmatota bacterium
GTTTAATGGAAGCTAAAAATGCAGTTGAAAAAACTCCAGCTACAATTAAAGAAAATATTAAACCTGAAGAAGCAGCTGAATTACAAAAGAAATTTGAAGCTGTTGGCGCTAAAGTTAAAACTGAATAGTTTTTTAGATAATTAATTATTAATACTGATGGTTATCCGTCAGTATTTTTATTATTTGAACATTAAATGTTATAACTCCACTTAAATTTCTTCGACGTCTTCAAACTCAAAGGAATCAAGATGTTTGTTAGAATCAGATAGTGTTTCATCAATTGATGCTTTAAATTCTTTTTTATCTTGGTTATCTTTCATCATAAGATATAACAATACCCAACCAATTGGTGGGGTAAAGAAACAAATTGTATAAGCAATAATTTTAAAAAATATCATAATTAGTTACATTATATACTCGTTTTTTTTTTTTTTTTTGCAACAAATTTCAAAGAAAATTTTATATTAATCATCACCTAATATTTTAATAAATGCATCTTGCGGCACTGAGACATTTCCAATAGCTTTAAGTTTTTTCTTACCTTCTTTTTGTTGTTCTAATAATTTTTTCTTACGGCTAACATCTCCACCATAACACTTAGCTAATACATTTTTATATAAAGCTTTAATATTTTCTCTGGCAATAATTTTACCACCTATTGCGGCTTGAATAGGGATTTCAAATTGTTGACGTGGGATATGTTCTTTTAATTTTTCACAAATCTTTTTAGATTTTGCTCTTGAGAAATCTGTGTGTGAAATTAGAGATAATGCATCTACCTTTGTACCATTCAATAAGATATCAATTTTTACAAGATTTTGTGGTTTATAACTTGTAAACTCATAATCCATTGTAGCATAACCACGAGATATTGTTTTTAAGTTATCAAAGAAGTTATAAATAATTTCACCTAATGGTATTTCATAAATTAATCTACGTCTAATAGAATCTACATACTCTAAATCTATATATTCTCCACGATGATTATGGCATAAATCCATAATTCCACCTAGATATTCTTCAGGAGTGATGATTGATAATTTAACAAAAGGCTCTTCAATTTGCTTAATATATGTACGATCTGGTAATTTAGATGGATTATCGATCATTAACGTTTCACCGCTAGTCAACAGAATTTTATATTTAACACTCGGAGCAGTTAATATTAATTCAATATTAAATTCTCTTAAAATTCTTTCCTTGATTACATCCATATGTAACAAACCTAAAAAACCACAACGAATTCCAAAACCTAAAGCTTTAGATGTTTCATATTCATATGTTAATGATGAATCTGATAAAGAAATCTTCATCATTGCCTCTTTTAAATCATCAAACTTAGAATTATCTATTGGATAAATACCGCAATATACCATTGGTAATATTTTCTTGTAACCTTTTAATGGAGCGTCTGCTGGATTATTAAAATCAGTGATAGTATCACCAACACTAATATCTTTAGCTGTTTTGATGTTAGCAGCTACTCAACCAACTTCTCCTGATAATAATTCTTGTTTATTAATGACCTTAGGGGTTCTCACACCAACCTCAGCTACAATAAAATCTTTATTACTAGACATCATCTTAATATGTTGCCCTACTTTGATAGTTCCGTTTTTTACTCTAACTAAACAAATTACCCCTTTATAAGAGTCATAGTAGCTATCAAAAATTAGTACTTGTAATTTTGCTTTATCATCACCTACAGGAGAAGGTACATATTTAATTATGGCTTCAATTACTTTTTCAATATTTAATCCAGTTTTAGCTGAAATACATGGTGCAATAGAACAATCAATTCCGATTAAATTTTCGATTTCTTGTTTAGTGTTTTCGATATTAGCAGTTGGTAAATCAACTTTGTTAATAATCGGGATAATCTCTAAGTTATTTTCTAATGCCAAATAAATATTGGATAGAGTTTGAGCTTCAACTCCTTGTGAAGCATCAACTACTAATAAAGCGCCCTCACAAGCAGCTAAGCTCCTTGAAACTTCATAAGTAAAATCAATATGTCCAGGAGTATCTATTAAATGAAAAACATAGTCCTTATTATCTTCATTAAAATGATAGTGCAATTGAATTGCATTCAATTTAATTGTAATACCACGTTCACGTTCAATATCCATAGAATCTAAAATTTGATTCTGCATTTCTCTTTTTTCTAATCCGTGAGTCAATTCTATGATCCGATCAGACAAAGTAGACTTGCCATGATCAATGTGAGCAATAATACTAAAATTTCTAATCTGTGATTTTTCCATTTTTATCGAAAGATTTTAAAAATTGAATAATGTATTTGTAAAATAATTTAGGATCATCAATAGATATGCAATGTGCAGCATTATGTATGATGTGAACTTCAAGATCATCAACATTAGACATATAGTTTTCGTAAGTATCTGTTAATGGAATATAAATATCTTTTTCTCCTAACAGCAATAAAGTAGGAACATCAATTTTACTAATAGCATTTTGGATTCTATTCAATGATGAAATTGTTAAAATATTCATTAAAAAACTTCAATATTCTTTTTTTTGATCAGCCATATTTTTTAAAAAAAGAGACAATTTAGGTTTCATTAATTTTCTAGTCATTTCGTTTTTTATTAATGAAATTGCATTTTTAATAGAACCGAAACTACGGTAAACAACTGTGTTGTTATGAGGGGCTTCTAAAATGATTCCTTTTAATTTATCTTTAAAAACTTTTTCTCCAGCTAAAATGGATGTTAAAGCTCCACCCATCGAATGCCCCATAATAATAAATGATGGTAAATTTAACTTTTTAATTTCTTCAATTACATATTTAACTACAAAATTAAATGTAAGATTATTCACATCATAAACATCTCTTAATGATCCATGTCCTGGTAAGTCAAAACTATAAAATTTATAACCAGCCTTTTTGACTGCTTTAGCCAATAAAGGATGATCTAATTTACTAGCACTAAACCCATGGATGTAAATTAAATTTTTCTTACTCTTCATTTAATGATATTATAATTTTAATAATGAAAAATGTAATCAATTCTAGAGATATTGTAAAAGATCTAGAAAACAACGGGTTAATTGTTGATGATAACAAATTATTTAATTTCTATATTAAGAATTTTAACTACAATACTGTGATTTTAAATTACAGTGATGTTTTTTATTTAGATGAAAATAAAAGAAAGTATGATTCTGAAGTTAATAGTTCACATTTAATATCTTTATATAAATTTGATCATGATTTAGGAAATCATATTTTAAGATATATTTTAATAATCGAAAAAATGTTAAACACTAATGTAGCATATGAAATTATTAATGAATTTCATATAGTTGACAGGTGTTTATTTAAAATTAATGAAAAATACATTATTCAAAATATTCTTCCTAATTTAAATACCGTAGAAACTCATTTATCTCCTGTGTTGTTTATTCGTTCATGAATAAAATATTGTTCAACTAACAAACTTACCAAAAAATATTACGATTCTAATGGTAGAGATGAGATAACTAAATGAAAAAATTGTCCATTAGACATTATGTGTTTAACATGAAGCTTTTCTACTACATTTTCTATCTTCTTAGCTTTAGCAGATAAAGTAAGGAATAAAATTATTAATAATTTTAGACTATTTCCAAGGCAATTAAAAGGATTTTCAGACTTTTTAAAGAATGTTTTGAATATCAGAAATTTAATTTCACATAACTATTCAATTTATAACTGTGAAATTAAATACCAATCTCCAGAACTCATAGAAATCTATAATTCTGTGTTCAATGCAAATATAGATCATATTTCAGTTATGAATATGATTGAACTTATTGAATATTTTTCATTTAGTAAAACTTTAGTATCTAATACTAAATATTATTTGAAAAAGATGCAAATTCCTGAAAAGTTTAAAACAAAAATTGAACAACAATTAAATAAATAATATGAGTAAGGTTTTATACAAGAATTATTATTTAAGTTTATATAAGACAGATCGAGGGTTTATATATGCTCAAAGGAGAAATATTAATTCAACTGCAGCTCTTTTATATAAAAAAGATAAAACTGGCTACAAATTTTTGTTAAGATATCAGCCTCTTCCTGAATTAAAAACAAATAATAAAAAAAGTAGCTGAAACCAGTTGTTTCCTTGTTGTATCACTGGTTCATTAGAACCAAAAGAAACACCAATAGCAAATTGTATCAAAGAAGTTTTAGAAGAAACTGGATACAGAATTTCCAAAAATAATATTAAAGGGTTATGTCTTGCTGTTGCATCTACACAATCTAATGAATGCGTGTACAATTTTATTATTGATATTTCTAATATTAAAAGAGCTCATAATGGTTTTGGAGATGGAAGTATATTTGAAGAAGTTTCTAAAAATGTTTGAGTCTCTCATAGAAAGCTTAAAAATATTCTTAAAAATGAACTTTATTTATCAAGTTTAGCTAGTGCATATCTACTATTTGTAGAACAAATTTTAGTTAAATCAAAATAATTAAATCTTACTAGATTTTTTATTTTGCATTTATACCATAAATTATCCACTGCATATTTAAGGTATAATAAAATTAAGAAAATTATGATTAATTTAAATAACAAAGACAAAAATAAATACACACTAAAAGCTATAAAAAAAATACCATCTAATACAGATGAATTTAATAAACAATTCTTGTATGAATTAGATTCTAAAGATTTTCTAGGTGGTAATTTTTACAAAAAAATAAGAAATTATTTTGAGAAAATTAAATTTAATATTAATGTTGATCTAAACTCTTTTTTGGATATTGTTAAAAAAGAAGATAGGCTACCTTTGTTAAATGCTATATTTTCAAGCCATGAAAACATTTACCATTTACCTTGTTGTTTTAAATCTAAGTTGCCTATAAAAATTCATCATAATTTTTTAGTTGATACTAAAAAATATGGAAAAATTGTAAATGAGGCGCTTTCGTTTGTTTACGCAGAATCTTTCTCTAGAAAATTAATGGGGTTACCAAATAATTATTTGAATCCTAATAAATTTGTTGAACTTGTAAAAGAAGAATTCAATAAATTTAATAATGTTGAAATTAATGTCTTAGATAAAAAAGATTTAATTGATAAACAGATGAACTTAATTTTAAGTGTGGGTGCAAATGCAAAGAAAGAAGATGAACCTAAATTCTTAATTATTTCTTCAAAAATAAAAACAGGTAAGAAATTAGTTTTAGTTGGAAAGGGTGTTTGTTTTGATACTGGTGGATTAAATTTAAAACCAGGTTCATACCTAATGGGTATGAACTATGATATGTCAGGTGCTGCAATTGTAGTAGGAACTATGATGGCTCTTGTTAATAATAACATTAGTGCTAATATATCAATTGTTTGTCCATTAGTAGTAAATGATATTAGTAATCAAGGTATAAAAGTGTCTGATGTTATTACTTCATACTCTAAACAAACTGTAGAAATTACCAACACAGATGCTGAAGGTAGGTTAATTTTAGCAGATGCTATTACATATGCAGAAAAAAATCTTAAAGCAGATACTATTGTTTCAATTGCCACTTTAACAGGAGCAGTAGAATATTGTTTTAGTGATGTATATACACCTATTTGATGTACAAATAGAAGTCAATTTAATTTATTTCAAAAAGCAAGTAATAAAGCAGGTGAACTTATATGAGAAATGCCAATACATTTTGAATATGCAGATAGAATGAAATCTTCCAAAATCGCTGATATGTTAAATAGCGAAAAAACTAGAGGGGCAGGTAGTTCTACAGCCGCTTGTTTCTTATCTTTCTTTACTAAAAAAGCTAACTTTAATCACATGGATATAGCTTCTACTAACGAATATAAATCTCTACCATTACCAATCATGCTAAAAACTCTATATTATTTTGCAAAGGATTTTAAATAAATGTTGCTAAAAAACAAAATTGCTATTATTACTGGAGGAACAAGAGGAATTGGTTTTGAAATAGCAAGACAATTTATTATTAATGGAGCAAATGTAGCAATTTGCGGATCAAGAGATGAAACTGTTAATAATGCTTTAACAAAATTAAACCAAGAATTTAAAAATTTAAATATCTTAGGTTTTAAAACAAAGTTAATTGATGAACAAGATGTTAATAATATGTTTAGAAAAGTGGAAGAACATTTTGGAAAAATAGATATTCTAGTGAATAATGCTGGTGTGTCATCAGCCACTCCAATTGAAAAATATACACCGGAAGAATATGATAAAATTACTGATATTAATATTAAATCTGTTTTTATTTGTTCTAAAGTAGCTGTAAGCTACTTAACAAAAACCAAAGGTGTTATTATAAACACAAGTTCAATGGTAAGTAAATATGGACAACCATCTGGAGTAATATATCCAGTAAGTAAGTTTGCTGTTAACGGATTAACAATTTCATTAGCAAGAGAATTGGCAAGTAAATATATAAGAGTAAATGCAGTAGCTCCAGGGATAACAAGAACTGATATGGTTAAAGCATTACCAGATTCTGTTATTCAACCATTAATTAAATCAATACCTTTAGGTCGCATTGGTGAACCAAAAGATATTGCTAATGCTTTTGTATTTTTAGCTAGTGATATGGCTAGCTACATTACAGGAGAAATTATCCATGTGGATGGATGCGCTCGTAGTTAATTAATCAATTAACAAAGGTTTTCCTGTCATTTCAGCAGGAATTTTAATATCTAAGTATTTTAATATAGTTGGTGCTATATTGCATAAAGCGGCTTGCTCGTTTGACAAATTAATATTGTGGTCTGTAATAATAAATGGTACAGGATTTGTTGTGTGTTTTGTTATTTGCTTACCTGAGTCATCTGCCATTTCATCTGCATTTCCATGATCAGCTGTAATAAACAATGTTGTATTTGTTTCTTGAGATTTATCATAAATTTTAGATATCATTTTATCAACAGTTTCTACAGCTTTAATAGCAGCTTTAAGATTACCAGTATGGCCAACCATATCACCATTAGCATAATTAACAATGATAACATCAGTTTTATCCATTTCTTTTAGTAACTTATTGGTTACTTCTAATGCCGACATTTCTGGTTGTAAATCATAAGTTGCTACTTTTGGTGAATTTACAAGAATTTTCTTTTCATTTGGAAAATCAATTTCTTTTCCTCCATCAAAAAAGAATGTAACGTGTGCATATTTTTCAGTTTCAGCAATTCTCAACTGTTTCTTATTATTATCTGCTAATACTTGACCGAATGTGTTTTTAATCACTTGCGGTGGATAAGCTACTATTGAAGGAGTTATTCCTTCATAGTTCATCATTGTAACAAAGTAAATATTTTTCTTAAGTTCATTTTTATAGTCATAGTAATGACTACCATAGATCATATGTGCTAATTGTCTTGCACGATCTGGTCTAAAATTAGCAAAAATTACAGCATCATTATTTGTTAAAGCAATTTGATCTTTTGATGCCCCCTTGTTGTATGCTGGTAAAATGAATTCATCTGTAACATCTTTGTCATATGATGTCTGAACATATTTGATAGGATCTAAGAAACAATTATTAGTTTCACATGTAATAGCTTTATAAGCTAAATCTATACGATCTCATCTCTTATCACGATCCATTGCATAATATCTTCCTGAAATTGTAGCCAATATTCCATTACATGCTTGTAATTTAGATAAAATAATTGGTAAATCATTAATAAAAGTCTTTGGGTCTACATCTCTTCCATCAGTAAAACAATGTAAGATTGGTTGAACATTATTTCGATACGCTAAATCAATCAAAGCTAAAATGTGATCTAGATTTGAGTGAACTCCACCATTAGAACACAATCCCATAATATGAAATTTAGAATGATGTTTTTTAACATGTTTGATAGCATTCAAGAAAGCTTTATTTTTATAAAATTCACCATCTTCTAATTCTTTATTAATTAATGAAAGACCTGTATAAACAATCCTTCCAGCTCCAATGTTCAAATGACCAACTTCTGAGTTTCCCATTTGACCATCTGGTAATCCTACATAGTGACCAGATGCTTGTAAATATGTATGAGGGTATTCTTTTAATAATTTATCTAAACATGGAGTTTTAGCTAATGCTACAGCATTGTTTTTGGTATTAGAACTAATACCAATTCCATCCATAATAATTAATATCGTTTTATTATTTTTCATTTTGTTTTTGAACTCTTATGTATTCCGGACAAGATGTGATAATCTTGTAAAGACTTTCGGCTTTCATTGAAGCTCCACCAATTAGTCCACCATCAACATTATTTAATGCTAAAATGTCTGAAGCATTTTCAGGTTTAAGACTTCCACCATATAAAATTCTTACAGAGTTTCCAGCTTTACCAAAAATACCTATAATAATTTTTCTAATTTTATCACATGTAGTTTTAATTTCGTTGATTGTTGGAGTTTTACCTGTACCAATTGCTCAAATAGGCTCATATGCAATAATTACTTGATCTGCTGATTCTGATGGGATATTAGCACAATCTGCAGTTAATTGTTTTTGAAGAACAGCTATTGTTTTTTTCTTTTTATATTCTAACAATGATTCACCAATACAAATAATTGGAACCATTTTGTTATTAAGTAATTTTAATGCTTTTGCATTAATCATACTATCAGATTCATGCAAGTATTGTCTTACTTCTGAGTGTCCTAAAATTACATAATTAATATCAAATTCTTTTAATTGAGAATAAGAAATTTGTGAAGTATATGCACCTTTTTCAATTCCTGCTGCATTTTGTGCACCAACAATAATATTCTTTTTCAACATACTACGCGCAGGTAATATTGATAAAAATGTTGGAGCAACACCATATTCAATATTTGTTTTTTTTAAAATTTTGTCTTTTTTAATTAATTTGTTAAATGTTTTACTGAATTCGCTTACTTCATTGTAAGTCATATTCATTTTTCAATTTCCAAAGATAAATTTGCAATTTTTTTTCATTTTTACGACCTTTATTATTAATAAAATAATTATATTAGTAAAAGCAAAATAAAATAATTAAAAATTATTAAAAAGTATTCTTACAAAATTATTTTTATATTATCTCTTAAAATTTTTACAAAAATAGATTACTAGAATCATAGGTATATATGAAGACAAAAAATGGTATATTTTAAGTGTTTACTTAATGGTAAATAAAAAAGAAAATGTAAAATTAAAAAATATTGTTAATCAATATAAAAAGCAGAAAGGAATAATATGAAAAATATTAGTGAAAATATGAAGAAAAATACTAATGGTGGCCTCGGTGTAATGGGTGCATGAGTTGCAGTTACTGCAATTACATTAATTGCTAGTACCATAGGTTCTACAATTACTAGTGTAGTTGATAGAGTTACTGCTGATTCAAGTAATAACCAAAAGTCATACTCTTCTTCAAATGCTAAAAAATCTACTTATGTAAGAATGTCTCCATTCCCAAGTAGAAGTGCTATAAGCATGTGAATGTAATGAAAATATATATGAAATAATTAAGTATTAATTTATATTAATGCTTTTTTATTTATAATATCAAACTATTAGTATGAAAAAAACTAAGGTTAAAACTAAATTAAAAAAAATAGTTAAAAGAAAAAAAACTTCTCCAAAAAAGAAGATAAATAAAACAACAACTCCTGTTAAAAAAACTATAAAAAAATCTGCTAAAAAAGTAACAAAAAAGAAATCTAAGGTTCAAAGTCCAAAGAAAGCTGCTAAGATTAAGCAAATTAAAAATCCTGTTAAAGATAAACCATCTAAAAAGTTACATAAAAAGAAAAAGCCTTATTTTTCTACAATTCTTGAATCTAAAGGAACAGCAAATAAGATTACAGATTTTGAATATGGTATTAAAATTAAAAAACTTTTAAAAGACCATCAAAAAAAACATCGTAATAAAAATGTAATTGATATTAAAGTGGTTAAAAACAACTTTAAAGGTTGAGATTATACTGATGAACTTCATCAAAGAATTGAAAAATCTTTAAAAGATATGGACATTAAAATCACTGGTACATTAGCTAATGCAGATGATTATGGTGAAGATATTCCAAAGAATAAACACTTTCAAGTAAATAATTTGCAAGGTATCAAGATTTCTACAAAGGATCGTGTTGCTGATGGTGTCAGAACATTCTTAGGAACTTTAAGCTATTCTAAGATGCTAAATGCAAAGGATGAAGTAGTAATTGCTAGAAAATTGGGTTCTACTAATCCAAGAGAAAGAGAATATGCTGTAAATCAATTAGTTACTTCTAACTTAAGACTTGTTACAAGTATTGCTAAGAAGTTCTCTAATAGAGGATTAGATATGGAAGATCTTATTCAAGAAGGGACTATGGGTTTAATAAAAGCTATTCAAAAATTTGATTATAAACTCGGTAATAAATTTAGTACTTATGCAACTTGATGAATTAGGCAGGCGATTACTAGAGCTATTGCTGAGCAATCAAGAACTATAAGAATTCCTGTTCATATGTTAGAATGCATTAATCAAATTTCGCATGCTGAAAAAGAATTAACTACTGAATTAAGTAGAACACCAACTATTGAAGAGTTGACTCAGAAATTAAAATCTATGGGTCATAATTACACTATCAAAAAAATTAGTGATATTAAGAAAATTAGTGTTGATCCCGTTTCGTTAGACAAACCAATTGGTCATGATGAAGAATCACAATTTGTAGATTTCATTAAAGAAACTGATTCTGAAACTCCTGATAAATTCACTGAAAGTGATCTTGTTAAAGATCATATTAATGATTTATTAAAAAATGTATTAACCGAAAGCGAAGAAGAAATTGTTCGTTTAAGATATGGAATTCTAAGAAAAGAAATACCTGCTATTAGAACAACTGAAGGTAATAAAAAACCAATAATTTCTTATTCAGAAACTTTAATAAGTGATCCAAATTTAACAGAAGAAAAAAAATTAGAAGAAATTAATAAGAACTATAAATCACCATTGTCATTAGGTGAAACTGCCAAGATTCTTGGCAAAACAAGAGAATCAATTAGACAAATTGAAGCTAAAGCTATCAGAAAACTAAAACATCCAAGTAAAAGCGCTAAGTTGTTAAACTTCATGGTAGATGCGGATTAATGAAATAGTTAGTTTAATCAAACCAAACAGTGTTATTATTGATGTTGGTAGTGATCATGCAAAAGTAGCAATCAAATCTTTGATAAATGGGGTTGCTACTTTTGTATATAACATTGAAATTAACCAATCTCCATTAGATAATACGATTAAAAATTTAAGTAACTACAATTTGTTAGATAAAACTAGAAATATTTTAAATGATGGTTTAAAAGATTTAAAAATTAAACACAAAGTAGACTATTGCATTATTGCTGGTATGGGTGGAAAAAATATTGCTAACATTTTATCTAATAAACCAGATAAGCTTCAAATTAATAGCTTTATTTTAGTTCCTAACAATAATGCTTATTTATTAAGAAAATATTTAAAAACTAATGGTTATATTATTCAATATGAAAAGATAATTAGGGAATCAAGTCATTATTATGAATTGATTCAAGTAAATAAATATAATGGTTTTAAAATTAATTCAGAGCAAGATTGCTATTTTGGTAGTTATAATTTAAAACATCAAACCAAAATTTTTAAAGAATATCAGCAAAATAAACTTAGTCATATCTTAGAAAGTAAAATTTATTTAACAAATAAACAAAAAGCTAAAGAATTAGATTTGTTACAAAAACTTTGTAAAAAATAAACTCCTAATAAGGAGTTTTTTATTTATCTTTTAAATATTAAGTCAAAAATTTCGTCGTAGTGTTCTACTAAATGGAATTTAATTTTGTCTCTTACTTCTGGTGGAACATCATCTAAATATCTTTCATCACTCTTAGGGATAAAGATTTCATTTACACCACCACGGAAAGCAGAAATAACTTTTTCTCTGATACCACCAATAATTAACACTTTTCCTCTTAAGGTAATTTCTCCAGTCATAGAGATTGTACTTGGAACGGTTTTTTTACTTAATGTAGATATGATAGCAGTCGTCAATGCAACACCAGCTGATGGACCATCTTTTGGAATACCACCACTTGGAACATGGATATGAATATCTATTTTACTAAAATCAATATTTTTAAGACCGAATGCGTCTGCGTTTGCTTTTACATAACCTAAAGCAACAGAAGCAGATTCTTTCATAGTTTCTTTTAAGTTACCTGTAATAACAATGTTTCCTTTTCCAGGAAAACATGTCGCTTCAATTGGTAATAGATCACCACCAGCAGATGTGTAAGCCATACCGTTTACCACACCAGGAAGAGCTTTTTCATCTTTAATATTGTATTCAAATAATTCTTTCTTTAAATCTTCTTTAACAATAGCTATATTTACAATTTCTGATTTAATCTTTTTATTCTGTTGTTTTACAGCAAATTTTCTAGTAATATTTCTGATTAAACGTTCAAGCTCACGAACACCCGCTTCTCTTGTATAATGTCTTATCATATAAACGATAGCATCATCATTAAATTTTAATTCATCTTTTGAAACAGATGAATCGGTCAATACTTTTGGTATTAAATAATGTTTAGCGATTTCTAATTTTTCTTTTTCAGTATATGAAGTTA
>CATAWQ010000024.1 GCA_949500635.1 uncultured Mycoplasmatota bacterium
AGCTGTATTTAATAATTTCTTTGAAGGCAATAATTTTTTAGGAGCATTTTTAATACCAATATCTTTTGCATATGTCGAATAACTATAAGATGCATTAGAAATTATTACATCTCCAACTTCTATTCCTTTATATCCACCAGCAGTACCAATCCTAATGATATAGTCTACATCATAAAATTTAAATAATTCATATGAGTAAATGCCAATTGATGGTATACCCATACCATGAGCCATAATGGTAATTTTCTTACCTTTATAAGTTCCTGTATAAGCATACATTCCTCTAACTTGGTTTACTAATTTAGGATTTTTAAGGAAAGTTTTAGCTGCCATTTTTGCTCTTAAAGGATCACCTGGCATTAAAACAATTTTAGCAATATCAGTTTTTTTTGCTTGATTATGAGGAGTAGGAATACACATATTATTTATTTGTTAATTAATATAAAAATTATACTTAATATATGAAGTCAAAAAAGACTAAAGTAATTTTAGGAATGTCTGGGGGAGTAGATTCTTCGGTTTGTGCATACCTATTAAAAAAACAAGGATATGAAGTTATTGGTTTATTTATGCAAAACTGAGACTCATATTTAAATAATGACTTTCTAGGAAATGTTAATGAATCTAAACAAACATGCAATGTTCAAAAAGATTTTAATGATGCCAAAGCAGTTGCTAATAAATTAGGAATTAAAATTTATAGGGTTGAATTTATTCAACAATATTGAGAAAAGGTGTTTAAGTATTTAATTGAAGAATATAAAAGAGGAAGAACGCCAAACCCTGATGTATTGTGTAATAAATATATTAAGTTTAATGAATTTATGAAAGTAGCTAAAAATAAATTTCATTCCGATAAAATTGCTATGGGTCATTATGCTAATGTTAAGAAAATTAAAAATCAATATTATTTAACAAAAGCAATTGATGAAAATAAAGATCAAACATATTTTTTATGTTGATTAAATCAAGAACAATTATCTAAAACAATATTTCCGATTGGAAACATTCCTAAAGATCAAGTAAGAAAAATTGCTCATGAGCAAGGTTTAGATAATTGAAATAAAAAAGATTCTACAGGAATTTGTTTTATTGGTGAAAGAAATTTTAAAAATTTCTTAAATAATTACCTACCAATTAAAAGAGGAAAAATAGTAGATATCGTTACCAAAAAAATTATTGGTGAACATGATGGAATTACATTTTATACCATAGGTCAAAACAAAAATTTAGGCTTAGGTGGCAAACAAAACAAATATTTTGTTTGTAAAAAAGATTTTAAAAAAAATATTATTTATGTTGTAGACGAGATAAACAAGAAAAAATATTTAACTTCTACAAAATGTGAAGTAGTTAAATTTAATTGAATTAATAAAAGTGAAAATAAAAACGGAAAAATTAAAGTTAGATTTAGACATCGACAAAATTTAATTGATGGTAATTATGAAATTAAAAATAACAAAATTATTCTAACATATAAACCAACTATTGCAGTCGCTCCTGGACAATTTGCTGTTTTATATTGTAATAAAAAATGCTTAGGCGGTGGAATAGTAAATAAACTTATTTAATTAATCCCAACTCTCTTATAAATTTCGTTTATATGTTTTTGATAGTATTCTAAAGTAAAACAACCATCAATGTCCTTGGTAGATAGTTTTTTTGAAACTATAGGATGAATTAATAATAAATCTTTAAATTGTTTGTTATTAAAGTAGGCATCCATAGCAATAGGTTGAACAGTATCATATGCTTGTTCTCTAGAAAATCCTTTATTAATTAAGGCATTCATCACTCTTTGAGCAAAAATAATACCATTTGTTTTATAAATATTTGTAATCATATTTTCTTTAAAAATAGTTAAATTATTTACAATATTTACAAATCTTTTAAGCATATAATCTAATAAAATTGTTGCATCAGGAAAAATAATTCTTTCAGCGCTTGAATGAGAAATATCTCTTTCATGTCATAAAGGAATGTTTTCATAACTTGTTAGCATATAACCTCTTAATACACGAGCGCAACCACACATATTTTCTGAAGATATTGGATTACGTTTATGTGGCATTGCAGATGAACCTTTTTGACCTGAAGCAAAATATTCTTCTAATTCATGAACTTCTGTTCTTTGTAAATGTCTAATTTCAGTTGCAATTTTTTCTATTGTGCTTCCGATTAATGCAAGTGTTGCTAAATAAGCAGCATATCTATCTCTTTGAATCACTTGTGTAGAAATATTAGAAGAACCAATATGTAAATTTTTACAAACATAATCTTGAACAAATGGTGAATTGTTTGCAAAATTACCTACTGCACCTGATAACTTACCAACTTCTACATCTTTCGAAACCATCTTGAAACGTTTCAAATTTCGTTTCATTTCTTCATACCATAAAGCATATTTTAACCCAAAAGTTGTAATGTCGGCATGGATTCCATGTGTACGACCAATACAAGGATAATTTTTGTATTTAAGAGCTTTAATTTTAAGCACTTCCATAAAATTTTTAATATCTTTTAACAAGATTTTGTTAGCTTGTCTCAATAAATATCCATTAGCAGTATCAACAACATCAGTAGATGTTAACCCATAATGAACTCATTGCTTTTCATCACCTAATGATTCACTAACATTTCTAGTAAAAGCAATAACATCATGATGAGTTATTTTTTCAATTTCTTCAATTCTTTTAACATTAAACTTTGCATTCTTTTTAATTGCAAGAACATCTTTAGTGGGAATTACTCCTAATTTACTTCATGCTTCACAGGCTAGAATTTCAATTTTTAAGTAAGTTTTGAACTTATTTTTAACAGTTCAAATATTTTCCATTTTTGGATTCGAATAACGCTTTATCATAATATTTAAATTATATAATTAATTTATAAGTAAAAAATGAAAAACACATACTTTAAATACGTCAAAATTAATCAATCTCAGTTAATAAAATTAATAAATATCGAACCTAAAATAGCTAACTTTGTTAACATAGAAAAGCCTTTCTATTTTAGAATTATGCCAAATCACTTTTCTTGCATTGTTCATACAATAATTTCACAGCAAATTTCTAATGCTGCTGTTAATAGTATTTGAAATAAACTTATTACAAAATTTAAAAAACTATCTGCTAAATCAATTGCTGGATCGTCTTTAGAAACATTAAGAAATATTGGTTTATCAGAATCAAAAATTAAAGGATTAAAACAAATATCTTATGACATAATTGATAAAAAACTTAATCTTAAAAAGTTAGAAAAATTGGATGATAATGAAATATATCAAAAATTGCAAAAATATCATTCAATTGGTAAATGATCGGTGGATATGATTTTAATTTTTAGTTATTATCGAAATAACATTATTTCACTTGAAGATTTTGGAATTAAAAATGGAATAAGAATTTTATTTAACATTAAAAAAATTGACCAAAAAATTTTTCAAAAAATTTGTAATAAATTTAATAATAATTTAACATTATTTTCATTAGTTTTATGAAAAATATCTAATGAGAATAGCAATTAAATCATTAATAAGATTCATGTTTTTGCAAAAAAAAAAAAAAAAAAAACGAGTATAAATATACAAATAGGAGAAAAAATATGAAAAATAAAAAATTACTAAAAACTGTTTTGTGTGTTACGTCTGGAATTGGGTTTGCAACATCAATTCCATTTATGACAACTGCTTGTGGATCATCCTCTACTAAAACAAGCATTTTACCAGATGAAATTTACGACATTGACCAAACTGGTGTTTTAAATGGATTTAAATCAGGTATTAACTTAGATGAATATAATGATGGAATTTGCGATACAATGCAAATTCCAGCAAGTGTAACAAGTATTGCTGATAGTGCTTTTGAAAATAAAATTCCATCTTTTATTAAGAATTTAACTTTTGCTTCTGGATCTAATTGTTCTTCAATCGAATACGGTGGTTTTGATGAAAATAATTCCTTAACTTCTGTAACATTCCCAAGTAGTTTAACATTAATTAATACATGTGCTTTTAGTTTCTGTTCAAACTTAAGTAGTATTACATGAAATGCTTGACAAGATGGAACAACTATAGACGAATATGTAGGATTTAATCATATTTCATCTACAGGAACAGTTTTAGTAATAAACCCTGTTGATTCTAATCATAATAGTGAAAAATTACTTGAATATTTAAAGCAAAATGTTCATTTACCTGAAACTTGAAGAATAGCCTCGTAATTAATAAATTACAATAGATTAAGTTTATGTTTTATAGTTAAATTATTAACTATTTTTGATATAAATAATTTTTTATAAATCTAAAATTTAATAGTTAATTAAATATTTATTTTATAATTTTTTATTAATATGTATAACCATAACTTAATAGAAAAAAAATGACAGAAATATTGGCTAGAACATAAAACTTATCAATTCAAAGATGATTCAAATAAAAAGTTTTATGCTCTTGATATGTTTCCCTACCCGTCAGGTCAAGGTTTACATGTTGGTCATCCAAAAGGTTATACAGCAACAGATGTAATTTCTAGATTCAAAATTCATCAAGGATTTAATGTTCTTCATCCTATTGGCTGAGATGCGTTTGGATTACCCGCTGAACAATATGCATTACAAACAGGTAATCATCCAAAAGAATTTACTACTAAAAATATTAATAAATTTAGAGAACAGTTAATGTCTTTAGGTTTTTGTTTTGATTACGATAAAGAAGTAAACACTACTGATCCTAAATACTTTAAATGAACACAATGAATATTTTCTAAATTATTTGAAAATGATTTAGCAGAAATCCAAGATATTGATGTTAACTGATGTGAGGAATTAGGAACAGTTCTATCTAACGAGGAAGTATTAATTGTTAATGGAAAAATGGTTTCTGAAAGAGGAAGTTTTCCAGTTATTAAACGTCCAATGAGACAATGAGTTTTAAAGATTACAAAATATGCAGATAAATTACTTGATGGTCTAGATGAAGTTGATTGACCTGAATCTTTAAAATCAATTCAAAAAAAATGAATTGGTAAGTCAGTTGGTGCATTAATTAAATTTAAGGCTAATAATTTAATATTGGATGTTTTTACTACTAGACCAGATACAATTTATGGAGTTAGTTATTTAGCAATTGCACCTGAATCTCCCTTATTAAATGAATTAACTACCCCTCAGCAGAAAGCGGATGTAGAAAAATATATTTTAATAGCTAAATCAAAAACAGAAATTTTGAGAAAACAAGAAAAAAATAAGACTGGTGTGTTTATTGGTACTTATGCAATAAATCCGATTACAAATGAATCAATTCCTATATATGTGTCTGACTATGTTTTAAAAGACCATGGTACAGGAATTGTTATGGGTGTTCCTGCACATGATGAAAGAGATTACCAATTTGCTAAAAAATATAATTTACCTATAACATTTGTAATTAAATGTGAAAACCATGATGAAGCATTTATAATAGATGGTATTCATATTAATTCAAGACTCATTAATGGATTAAATAATAAAGATGCATCAAAGATAATTGTTGAATATTTAATAAAAAATAATCTTGGTAAACAATATACAACATACAAATTAAAAGACTGAATTTTTAGTCGTCAGAGATATTGAGGTGAGCCATTTCCAATTATTTTTGACCAAAATAATAAACCAATATTAGTAAAAGAATTGCCAGTAAAATTACCATATATTAAAAATTTAAAGTTATCAGGAAATGGTCAATCACCATTATCTAATGATCAAGAATGAATTAATCTTAATATTAATGGTAAGCATTATATTAGAGAATCTAACACAATGCCTCAATGAGCAGGCTCTTGCTGATACTATTTGGGGTATATCTTAAAAAATTCTGACGGTTCATATATTGATTTAAATTCAAAAGAAGCTTTTGAATTATTTAAAAAATGATTACCAGTTGATTTATATGTTGGTGGACAGGAACACGCTGTTCTTCATCTTTTATATGCCAGATTCTGACATCGTTTCTTATATGATATTAAAGTGGTTCCTACAAAAGAACCATTTCAAAAAATTATTAATCAAGGAATGATTTTGGGAGAAAATGGTGAAAAAATGTCAAAATCTAGAGGTAATGTAATCAATCCTGATGATATTGTTAAAACTCATGGTGCTGATGCATTAAGATTGTATGAAATGTTTATGGGTCCGTTGACTGCATCATTACCATGAACTGAATCTGGATTAAATGGCATTAGAAAATGACTAGATAGAATTTACGCGATTTTTAATTCTAATAATATTAAGATTCATAAAAATGTAACACCGAATAAAAATCTTGAGTTTGCATACAATAATTTTATTATGAAAGTAACAAATTGTATTGAAAAATACAATTTTAATGTAGGTATATCTGAAATGATGATATTTATTAATGAGTGTTATAAAAATACAACTCTCCCGTTAGACTATATGGTAAACTTTTTAGTAGTATTATCATGTTATGCTCCGCACTTAGCAGAGGAATTATATTCTTCATTTAATAATGATTCAATTTTCAAGGCAAAATGACCAACATTCTCTCATAAAGCGTTAATTAAGTCAACAATTAGTTTGCCTATTTCTCAAAATGGTAAATTAAGGGATGTTATAGAAATTGATGTTGATATGTCAAAAGATCAAGTTATTCATATAGCAAAATCTCGTGACAAGGTTAAGAATTTTATTGATGGAAAACAAATTAAAAAAATTATTTATGTTCCTGGAAAAATTTTAAATTTTATTTTGTAATATGTATTTTAGTGAATTAAATTTTAAAAAATGAATAATTGATAAATTAAATGAATTAAAAATTATAAGATTAACAGAGATTCAAGAAAAAACAATACCATTAGTCTTAAAAAATAATTCTTTAATTATTTCTAGTCAAACTGGAAGCGGTAAAACATATTGCTACTTATTGCCAATATTAAATAAGTTAGATTTTTCATCAAATAAAACTCAAGCATTGATTGTTTTACCTACCAAAGAATTAGTACGACAAGTAAATTCAAAAATTAATGATTTTAAAAAAAATAATAATCAAATTAAAAACATTAGTCTTATTGAAGACAAACAAATTAATATTAATAATTTACCACACATCGTTATAGGAACACCACTTAAGGCAAAAGAGTTTCTTGATAAATATAAAATTAAAGATTTAAGATATTTTGTTTTAGATGAAGCAGATATGCTTTTTGATCTAGGTTTTACCAATATTATTGATGAAATTTTTAAAAAAATTGATTCTCAAATTTTAATTAAAATTGCATGTTCTGCTACTCTTCATGAATCTTTATCAAATAAATTAAGAAAATATTTAAAAAATACAAAAATCATTCTTAACTCTAAATCAATTTGAGTTAACCCTAATATCACTCACAACATTATTTATTCAACAAACTTGGATGATCATCAAGGAACATTACTAAAGTTAATTAACATTATTAATCCTTTTTTTGGAATTATTTTTTGTAACACAAAAAATGAAGTGGATGAATTATATAAAATATTAAAAACACAAAATACTGATATAGTTAAACTTCATAAAGATTTATCTATTAATGAACGTAAGAAAATCTTTAAAGACATTAGTAATCTTAAATATAAATATTTAATTGCTACAGATTTAGCTAGTCGTGGATTGGATATTAAAGGTGCTGATGTAGTTATTTCTTATTCAATGCCAGCAGATGATACATGATATATCCATAGAACAGGAAGAGCAGGAAGAAATGGTACAATAGGTGCAAGTTATGTTATCTACAATCAAAAAAATGATAATCAAATTAATAGATTAACCAAAAAATCAATTAAATGAAACTTTTTATTAATAGATAAGCAAAATAGATTAATAAATAAAAATTTAAAGTTAAGAGTTAAAACTAAACTAAAATTTGATTCAGCAACAAATGCTGAAATTAAAAAAATAATTAGATTAAATTCTAAGAAGGTAAAACCTGGATATAAAAAAAAGATTAAGCAACAAATAAATAAAATTAAGCAAAAAAAGAAACATGAATATATTGAAAGACAAGTAAAACAGAGATTATTGAATAATAACATTAGAAAAACTAAACATAACAAGATAAGAAAATAATGGTTGATAAATTCGTTCAAAATAAAAGAGCTTATGAGTTATATGTAAAAACTCCTCTACTAAAAGCTTTATTAAAGATTATTATCCCCGGATTATTAATTTCATTAATGATGGGTATTTATTGGTTTATCGATCAAATCATGTTAGCTAGACTAGTTCCACACGATAATGTTCATACATGCGAAAATTTATTTGGAGTTAATGAAAATACAATTAAAATATGGATTAGTGAAAACGATAAAAATTTAGTGTTTTATGGACCAGGGGAAGTAATTAAATCTGCAATTACCATTTCTTCACCAATCTCTTTATTAATTTTATGTCTTCCATTTTTTATTTCTACAGGAACAGCAATTATTTTTACACAAGCAATAGGTAAAAATAATCTTAAAAAAGCACAAGAAGCTTACAAAATTGGTTTTTATGCTACTGCTACATTAGGATTGATGCTAACGCTTATTCTTGGTTGCTTTTGTGAACAAATTTTAATATCAATGGCCGGTAATAAAGTTGTTATTAAAGATGGTGCACATGCAAATGAACTGCAACAATATTATGATAAAGTTCACGAATTACAAGTTAAATATGCACACGATTTTATATTTATATTATCTCTTGGTCCAGTAATTCCGTGCTTGATTAATTTGTTTTCAGTTTTAATTAGAGCAGAGGGTAGATTAATAGTTCCTACAATTATTGCAATAGCAGCAAACATTATTAATGTTTTATTAGATTTTGTGTTAATTTGATTTGTAAAATTAGGTATGAGATCTGGTGGTATTGCTACATTTTTAGGATGAACTATTAATTTACTTTTTTTATTAATTTATGTATGATATTTGAATCACAAAAACAAATTTACTTGAATAAACTTTAAAGTTTTATTCATTAAAGTAAAAATAAATTTTAAAATGTTATTACCAATTGTATTATTAGGTTTATCAGGAGTTTTGGTAGATTTTACATATTCAATCGCAATGATGATATATCTCCCGTTCTTATCAAAAACATCTAGTATTATTGGTGTATCTGGTGGTGGAGAATATTTCATGACAATATCCGCAGGCGTATTACCGGTATTGAATTTATTATTTTCAACAATGTGAGGTATAGTTGATGGCAGTCGTCCAATTAATTCATATAATTATTCGATTTGCAATTTTAAAAGAATTAAAAAAACTTATTTATACACTATTCTAATTACATTAGAATTTGCTTTAATTTGCTTTAATATATTGGTTTGATCGAGTGAATATGTTTTAAAATTCTTTGAAATTCAGGATTCAATGTTAGCAGACGGTAAGAAATACATCATGATTGATGCATTAATGTTAATTTTATTCTCATTCCAAGTACCAGGAATTTTAACATTTCAAGGAACAAATAACATATTAAGAGCTAATATTGCTTCTATTACACAAGATGCTCTTGTATATTACCCAGTATTATTTACAATGCAACAAGTTGCTATAAAAACAAACAATATTTGAGCACTAATTTCTTCTTACTCAATAAGTGCATTAATTGCCTCTATTTTAATGACAATTTATTGTACATGATATTTATTAAGAAGACTGGGTTTTATTAAAATAAAAGCAGTAATAAGCAATAAAAACAAAAAAATTATTATTCCTGGAAATTTTCAAAAAATATCTCTAGCTGAAAAAGCTTTAGATTACTAATTCGCCATTAAGGGAAAACCTTGATGCAGAAGTGATCTTAACATTAACAATATTTCCTATTTTAGATTTACCCAAAAAATTAACAACTTTTCAATTAGGTGAATAACCAGTAAAATTTTTGTTATTTGTTTTAGAATATCCCTCAACTAAAACCTTTAATGTCTTTCCTATATATTTTTCATTATTTTCTTTAGAATATTTTTTAACTAATTCATTTAGTTTTTTCAACCTTTTTTGCTTAATTTCTAAAGAAATTTTATCTTGTATTCTAGCGGCAGGTGTACCACTACGTGGAGAATAAATAAATGTGTAAGCATTATCAAATTTTACTTTTTTATAAAGCTTTAAAGTGTTGTTGAATGCTTTATCTGATTCATTTGGAAATCCTACAATAATATCTGTAGAAATAGCAACATTGGGAATATTCTTTCTGATGTAATTAATCTTTTTAATGTATTCTTTAATAGCTATTTTCCTATTCATTCTTTTAAGAATTTGTTCATCCCCTGATTGAACTGGTAAGTGAATATAGGGCATGATATTAGAATATTTTTTCATGACATCAACAATCTTCAAATCAAAATTTCATGGATTAGATGTAACAAATCTAACTCTAGGGATATTTGTTTTTGCGACATCTTCTAATAAATCTCAAAACCTATAAGATTTGTTTTGTAAATCAATTCCATAAGAGTTAACATTTTGTCCTAATAGTGTTACTTCTTTATAACCTTGTTTTATTAAATTGTTTACTTCTTTTAAAATATCATCTTTATTTCTCGAGTGCATTTGTCCTCTGACATAAGGGACAATGCAATAAGTACAAAAATTATCACAACCTTGCATTATGTTAACAAATGATTTAATCTTAGAATTAATAACTGAAGGAATACTTTCTACTATTGATTTAGATCTAGATAAAACCTTGATCACCTTTTTCTTATTTTTAATCACATCATAAATAACTTCTGGTAACTCATCTATATTGTGTACACCAATAATAAAATTAATGTTATTATTAGTATTCATTATTTTTTCTATAACATGTTCTTCTTGACTCATACAACCACAAATGCCAAAAAGTATATTTGGGTTAGTCTTTTTAAGTTTACTTAAAAAACCTATTTCACCAAAAACTTTCTTTTCTGCATTCTCTCTGATAGCGCATGTGTTAAGAATAATTAAATCTGCTTTTAAAATTTCTGGTTCATATTTATATCCTAACTTTGATAGGATGCCATTAATGTGTTCAGTGTCTTTAAAGTTTGATTGGCAACCATAAGTTCTAACACAAAAAGTTAAACCCTTACCAATACCTTGATACTTTTTGTCTAATTTAAAATTTTTAATAATCAAAGAAACTTTTGATCTTTTGACAGATTCTTTGTAGTCAGGTACGCTTTTTATATCAAATTTATCTCTAACCATTATCTTATTTAACATTTAATAAATTATTATTATAATAATGGTAATTATATGAAAACTAAATTCAAGGTTATTTCATTATTGTTAACAACATCTGCATTATCTCCAGTTGTTGTTAGTTTATCTTCGTGTGCACCTCAAACATCAAATAATTATAAATATATTGATTATTCAATTATCGAAGAAGCTACTACTAATGATATTACATGAGGAGAATTAAAAACTCCTAATATTTCATTAAATAGTTTACTATTTGGAAATAAAAAATTTAATGAAGGTAACTATGTTATCATGTTTAGCACAACATCATATTTAGCATCTGATGGTTATGAAAGTTATGTTTATGACCTTATTTTTGGTAAAGGTTCATCAACATATAACATTGATGATTGAGCAATTGAAAAAAATACTGCATTAGCCGAAATTTATAGAGAATCACTTCGAAATGATAAAGACATTAAGTGAGGAACAGAATCTTCTGGATTAGCTTTTATTTCTGTAAATGACATAGCAAAAGGTGATGATGTTCAAAGTCCTTTTTCTAAATGGGTAGAAGCTGACACAAATCTTAAAGATCCTGATGGTAAAGATTTAATTACTAAAAAACAAGTTGGTAAATATATCAGAAATGATGATGCTGCAAAGAACTTTAGAGCTGTTATCAATAAAATTAAAATTCTATTCTCTAATTCTGATGATGTTTATTCAATTCCTACACAAACAGATTCTGAACCATTTAATAATAGGTGTAGAGATGCTGTGCCTTATTTTATATGTTAAAAGAAAGGTAAACCTATAGGTTTCATTAAAGCATCTAATACTGATTCTAAAAATAAACTTAAAGATCAATTTAACAACATCTACAAAGATGATAATTCATCAAAAGACTAGTCATTAGCTGAATTAGTTTAGTGGCAAAATAAGTGAATGGTAATCACTCGCCCCGAGTTCGATTCTCGGATTCAGCACCA
>CATAWQ010000025.1 GCA_949500635.1 uncultured Mycoplasmatota bacterium
TTCAACAAGTTGGACAAGGTTTAAGTTTTAAAGCTAAAGATTTAGCTTACTTACCAATTAAACTTAACCCAGCAGGTGTTATCCCAGTAATTTTTGCTTCATCAATTATCACAATTCCTGGTACAATTGCTCAATTCTTACCAGAAGATAATGCAAAGTGAATTTTACAAGATTACTTTACATTGAATTCTTGAGTAGGGATGATTTTATACTTTTTGTTCATTATTCTTTTCTCATTTTTTTATTCCTATGTTCAAGTCAATCCAAACCAATTGGCAGAAAATTTTGAAAAATCAGGTAAATTCATTCCTGGTGTTAAAAATGGTGAAGACACTGAAAAACAAATTACTAAAGTATTGGCTAGAATCAACTGATTAGGTGCACCGCTATTAGCAATTATTGCTATTTCTCCATATTTATTATCAAAAATAACAGGTATCCCTTCTGGTCTATCATTAGGAGGAACTGGTATTATAATTATTGTTTCAGGTACATTAGAGTTGTGAAATTCTATTAAATCTGCATCTACAACAAGTGGATATAACATTACAAGAACAAAAATTATTAATACTTTTGAACAAGAACCTAACTCAACAAAAGGAGGTACAACAAGATTATGATAATTGTATTATTAGGGGCTCCAGGAAGCGGTAAAGGAACGTTATCTTCTAGATTAAAAAACGAGCTAGGTTTTATTCACTTGTCGACTGGTGATATGTTTAGAAAGATTTTAAAATCTGGCACTGAATTAGGAAATAAAATTAACACTATTATTCAATCAGGGAAGTTGGTATCTGATGATTTAACTAATGAATTAGTTAAACAAGAATTATCTAATATTCATGCAGACAAAATTGTTTTAGATGGTTATCCTAGAACTGTAGAACAAGCTCAATTTTTAGATTCAATTGTAAAAGTTGATAAGGTTGTTTTAATTGATATTGCAAATGATGTTGTAATTAAAAGAATTTCAGGTCGTAGAATGTGTCCTAAGTGTAATACGATCTATAACATTCATTTTAATCAACCAAAAATAGAAAATAAGTGTGATTTAGATGGTGAAACTTTAATTACTAGAAAAGATGATAACGAAGAATCGGTAATTAAGAGATTAGCAGTTTATGACTCTCAAACCAAACCTTTAATTGAATATTATGACAGCCGTCATATCTTAATCAAATATGATGGTAATAAATCGATTCATCCAATTTTTGAGGCAATAAAAAAATTCTAATGATTTATTTAAAATCACAAGAAGATATTGCCAAGATTAAGCAAGCTGCTGAAATTTGAAAAAAAACTAGAGCAGTGTTAATTGAAGCCACTAAACCTGGAGTCAGCTTAATCACCCTTGATGAATTAGCAACTGAAACTATTGAATCACACAATGCAACATGTAGTTTCTATCAATATGAAGAATTTCCGAAACACATTTGTATTTCTGTAAATGAACAGCTAATTCATGGTGTTCCTAATAACTATGTTATTAAACCAAATGATTTAATAACATTTGATATAGGCATAACTTATCAAGGTCATGTTTGCGATGCAGCATTTAGTTTGGTAGTTGCTCCTTCTAATAACGAAGAAGCTAATAGGATTAATGAAGTAACATTCTTAGCTCTAGATGAATCTTTAAAACTAATAAAACCAGGTAATACAATTGGTGATATTGGTGCCAAAATTAGCGAAATCGCCACAACTCATGGTTATGAAGTAATAAAGGATTTTACTGGTCACGGATGTGGTAATTATGTCCATGAAGACCCTCTTATCCCTTGTTATGGAAAACCTCATTCTGGTCTTACAATCAGAAAAAATATGGTGTTGTGTATAGAACCAATGTTAATGACAGGTACGGATCAATATTTTATCGATCCAAAAAATGGTTGAACAGTAATCTCAAAAAATATGAAACTTACTTGTCACTGAGAACATATGGTTCTAGTAACGGAAGAAGGATGCGAAATCCTTACAAAGTAAAAAGAAAGGAAATTAAATAAATTAATGGCAAATGATGCAATAAAAATGGATGGAACTGTTAAAGAAGTAGTGAATGCTAATTCTTATAAAGTTTTATTACAAAATGGAATTGAAGTAATGGCTAGCGTGTCAGGTAAAATGAGGATGCATAAAATTCAGATTTTACCGGGCGATATTGTCCAAATTGAGTTAAGTCCATATGATTTAACACGCGGAAGAATTACTTTCCGCCGTTAATTTTATATATAATATATAAACTATGAAAGTTAGAGCATCTGTAAAACCAATCTGTAAAGATTGTAAAATTATAAAAAGAAATGGTCGTGTAATGGTAATTTGCAAAAATCCAAAGCACAAACAAAGACAAGGATAAAAAGGAGAATTAATAATAAATGGCACGTATATTAGGTGTAGATATTCCTAACAACAAAAAAGTTCCTTATGCCCTTGCTAGTATTTATGGTATTGGCATCTCATTAGGAAAGAAAATTTGTACAGAAGCACAAATTGATCCAGAAAAAAGAGTTAGTGAATTATCTGAAAAAGAAATAGCTGCTATTCGTGAAGTAGCCCTTAAATTAACAATTGAAGGTGACTTAAGAAGAGAAGTAGCTATGAACATTAAGAGATTAATGGAAATTAATTGTTATCGTGGTATTAGACATCGAAGAGGTTTGCCAACTCGCGGTCAACGTACAAAAACTAATGCTCGTACTCGAAAGGGTCCACGTAAAACAATTGCTAACAAGAAAGTTGAAACTAAATAGTAAAGGAGAGTTATGGCAACAGTTAAACAGTCAACAAACAAGAAAACTGCTACTAAGGCAAAAGCTAAGAAAAAAAGAAAACTTCCTAGCGTTAATGGAATTGCTCATATTCATTCAACAGTTAACAATACAATTGTTACTATTACAGACGAACAAGGAAATGCAATTTCATGATCATCAAGTGGAGTAATTGGCTATAAAGGTTCTAAAAAATCAACTCCATATGCAGCAGGTATTGCTGCTACAGCTGCTGCAAAAGTAGCAATGGCTATGGGTTTAAAATCGATTAAAGTTGTAGTCAATGGAACTGGTCAAGGCAAAGATACCGCAATTAGAAGTCTTGCAGCAACAGGATTAGTAATTACAGAATTATCTGATGCAACACCATTACCTCATAATGGTTGTAGACCACCAAAAAAACCACGTTAATAATAAAGGAGAATAACAATGGAAAAATTTTTAAAATATACAATCAAACCAATTATCAATAATAAAGATTCTAAAGAAACTTCGTTTGTTTTACAACCATTAGAAAAAGGTTTTGGAACAACAATTGGAAATGCTTTGAGAAGAACTTTATTGTCAAACATTCCAGGAGCATCAATTTTTGCAATTAAAATTCCAGGAGTTACTCATGAATTTCAAGCAATTAAAGGGATCAAAGAAGATGTTACTCAAATTGTTTTAAATTTAAAAAATTTAGTTCTAAAAATTTCTGAATCTGCATTCAGCGATGAAGAGTTAGCTTCAACTAAACTTGAACAATGACCAACTCTTAATATTTCTAAGAAAAAATCTGGTGTAGTAACAGCTGCTGATATTGAAGTTCCAGTGGGAATGGAAGTTGTAAATAAAAACTTATATATCTGTACTATTACAGATGATAAAACTTCATTTGATATGGAAATCTATGCAACAAGAGGAAGAGGATTTAGAACATTTACTGAAAACCGTGAAATTGTAAATTCTCTTTCAGTAATTGCAACTGACTCAAACTTTTCTCCAATTATTCAAGTTGGATATCATGTTGAAGACTATAAAATTTCGAAAAACGTAACTGGTGATTCGTTAACTATGAATGTGGTAACTAACGGTTCCATCGAAGCTACAAATGCAGTAGCACTTGCTGCTAAAATTCTATCAGAACATTTTAATCCATTAATAGATTTAGATGCTAAGGTTAAAGAAGTTGAAATTATTAACCAACAAATTGAAGAACAAAAAGCAAACACTTTATCTATTGCTATAGAAGAACTTGATTTATCAGTTAGAAGTTATAACTGTTTAAAAAATTATGGTATTCACACAATTCAAGAATTAACTAACATGACTAAATCTCAAGTTGCTAAAATTAATAATTTGGGTAACAAGTCACTTCGTGAAATTCAAAAGAAATTAACTGATTACGGATTGACATTCAAAACCGAATAAACATAACGAAAGGGATAAATATGTCTTTTATAAATAAAAAAGGAAAAACTTCTGCTTGAAGACAAATGGTAATTAGACAACAAGTAACTGATGTATTTGCTTATGGACAAATTATCACTACAATCACTAAAGCAAAAGAAACTCAAAAACATGTTGACCATTGTGTCACATTAGGTAAGAAGAATACATTAGCTTCTAAGCGTGAATTAAGAAGTATTTTACTTCCTAATAAAGAAAAATCTGTTGATGAATTAGTTAAAATTATTGAAGACTATGCTAAGAAACAAGCTAACCGTAACGGTGGGTACACTCGTGTTCTTAAATTAGGCAAAAGAGCAGGTGATAACACAGAAGAAGCGATTCTTGCTTTAGTTAAATAATTCATAAACTAAAAAATAAAGTTCATAGGTACCTATGAACTTTTTTGTTAATAGTAATTGCGTTTCATATTATCTTTGCGATAAAAATATAATCCTAAGAATAACATTAATAAACCTACAACTATGATAATTAATAATCAATATACATTAAAAGATTGAGAAGAATTTAATTTATATTGAAAGTTTAACTTAACATCTTTTTTTGAGAAATGGTCAGTGTAGGAGATTTCGGCATTTAGTACGTTTTTATAATCAACAGTTGTTAATTTTACATCTAATTTATTAAGATTAGTAAAATCAATAGAAGTATCAATGAAATTATTTATAAATATATCTTTAGTAATCTTGCTAGGTTTATATTTATTTAATGATTTAGATATTTTTTTATTTTGTTTAATGTAGTATGGTTGTAAATTTTTAATTTCAAAATTTATATCCTTTAATGAATCATAAAAATCAGGATTATCACTTTTAGTTAGTTTTATTTTAATAATTCCTTTTTCATCATTTTTGCTATTAATAGAAAAATTGGAACAATTCACAATGTTTGAATCAAAGTTATTAGCAATAATAATAGATTTTATTTTGTCTTCATTTAGTTGTGGAGTATAAATCATTGATTCAAATAAGTTTGCATCAAAATTGACGTGTTTAATATTTGGTTTTTTCATTCCCTCATAAATAATTTCTTTACTATTTTTATTAATATTGATATTAATTTTAATTGTTCCGTTTATTTCATCACGTGTGATTTTATATGTTGATGGATCTAAAATCCCTCCATTTAGTTTATTATTGTAGTTATCAGTTACACTAACAAACTTATCTAAGACTTCTTTATCTGTTAAATCATAAGGATAGTTTTTAGCTAATTCTTCTGGATAATAAGAAATGAAAGAAGCATCTTTAATGTATGGCTTGCATAGCACATAAAAGTTATTTTTATTTTTAATAAAATCACTGCAAATACTAATTGTATCTTTTTGATCTATACCTACATAATTATTTGTATCTGAGTATTCGTTTTCAATTAGCTTATCTAATTTAAATTCATATTCTTCATTAATATTTTTTGATAAGCTAATTTTCTTTCCTACTTTTAACTCTTGATTTGAAATGTTACTCATTAGTTTTTGATATTTCTCAGGATTTTCCTTACTAGGGATTTCATATTCTAATTTAATAGAAGCAAAATCTTGCAAACATTTACAGGTCTCATATGGATCACATTCAATATTTAGTTGATATTTTTTTAGTAAATCAAATTTATTAGAAACATGTGCATTAATATATGATTCTATTTGCTCAATATTATCTAAATTAATTATGTTAATAAAAATTTGTTTAAAATTGTCATAACCAATTTTATATTCGTTAATTCCATTAATTATTGCTTCCTTAACAACATTTGAATAGTTGGTTCAATCAATTTGGTTAAACCATTTATTTCTTATCTCTATTTTTTTAGATATGTCAATAAACTCTTGATTCAGTTTAATAGTGATGGTTCCATCATTATAGTTAGGATCACAAATGCAAATTAGATCAGAAATGTTGTATTTATTAATTCTTGGAGCACCATTTTCAATTTTTAGTATTGATAAATCATTTTTTGTTGTTTGTCCTGTTAAAGATCACAAAAATCTTGTAACATAATTATGAAATACATAAATATACTGGCATTCTTTTAATTTACTATATGGTATTCCATAGAAGTCAAAATTTTGATTTTTAAAATTTTTATTAAATCCTACATTCAAACTAACATCTTTAGCACTCTGAAATTCATAGTCTTTTTTATTTCCATATTGAAAAACAACTTTACCATTAATTGAGTGATAATTTGCATAATGAGGTCAAACTTCTGTATTTTCTAAATATAGACTTGTTTCATCGGCACCTCATTTAATATTATTCTTAGAACTAACTTTTAAAAAGTCTTTGTATGGAAGTGTTCAGTCCTGAACTCTTTTGTCTCTATCATAATTTAAATTACCAAACTTAAATGAACCTGTATTTTCTAAAGCATCTGGTTTTGTTAATTGACTAATTGATTTTATTACACAATCTCCATTCAATTCACTTAAATAACTAGAAGCAAACATTTTTTTAAAAGTTTGTTCAAATTCAATCTCATGTTTTACTACTCCATATACTCCGACATCTCAACCTATACCATGTCAAGCATTTATCTGATTAGCAGTTGTATGACATAATTGATCTTCATTGTTCTGTTTGTTTTGTAGAGATAATACGAAATTATTGTTGTCATTAATAATTGGATAGGGAACTAAATTAATAAGTTGCAATCCTAGAAAAAATGTTTTTATATTCATTATTTATCCTTTCATATATACCTATGCTTGTGGAGAATTGTTTTTGTAAAAAACTTTTAATTTTTAAAATGATCATATTTTTAATTAATAATTTAAAAAATATAGGAGAAAGCGTATAAGCGCTTTCTAGACTATAATTAATTTACTTGCACCTATAGCTCAGCAGGATAGAGCACAAGTTTCCTAAACCTGGGGTCGAAGGTTCGAATCCTTCTAGGTGCGCCAAATAAATTTAAAGCCTTTATCAAATGATATAGGCTTTTTTATTATTATAATTTTGTATATGGGTAAGAAGTTTGTAGAAAATAAAAAACATGGTTATATAGCAGGCGCGATGTTCAGTGAAGCTGATATTGTACAACGTAAAAAAGAAGGTAAACAATTAAATGAAAAAACAGATATAAACTGGTATAACCCAATTGAAGCTCCATTTAATGATAAGTCAACTTTACCTTCTGCATCAGATATTTTTTGAGGAGATACAAAAGAAGTATTAAGGAGTGAATATATAATTGCAGATTTATCTAATTTAGATCCAGGATTATGTTATGAACTAGGAATAGCTTGAGCTGTCAACTACATTAGAGATATTCTTAAAAGAAATAATGAATCAGCAGCAAATTTATTAGAAAAATACAGGATTAAAAGCAAAAAAATTATTGCTGTAAGTAGCGATATCAGACAAAAAACAGCAAATAAATATAAGGATTATTTAGTCCCATATGGACTAAATCAATATGTTGTTGGTGGAATATTAGATCAAGGGAAAATTGTTCATTCATTCAAAGAAGCATTAAAAATATTAATGAATGAAAACCCTATTAAAAAATAATTTTTTTATCTGAATTTCAAATAAATAGATATCTTCATTTATCAGAATAATCTTTTAGAAAATGGTAAAGAAGATTTTTATTTTTTAGATAGTTTTCCAAAATATCTTTTTGAGTGGAAGAAATTTCAAATCCCATTAAAAAATTATTTTTATCATTAACTAATTTTTCATAATTTTCTATTATTTTGTAATAAAACTCATTTGGATCATTAGAATTAATAAAACTAATTCTATTTTCATATTTAGTCATAGTTTCATCTAGTTCATCTAATGCAACATATGGTGGATTCATAATGATGATATCAAACTTTAATTTCTTATTGATAATCGATTCATAGTAATCTCCGTTGATAACATTAATAGGTAGATTATATTTTTGGAAATTATGTAATGCATTTGCACATGCTATTTTGTTAATATCAATTGCATAGACATTTGCATTATTAAATTTAGATTTTAAATATGCAGCAATGTTGCCTGTTCCACAACATAAATCAACTAAATTAAATTTATTTTTTTTAAAAAACATTTGATGAATTATTTTTTCTGCGTTAACACATAGTAATTCAGTTTCGTTTCTAGGAACTAATATGCCATCATATATATCTAGAATTAAATTAATAAATTTTGTTTTTTTAATAATATGACCTAATGGTTTTTTATTAATAAAATATTGGTTTGAAAATGAAACAAGTGTTAAAAAATTAAAATCAATTTTGTCATTTCTTTTATTTATAAAGTCTTCTTTAGATTTTACTAATTTTGACAAATAGAAAATTAATTCATAAATAACTAAATCATTATTTTGATATCTACTTTTAATTTCATTAAAAGCTTGAAAAAATGTCATTTTATATTTTTAACTCTGTCATTAAACGAGTTTGCTCATCTGCGATTAATTGATCAATAATTTCATCTAAATTTCCAAGAATTATCTGGTCTAACTTATTTAAAGTTAAATTAATTCTATGATCAGTAATTCTATTTTGTGGATAATTGTATGTTCTAATTTTTTCAGAACGATCTCCAGTTCCTACTTGGGACTTTCTCATAGAAGAAATTTTTTCATTTCTCTCATGTTCTTGTTTTTGTCATAATTTAGCGTATAACATTTTCATACAAGTGTCTCTATTTTCAAATTGAGATTTTCCTTCTTGACAGCTTACCACAACTCCTGTAGGAATATGTGTAATTCTAACAGCGGACTCAGTTCTGTTAACATGTTGGCCACCAGCTCCTGAAGCACGATATGTATCAATTCTTAAATCTGTAGGATTTATTTTAACATCAACCGCATCAAATTCAGGCAATACAGCAACTGTAATAGTAGAAGTATGAACTCTTCCTTTTGATTCAGTGGCTGGTACACGTTGCACACGGTGTACACCAGACTCGAATTTCATCTTTGAATAAACTTCTTCGCCTGAAATGTTAAAGAAGATATAGTCATAACCACAAGAGTTTTGAGAAATATCCATGATCTTAACTTTTCATCCTTGTTTATCTGCATATCTTTTATACATATCAAAAACATCTGCTACAAAGATGCCAGCTTCATCTCCACCAGCTCCTGGTCTCATTTCAACAATAACATTCTTTTCGTTGTTAGGATCAACTGGTAGTAATAAGATTTTTATTTCTTCTTCTAATGATGGTATTTTAGACTTGATTTCATCAAGTTCTAATTTAGCTAATTCTAATAAATCTTTATCTGTTTCAGATGAAACAATTTTTTCATCTTGAATACCATTGTCAATTAATATTTTGTATTCATTAAACTTTTCATAAATAGGAGTAGTATGTTTAATTTGACGATTAATGTCAGTTAATTGATTAACAGGAAGATTTGCAGACTCTAATTTTTTGTTTAGTTCTACAAATTTTTTAGCTATTGATTCTAATGATTCGAATAATCGTTTGTTATATTCCATAATAAAATAAAAATCTTCTAATACTATACAAATAGATAAACATCTATTTAATAATAGAGATAGAAGATCGTTAAAGGTGTTATTTTTCTGCTGAGTTTAATTGGTCAAGTGAGCTAACACTTTTTTTGTTAGAAGTTTTTCTAACTTTTGCTGTCTTAGTTTTCTTTGTTGCACTTGTAACCTTTCCAGCTTCAAATTTTTTAGAAAGTTTTTCAGCACGACCCTTAACTTTTTGATCGGACATTCCACCCTTGTAAAAAGGATGACAGTTAGAACAAACGTCAAGAGTTACTAAGTCAGTTTTGTTGGTTGACATAATAACAAATTCAGCTCCACATGAAGCACATTTAAATTTAGTTGACTTTAAATTTGGTTGAATTTTTTTGTTCATATTAAAATATATTATAGTAAATATTGGAAATGTGTATAATATTTATGCAATTATCTTAATATTTTATTTTGTTATTAATATACATGGAACCGAAACAATCTTGAATATTACCAGATTCAAATAAACTTTTAAGAAGTATCTGTTCAAATTTAGAATTACCTTTAAAAGAACCAGATATTTTTTATGTTAATAAAATGAAAGATTACATTGATGCTTGTTATAAAGAAGAAGATAAAAAATATCATATTCGTCCAGGTATTGCAATAGCTGGACCTCAAATAGGATTAGCCAAAAGAGTAATCTACATTAATTTTAATTTTGGTGACAAACATTATCAATATTTATTGGCTAATCCACAAATTGTTTCGCGTTCATTAGGAATTGTTTATCTTTCTAATGGTGAGGGATGTCTAAGTGTTCAAGAAGACCATGAAGGTATTATTCCAAGAAACAAAAAGATAGTTGTTAAAGCATATGATTTATTGAATAATAAACCAATTACTATAAATGCGGATGGAGTCTTGTCTGTTTGTTTACAACACGAAATTGATCATCTTGATGGTGTGTTATATTATGATCATATAAATAAGAATGATAAATATCATATTGAACAAGACTGAATTAAGATATAGGAGATAATATGGAAAATAAAAAAGCACCCACTTATATATTTGCATTAGGTGGAGTAGAAGAAATTGGAAAAAACATGTATGTAGTTGAACATGAAGATGAAATCTTCATTGTTGACTGTGGTATTAAATTTGCTGATGGCAATAGTTTACTAGGAGTAGATTCGATTATTTGTCCTTTTGATTATTTAGTAAAAAACAAAGATAAAGTAAAAGGCTTAATAATAACACATGCTCATGAAGACCATATTGGTGGTATTCCATATTTGTTAAAGTCAATTAGTATTCCTAAAATTTATGCTGCTAAATTAACTGCTGGAATTATTAAAAAGAAATTAAAAGAACATAAAGATCTTCAAAACTTCTCTTTTGAAAATATTGATGACTTTAAAGTTTTAAAAACTAAACATTTCTCAATTGAATTTTTTAGAGTATGTCATTCTATACCCGATGCATTTGGTATTTATTTTGAAACACCAAACGGAAAAATAGTTTCTACTGGTGATTTTAGGTTTGATTTTTCTACTCAAGGTGATGAATCAGATATTGCTAAAATGGCAGAGTTAGGTAGAAGGGGAATTGATGTTTTATTATGTGAATCAACTAATGCAGAGACTCAAGGTTTTTCCACTAGTGAATGTTACATTATTAATGAAATTAAAAAAATTATTGATAATGCAAAAGGAAGAGTTTTTGTTTCTACATTTGCTTCTAACTTAGGAAGAATTGAAGAAATTATTGAAATTGCTATTAA
>CATAWQ010000026.1 GCA_949500635.1 uncultured Mycoplasmatota bacterium
ATTGAATGATAATGCTATAAATACGAAGGGAACCAATAGATAATGAAAAAAACTTTTTATAGCTTTGGGCATATATTAATAATATTATATAAATAAAATTATATAATTTATAATTAGAAATATTAACAATAATGAACAAGAAAATTTTAATTATTAACGCTGGTAGTAGCTCACTAAAATATAAAGTATTTTTAGAAAAAAATCATAAAGTCATTTGCTATGGTATTTGTGAAAGAATAGGGATTGACGGTAATTTTAAAATTAATTATTTAGATGGTAAAAAATTTAAAAAACACGAAAAAAAAGATAGTATTAAAGATCACACTGCTGCAATTGATCTAATTTTAAAACAAATGAAAACTTACAAGATTTATAATAAAATTACCGAGTTTTGTGGTATTGGTCATAGAGTTGTAAATTGTGGTACAGCTTACACTGATTCTGTTCTTGTAAATAAAAAATGTCTAAAGGTTATTGAAGAACATATTCCTGTAGCTCCGTTACATAATCCTCATGAATTAAAGGTTATTAAAATTTTTATGGAGAAATTACCAAAGGTAAAAAATGTTGCAGCTTTTGATAATTGCTTTCATTCAACAATTCCTGAAATAAATTATAGATATGCAATTGATAAACAATTAGCTGACAGATGAGAAATAAGAAGATTTGGTTATCATGGAGTTTCATATAAATATATTACAAAACAAATGGAAAAAATTCTTCATAAGAAACAAGTAAATTTGATTGTTTGTCATATTGGTAATGGTGCTTCTATTTCTGCAATTAAAAATTCAAAATCTTATAACACTTCAATGGGTTTAACACCATTAGAAGGTTTAATGATGGGAACTAGATGTGGTGATATGGACCCATCTGTTGTAGTTTATTTAATGAGAAAAGGCATGAATGACAATCAAATAGATGAACTTTTAAATAAAAAATCAGGTTTACAAGGAATTGTAGGTTCATCAGATGTTCGAGATGTATGCAGTAAATTTGAAAAAGGCAATACAGATGCTAAACTTGCATTAACAATGTATGTTAGAAGGATTGCTAAATATATTGTTACATATGCAAATGAGTTGGAAGGTAAGGTTGATGCTATTGTTTTTACGGCAGGTGTTGGCGAAAACCAAAACTATATTGTTAATGAAACCTGCAAAAACATTAAATTGTTTAACACAGAATTAAATGATAAAAAATTACTTGAAAAATATAATCATTACATTTTAATTTCTTCTAACAAAGCTACTTACCCTATATATAGAGTTAGAACTGATGAAGAATTAATGATTGCTAATGATGTTAAAAATTTAACAAAATAGTTATGACTAATAAGCAAAAAAAACTACAAAATGACTTAGAAAAATTCATTGCAGAATTAGATAAAAACCCACGTTGCCATAATAAAAAATGCTGTGATGGTGAAGGAATTTGCATTACTTTAGAAGATCTTAAAAAGTCTCGCTAATTTTTTATATGAAAAAATAAGTGCTTAAGTAAGCGCTTTTTTTATTTTCAAAAAATATTAAATTTAAAAAATTTAAAAAAAATTCACAAATTTTATGTTTTATGTATAATAAATGTTAATAAGTGGGATAAAGTGGTAATATGATTTTCTTAGGAACACACAATCATAACTTAGATTCTAAAAATAGGTTATCAATGCCTGCGAAATTTGTGCAGGCATTAGGTAGTGATGTTGTAGTATCAAAAGGCTTTGATTGTTGTTTAGAAGTAAGAGATGCTAATTCTTTCAATGACTATGCAATGAAATTAAGTGCACTAGCACAAAATAAAAAAGATACAAGAATTGTAACAAGACAATTATTAGCGAATGCTACTGATATTAAACTAGATAATGCTAAAAGAATTTTGATTCCTGGTAATTTATTAGCTGAAGCAAAAATTTCTAAAAGTGTGACAATTATAGGTGTTGGGAATAAAATAGAAATCTGGGATACAGACACCTACAACAAATATAAATCTGAAACTGACAAGGTGTTTGAATCTGTAGCTGATAAGTTAAATGAAGATAATGAATAGTTTACATAATCCAGTTTTGCTTAATGAATCAATAAAATATTTGTCAATCAAACCGAATGGCACCTACATAGATTGTACTTGTGGAAGGGGTGGACATACAAATAGCATTTTGTCTTGTTTAAATGAGAACGGGAAGATTGTTTGTTTAGACACAGATATAGAAGCATATGAATATTTGTGTAAGAAATATCATAACAACATTAATGTTATTTTGGTTAATGACAATTTTAAAAATATTAAGATGATCTTAAATAAATTAAACATTTCAAAAGTAGATGGTATTATTGCCGATCTTGGTGTTAGTTCTCCAATGTTTGATAATGCTGATCGAGGATTTAGTTATCATCAAAATGCAAGACTTGATATGAGAATGAATCAAAATGATTCATTAGATGCTTATAAAGTAATTAATGAATATGATTCTAAACAATTAACAAGAGTTTTTAGACAATATGGTGAAATATCAAATCCAAAGAATGTTGTTAAAGGAATTATTTTTTCCCGCAAAGATCATCCTATTGAAACAACTGGTGAATTGGTAGATATTATTAAAAATAATATTAATAAAAAAGAATTATTTAAATCTAAACACCCAGCTCGTATTTTCTTTCAAGCAATTAGAATTGAAGTAAATCATGAATTGGATAATTTAAAAAAGTTATTGATTGATGGAATTGATTTATTAAATAAAGATGGTAGAATGGTTATTATTACTTTTCATTCTTTAGAAGATAGGATTGTAAAACGTTTTTTTAATGATGTAACTGTAACACATATTCCTAAAGAGGTGCCGATTATGAATACTTCAACTAATTTTGAGGTATTGACCAAGAAACCAATTGTTTCTTCAGAAGAAGAAATTAAATTAAATAATCGTGCACGCAGTGCAAGGTTAAGATGTTTAAGGAGGTGTAATTAATGTATAACTTGAAAAATGTGTATGGAGTAATTTCATTTAACAAATCAAGAATTAAAGTTCTTGTTGTTGAACGTGCAGATTCTGGCAAAATTAATTGTTTATACAATAATTGTATCAGTTTAAATTATTTAAATGCAAACAATGAATTTATTAATAAAGAAGAGTTATCTAAGACATTGTTAAATATTTTAACCAAAGCAGATGAATTCATAGGTATCGTTGTTAAACGATACATTGTAAATATTAGTTATATGCCAATCGAAATTGTTAAAAATATTTCGGTAGACTATGAAATTAAAATAAATAAAGAATTAGACTTAGCAGATTATATGTCTTACACTTCTAAAATTAACTTTTTAAACAACAATAGTGATAAAACTATTATTGATTTACATCCATATTTATGAACATTAGATGGAATTAATTATAGTGAATTTCCTTATGGTAAAACTGGAAAAAATATCAATTTTGAATACTATGCATATGTGGCTAACAGTCAATTTGTTAAAGCATTTAAAGATTTAGTTCATGCATGTAAAGTTTCGATTATTGATTTTATTAATAATCAATTATCATTTGGTGGTTTGTTAACCAGATGTAATTTAGAAAAGAAAAATGTAGTAATTGATGTCAAAAGCGATAGTTCTACAATTAACTTTTATGATACACACAATATTTTAGTTTATTATGAAACTTTAAATTGAGGTAGTGACTGAATGATTGATCAGTTAAGACACAAATTTAATATTCCAGAAAATGTTAATCTAATTCCAATTATTGATTCATTGGAAATAATTAATATAGTTGATTCATCAACATCATTAATTAATGTACATAAACCTAAGTTCTTAAATTTAATGTGTGCTTCAGCTGGAGAATTAACAAAGTATGTTAAGATTATTAATCAAAAATTTATAAATACTATTCAAAATAAAATTGATGATATTTTGTGTCGTAAAAACGAATTATCTTATGATCACATATATTTAAATGCAAACAATATGGGATATAGTTTGTTAGATATTTCTACTAATATCAATTATGAATTTTTTAGAACCAATATTATCGGAATTGACGACAACAATATTGATGTATTAGTAGGCTCAATTGAACACACATACAATATTCAAAAAACCAAGAAACATATTAAATATAGCATTGATCCTTACGTTTCTCAAGAATATGTTAACAAAAATGTTAAAAGAGATGTGTTATTAAACATAGGTTTAATAACGACAAAATGATCTGCTAAATTAGGAGGATAAGATATGGACATATTAAATCAAATTATTAATAAAATTGAAGATAACAACAAACCCAAACAAAAGGTTGAAACAACATTTCAAGCAAATTTTAATACTAACCCATTAAAAGGTAAGTTTTTAAACAATCTAGATAATATCGAAGAGAGTGTTGGTAACTTTGATATTAAAATTTTTGGTGTAGGTGGTGCAGGTTGTAATGTTATCAAGCATATGAAAAATGCGCGTCCATGAGCTGATAATGTAGATATTTTTGCTTTTAATACAGATGTTACGGCTTTACGTAAAATAAGCAACTTATCAAATGTTTACCTATTAGGAAAAAAGATTTTAAGAGGAAGTGGTTCTGGTGGCGATCCTTACACTGGAAAAATGGCTGTTGAAGAAGATAAAGAAAATATTAAAAATACCTTAAAAGGAACTGATATATTATTTTTAGTTGCAGGTCTAGGAAAGGGAACCGGAAGTGGAGCAACCCCAGAAATTGCAAGAATAGCAAAAGAAATGGGAATTTTAACAGTAGCTGTTGTAAATTTGCCTTCAATTAATTCAGAGGGAAACACTGTTTACCAAAATGCTTTATTACATTTAAAAGAACTAAAAAATAATGTTGATTCAATAACAACTATAAGTAACGATTTAATTATTAAAAATAGTGGTGATGATATTTCGTTTATGAAGGCTTTTGAAAAGGCTAATGAACAAGTTACAAACACTATAAGTGAAATTTGCGACATGATTAATATTGCAACAGAAATGAATATTGATTATGCAGACTTAAAATCATTTTTTAAACAATCAAAAACTTTTAGTTTTGCTTCAGTTCTATTAGACAAGGAATATTCAGAAACAACTATTAAAAACGCTATTTGTTCTTCGCTACGTACTTCCTACACTGACATTAATATTGATAACGCTGATAAGATTATTGTTAATTTAAAAATTAATGATTTAACACCACCTACAATTATTAATGATGTAACAAAAACTTTTAAATCTATTACTAAAAATAATGAACTTTCATTAGTTTGTGGTGTAGATTACACTAAAAATAAAAACGTTAAAATTTCATTATTAGTTTCTGCAAAAGAAGATTTAAATAACAAAAAAGATAATATTGAAGAAGATGAAGATTTTAAATTTAATTCTTATAAAGAACAAACACAACAAAGGATTTTTAATGAGAATGAAAACTTTAATTCAACAATCAATTTAAGAGAACATGAGAATAAGGACATAATTGATTCAAAAGAATTAGAAACTTTTAAAACTAATTATCATAAGACATTTATTAATAAGGAATCTTTTTTAGAAAAAGATAATTTAAATAATCATCAAAGACAAGAAGTATTGAAGTCAGATGAATGCGTAAATTTAATCACTCAAGCAATGACTGATGTTTTAAAAACAACAACTCTTGCTATGAATATGGAAGATAAATCTAAAGATAATTAGTTAAAAGTAGAAAAAATTAATTATTAAGCTTCAGCTTCTCAACCACTAGATGGAAAATTACCTTTAGTTTTAATTCAGGCTAAAAAATCGCCAGAACCAATTGATGGATTTAAAGATTTAACTTTTCCTGTAGATGAAATACTAGAAAATACATTTTGATTAATACTCACTATAGAGTCATAGTTATTTGGTAAATCTCAAGCAATATAGTTTAATGATTGACACATATTAAATGCAGCGTTATTAATTGAATTTAAATTACTTGAAAAAGTTATAGAAGTTATATTTTTACAATAAGCAAAACTGTTTTCACCAATTGTTGTTAAACCACTCGGGAAGTTTACAGAAGTTATTGATGAACAAGCAAAAAAAGCTTCTCTACCAATTGAAGTAATATTATCAGGGATTTCTATATCTCCACATGCTAAATTTCCTACTACAATAGATGAACTATTTCAAGAAGTTTGTCCATTTTTACCAGCAATTACCGCTTTTCCTTTTGGTCCTAGTTGCTCAACATGATAATAGTCATTATCAATTTTTATATCTTTAATTGAATTACATTCTTGAAAACCAGATGTGGAAATACTTGATAAATTTGTACACTTAGATAGATCAATGGAAGTTAATGATGTACAGTCTAAAAAAGCATCAGAACCAATTGATGATAAATTAGCACAATTAGATAAATCAACTGTAGTTAATGATGAACAGTTATTAAATGCACCATCACCAATTGAAGAACAATTAGAACCCTTAGCAAAATGTAAGTTTTTAACAAAATCTGGAATATCACCATCAAAAGCTCATTCAAAAATACCTGTTACTCTTGCAGGGATTTTCATAGTGTTATATTTGCTATATGCATTCGGATTAGTTAAAAAATCTGCAGTAAAACTATTCAAAATTCCATTTGAATCAATATCATAAACTTCTTCTGGTAATGGATTTAATTTAATAGATGATGACCCACAACTTGTAGTTAGAAATGGAATTGATGTTGCAAACCCAATTCCAGATGCAATACATAAAACAGTTTTTAGTAATTTTTTATTTTTCATATTTTTTCTCCTATTCATATATTTATACTCGTTTTTTTTTTTTTTTTTTTGAAAAAAACTCAAAAAACAACAAAAACATATTCAAAATAGTTTGAATATGTTCAAATTTAAGTGTAAAATTAACGCTTGATGTTTAAAAAAAACAAAAATCTATCTTGCTTTTCTTTTATTTTGTCTTTCTACTCAATTTGCAAATTGTTCTTTATCTTTTAAGTAAGTTTCAGGCATTGGTTTAGAATAGTATTCTCTTTTACGTAATCAAGAATTATTTCTAAATTCATTTCATTCTGTTTCAGACATTGATTTAATTTTATCTGCTGTTACAATTGTATTTTTTGACATATTTTTCCTTTGTATATAATATTATATATTATTATATATATAAATTACAAATTCAAGATAAATATGCAATCATTATTAGAACTTTATAAAATTGGATATGGACCTAGTTCATCTCATACAATGGGGCCTAGTAAGTTAGCAAAAATATTTAAAGATAAGTATCCAAATGCTGATAAAATTAAAGTTATTTTATATGGATCATTAGCTTTAACAGGCAAAGGTCATTTTACAGACAAAGCAATATCTGATGTATTAAAGCCAGTTAAACATCAAATTATATTTGATATAAAAACTAAAATTGATCATCCTAACACTGTAGATTTTATTGCTTATAAAAATGATCATGAAATAGGTAAATTTACTGGTATTTCAATTGGTGGTGGTAGTATAGTCATTAAGGGTCAAAAAAATAAACAAGTAAAAGAGTGTTATAAATTTAATTACTTTACACCTACATGAAAATACTGTAAGAAAAATAAAATTGATTTGTATCAATATGTAATGAAATGTGAGGGTAAAGACTTTCAAAAATATTTAAAAGAGATCTGAAAAGCAATGCAAATGTCTGTCAAAGAAGGATTGCATAAAAAAGGTTTTTTACCAGGTGCACTTAAAATTGAAAGACGAGCTAATAAAATGTATCATAACAATGATAAAAAAGTTAAAAAAATGTTTAATGGGAATGATGCACTTAAACATTTATATGCATATGCATTTGCTGCCAATGAAATGAATGCTAGTGGAGGAGTGGTAGTTACCGCACCTACATGTGGAGCTTGTGGTGTAATTCCAGCAGTGTTTTGTTATGCTAAATATGATTTAGGATATAAAGATAGTGAAATTTTAAAAGCAATTGCAGTTGCTGGAATAATTGGTAATTTTTTTAAGAGAAATGCATCTGTGGCAGGCGCAGAAGGTGGATGTCAAGCAGAAGTTGGAACAGCGTGCGCAATGGCAGCAGCTGGATTTGCCTATTTATCAGGATATGGAATTAATGTCGTTCAACATGCTGCAAAGATTGGAATTACTCATTTTTTAGGACTAACATGCGACCCAGTATTGGGATTTGTTAAGATTCCGTGTATTGAAAGAAATGCTGCTGCTGCTAATAGAGCTATTGAAGCGGCTCAAATTGCTGCTCTAAACCATGATGAAGCAGATTTATTTAGTTTAGATGAAGTTATTGAAACAGCTAATAGAACAGGTAAAGATTTACTACCAGAATATCGTGAAACATCAATTGGTGGATTAGCAGGTATTTGAACTGAAAAACAAAAGGCTAACAAAAAATAACTATTTTTTGTTTATAGTTGCAAGTGCTTGTTTGATTTTCAAATTAATTTCATTGATTCCAATTTTCTTTTTTGCACTTACTAAAATAACTTTATCAAAATTAACATTAAGAAATTTACAAATTTTTGCCATATTATTTTGGTAATTAGATAAAGGCATCTTATCTGTCTTGTTTAAAACTATAAAATGATTAATAAATCTTTCATTAAAGAATTTACTCATTCTAGCATCTGCATCTGTAATAACATTAGCATCACAAATTTGAAATACACCAAATAAATTTTTACGATGAAGAATGTAGTCGTTAATTAAAGTATCAAAATAAATAATTTGAGACTTTGATGCTCTAGCATAACCATATCCTGGTAAATCAATAATTCTAAACTTACCACAATTGAAAAAATTAACAACATTAGTTTTTCCTGGTTTTGAAGAACTATAAGCTACTTTTTCATTAGCTAAAGAATTGATTAACGAAGATTTACCTGTATTGCTTCGACCGATGAAACAAAATTCAGTAACATCATCTTGAATTCAGTCCTCAATTTTGCTCGCTGATTTAATAAAAGATATTTTCATTACCTATTAGGTTTATTGTTTCTTTTAAAAATAGCCATCATCTGTTTTACTTGTTGCTCTGATGGTTTTCTTCCCATTTGAGCATACATCGCTCTAATTTGTTGCTCAGTTATTGGAGGATTTTCATCCAATTGTTTTTTGAAATATTTTTGAGATAGATAAAATCCAATTATTGCTCCAACGATTAAAGCACCGATTACACCAAATACTATTCCACAAATTACACCTGCACTCATATTTATCCCCTTTTAGTTTTGTTTGTCTTCTTTAAATTTATGTATCACTTATTAATTTTATCACTTATTGCTGCTTCGTTCAACTTAAAATGATCTACAACATCTGTTGGTTTGCCAGACATACCAAAAGTATTTATACCAATTGGTAAATCGGCAATTTTGTGTCAGCATGTAGTTGATCCATATTCAATTGATACTGTAGGTCTACTACCAAGAATAGATTCTTGGTAAACTTTAGATTGTTCATAGAACAATTCCAAACAAGGCATAGAAACAACTATTGATTTAATATTTTTCTTTGCTAATCTTTCTGCTACTCCAATAGCAATAGCAACTTCTGAACCTGTAGCAATAATGTTGATTACTGGGTTTTCATACTTTTTAATTACATAACCTCCATTAGGTGTATTTGAAAACGAACCTTGTGCTTGAGTAAATGCAGCACGACTAGTTGCAACACTAATAGGACGATCTTTAGTTTTATTAATCATATAAAGAACTCCTAAACATTCATTAAAATTTGCTGGTCTAAAAAAATAGTGATTAGGAATACTTCTTAACATTTGCATTTGTTCAATCGGTTGATGAGTCGGACCATCTTCACCAATGGTGATTGAGTCATGCGAATAAACTGTACACATTGGTAAATGTGAGATAGCACCTAATCTAGTAGCTGGTTTGCAATAATCGCTAAAACTCATGAATGTAGAACCAATTGCTCTGCATCCACCATGAGCACAAATACCATTTCCTATAGCTTCCATTGCAAATTCTCTTACACCTATGTTAATATTTTGTGGTTCAAAATAATTTTTAGTTATAGCCAAAGATTTTTTGTATTTAATCTTAGTTGATGAAGATAGATCCGCAATTAATGTTAAAAATGTTGGATTATTTTCTAAATATAATTGTAAAGCTTCACCAAAAATGTTTCTAGTAGCTTCTTTTGGTTTTGGTTGATAGTTAGCATATCAATCAAGAGAGAAAATAAATTCATTTCTTGTTAAATTAAGCAGTTGTTGGTATAAAGCTAAATTTTTTGCTTCTAATATATTGATATTTCTATTGAATGATTGTTGCGCTAATTTACCACGCTTTATAAATGGTTCAAAATCTTTTTTAGCATTTTCATGAACAATAAATGGAGGAATATTGTATTTAAGTTTTTTTCTAATTTCTTTAACTTCTTCTTCTGTGAATGGAGCACCATGACATTTGTTTGAATTGGCATGTCTTGATCCATATCCAATAACTGATTGGCATTCAATCACTGTAGGTTTTAATGAATGTTTTGCTAATTTAATAGCACGAGAAATAGCAGCTACATTATTTGCATCATGTACTCTAATATAATTTCATTTAGCACTTTTAAATAATTTTCTGACATTAATTTTAGTGGAATCAGATACTCTACCATCTAATTGGACTTTATTAGAGTCATATAGCATAATTAATTTATTAAGACCTAAGTTACCAGCTACATTGATTGCTTCATAAAAAATTCCTTCTTCTAAGCAACCATCACCAAATAAACAATATGTATAATGGTCAATAACTTTAATATTTTTATTAAATTCATTAGCTAATTTTTTTTCTGCAATAGCTAATCCAACTGCCATTGCGACACCTTGTCCTAATGGACCAGTTGATACTTCAATACCTTTAAGCAGAATGTTTTCAGGATGCCCTGCTGTTTTAGAGTCTATTTGTCTGAAGTTTACAAGGTCTTGAGTAGTAATATCTTTATAACCTGCTAATAGCATTGTTGCATATAGTAATGCACTACCATGACCTGCCGACAAAACAAAACGATCCCTATTAAAAAAAGTAGGGTTTTCTGAATTGTATACTAAATGATTTCTAAATAAAGCATACATTATTGGTGCAGCGCCTAGAACTATACCAGGATGACCTGATTGTGCTCTTGAAATCGCGTCAACACCTAACATCCTAATTGTGTTAACTGCTAGTTGAGTGTATTTACTTGTATACTTACTTCACATACAAAATAAATTATAAAGTAATTAAATATATAATTATTAATATAATTTTAGATATGCACTCGTGGCGGAACTGGCAGACGCGTTAGACTTAGGATCTAATTCTTAATGAGTGGGGGTTCAAGTCCCTTCGAGTGCACCATTAATAATCTAATAGCACTTTATGTAAAAGTGCTCTAAATTGAAATATAAAGTGCAACACTTAATATTTTTATAACACAAAAGATTTA
>CATAWQ010000027.1 GCA_949500635.1 uncultured Mycoplasmatota bacterium
TAGAAATAATATTAAATAATAAGTTAGTTTTAATTAAAATAGTTCCTGTTGAAAAAATAGAAATATTATTTTTAATAATAATACTAGATGATATTAATTGATTACTACAAATAAATTCTATATTATCTTCTTTTACATCAATTAATAAATTTGTAAGAATTGGATTAATATTTGATGAGTCAACAATTTCATTACAAAATTTTAATTTATTTAATAAACATTCTCTGTTAATTATAAATTTCATTTTATTTAGATTTATTTTATATATTATATATATTAATTTTAATGTTGGAAAATTCCTTTTTAATAATATTTATATAATAAAACTTATATTTTTTTCCACAATTTTCCAACAAATTTACATTTAAATTTTTTTATATAAATTTGTTAAAAAACTTTCAAATTCTATATCATTTTTAATTTTTTTTTCAATTTTCTCTATTGATTCCATTACTGTTGAATGGTCACGTCCAGAAAAAAAAGAACCAATTTGAGAATAATTCATATTAAATTTTTTCCTTAAGATATACATACATACCTGTCTTATTTGTGTTATTTGTTTTGTTCTATCTTTACTTTTTACAATTTCAGGATCTACGAAATATAAACTACAAATTTGATCAATTATTAAATTAGGGTTTACATCAAAACCAAACATACTAATATTTTCGTTATTTTCTTCTGCTGTAATTTTTTTAATTAAATCCAAATTAATAATTGCATTAGGTGGTAAATCATTATTAATAGAATAAAAAAGGATATGATTTAAAAATCCTTCTAATTGTCTGATATCAGTTGAATATCTACAACAAATATAATTTATAACATCATTTGTTAAAATGAATTTAGCATTACTTTCTTTTAATTTATTCTCTAAAATAATTTTTATAGATTTCAAATCTGGTTTTGTGATTTTTACAACTAGACCTGATAAAAATCTTGATTTCATTCTATTTTCTAAATTTTTTAATTGTGATATATCTTTATCACAAGTCATAACAATAATCTTATTATTAGAAGCTGCTTTATTAAAAATATTAAAGAAAACTTCGTTTATTTTTTCTTTTTTCTCTAAAAATTGAACGTCATCAAATAGCAAAAGATCATATGACTCATATTTTTGTTTTAATAATTCAACACTATTACCACCAATTGAAAAAGCATTATAAACCTCTCTAATAAAATCATCAATTGGGATATATTTAACTATTTTATTTGGAAAATGAATTCTGTATTCATTACCTATTGCATGTAATAAATGAGTTTTTCCAAGTCCAACACCACCAGTAATAAAAATTTGGTTTCAATGTGGATTAGTTAAAATAGTTCTTGTAGCATTATAAGCTGACTTGTTAAAATTACTAACAACAAAATTTGTGAATTTGTAATGTTTATTAATATTTGTGTTATTTTCCTCATTAATAGTTTCATGTTGAATAGAATTTGTTTTTAGTTTTAAATTTAAATCATTCTCAACTATAAATTCGAAATTGTAATTAGTTTTACCAATTTCATTAAACAATTTTTTAATTTGATTTTTATAATCTATATTTAATGTTTGCTTAGCAAAAATATTTTTTGTTTTAATAAATAAAATATTTTCCTTTAAATCAACAATAGAAATATTTGAAATATATTCATTAAAAAATACTTGGTTAATACCAGATTGTTGTAATCTAACCTTCACAACATCTAAATTATTATTTAAACTAATTAATGTATTTTTATCTAATGGCATTTTAAAAATCATTATAATATTTTAATATATTTTGATATTATTAATATCTAATATTTGTAATTATGAAAAGAACATATCAACCAAATAAATCTAAAAGAGCAAAAACTCATGGATTCTTAAATAGGACATCTACCGCTAATGGTAAAAAAGTTCTTAAGAGAAGAAGAGCTAAAGGGCGTAAAAGATTAACGGTTTCTGATGAAAAATAAAAAATTTAGTTCTATTAAAGACAAAAAAATAATAGAACAAATTTTCACATCAGCAAAGATTGTTAGTAATCGTTATTATTTAATAAGATTTATTTCTTCTAATAATAACGCAAAAATTGGAATTAATGTTTCTAAGAAGAATTTCAAAAGAGCAGTTATGAGAAATAAAATTAAAAGACAAGTAAAAAGTTTTATTTATAACAGTGATAGTATTCCACAAAAAAATATTTTTATAATTATTAAAAATACATATGATTCCAAAAACCATATAGAAATGCAAAAAAATTTATATTTACTTTTAAAAAAAATTAAATAATGTCTCAAAAATCCGCTTTAAATTTTAAAATAAACACTGAAAATTCTAGTAATATATCTAGTCCTTTTTGAACTAAACCAGAAACTAAAGCGAGTAAGGCTAAGAAAATTTTAAAATTTATTTGAAAGTGATTAAAACTTTTGTTGTTTGCTTTTTTTATGTTGATGGGTTTGTGAGGTTGTTTCCAATCTATGGGTGACAATACAGTATCTACAGATGTAAATATTGGTAGTGGTCTTGAATTTGGATTTAATTTCGGAACTACGGGTAATTGAATTTATGATTTGTCTTCAGGAAATTTATATGGACAATTTCATACATTTAGTGATTGGTCATTGGATTATGGGCCTTTTTATGGGTTCTTTGTATGACCTGGATCATGATTAGTACTACAAATTATGTGGGCAACTAACTCATGAATTGGTGGATTGAATGCTTTATTGGCAATATTTGTGTTGTTAACATTAATTCGTATTTTTTCTATTTTAGTTACTTTAAGATCTACTCTTCAAAATGAAAAAATGACTGAAGTACAAGGAAAAACTTCTGAAATTAATGCTAAATATAAAGGTTTAACAGATCAAGCTTCTAAACAAAAGAAACAGCAAGAAATAATGGATTTATATAAGAAAAACAATGTAAAACCATTCGCTGCATTTGAACAAATGTTTATTACATTGCCTATTTTCTTAATTATTTATCGTGTTGTTACTATTGTTAGACCTTTTAAATCTACAATTTTATTTGGTATTTGAAATTTTGCCTACACCCCTACTTCTCAAATATTCAGTAATTTTGCTGCAGGTGGATGAACATACATATTCTTTATTGCAATAATTATTCCAATTCAATTCTTATCTATGAAATTACCTCAACGTTGAGCTAAAAAACGTAATAGAAACGCAATATCTACATCAAGTAAGGGTGGAAAACAAATGAAGAAAATGAATTTAACTCAGAATATTTTTGCTGGTGTAATGTCATTAATTGTTGTTTTTTCTGCTACAGGTGTTGGTGTATATTGATTTTTTAATGCATTATATTCTATCTTGCAATCATGAATTATGCATAAAGTAATAGTGCATAGTAGAAGTAAGAATTCAACTCTTGAAGCTAAACTTAATCGTTTAATTTTAGAGTAATGGATTTAAAAAAAACTTATGAATATTTAACAAGTAGACAATTTAACCCTTCTAAAAAAATGGGTCAAAATTTTTTAATTAATGAAGAAATATCAAAAGCAATTATAAAAAAAATGGAATTATCTAATGCTAAATTAGTAATTGAAATTGGTCCAGGTTTAGGTTCATTAACTGATCATTTAATTAATCAAAAATTTGATTTAACTCTTATAGAGTTAGACAAAAGACTTAATGAATTTTTAACTAAAAGGTATAGTGGTAAAAAAGTCAAAATCATTAATTCGGATGTATTAAAAATAGATTTTAATGAGATCTCTAATGGTTACAATCAATGTGTTATTGTTTCTAATTTACCATATTCAATTAGTTCACTTGTAGTTATGAAATTTTTAAAGTCTTCCAATATTAATTTATTTTATTGCATGTTGCAAAAAGAAATGGTTGATAGAATTATGGCTCCTGTGGCTTCGAAAAAATATAATGGTTTAACAGCACTTGTAACTTATTATTTTAAAATTGAAAGATTAATGAACATATCACCAAACAATTTTTACCCAGTACCTGAAGTTGACTCCACTTTTATTAAAATTGAGAAGAACAATAAAGTGTATGATGAAAAATTTGATAAATTCTTACGAGTCTGTTTCTTGAATAGGAGAAAAACTTTAATTAATAATTTAAAACATGTTTATGAAATTAATAAAATAAATTTAGTTTTTAATAAATTAAAAACAAAATTAACATCTCGTGCAGAAGAATTTACACCTGAACAACTTCACGAATTATATGTATTATTAAACAATGGAAATTAAATCATATCCTAAAGTAAATTTAATATTAAAGATTTATCCAAAGACTAAACAAGAACAAAAGCATAAAATCAAAAGTTTGTTTGTCTTAGATAAATCTTTGCATGATTTAATTTCCATTAAACCTTCAAAAAAAGATATAGTTGTTTATAAATATAAAAACAAAAATTTAATGTTAAAAGATTGTTTGATTATTAAATCTTTAGAATATTTAAATAATAAATTTAAACTTACTAAACATTATTTTATCCAAGTTGAAAAATGTATTGGATTAATGTCAGGATTAGGTGGTGGAAGCTCAAATGCGGCGGCTGTAATTAAATATGTAATGAAAAATAATAAGATTTCATTAACTGAATTAAATTTGAAAGATATAGCATTAAATTTGGGTAGTGATATTCCTTTTTTCCTATCTTCTTATAGTAGTGCTATTGTTTTTGATTATGGGAATGAGGTTGAAAAATACAATTTATTTAAAAAAGTTTCATACAAAATTTACACAAATAATATTAAAATTTCTACTAAAAAAGTTTTTGCAGAATTAGAAAAATCTAATTTATATAAATCTCAAGTAAATTTTTCAAAATGCTTAGATTCTTTATTGAAAAAAACATTTAATAATCATTACGTATATAATGATTTACATCCATATATTTTAAAAGTTTCTAGTAAAAAACTATTACAAAATATAAATAAGTTATCTTCTAAAAATAAGATTATTTGTGGTTCAGGAGGAACAATATTAAGTATTAATGAGTAACAAAGTAAGAACAAGATATGCACCAAGTCCTACAGGTTTCTTCCATATAGGAGGAGCTCGTACTGCATTATTTAACTATTTATACGCAAAGCACTGTAATGGTGATTTTGTTGTCCGTATTGAAGATACAGACGTTGAACGAAATGTTGAAGGTGGAATTGATTCACAATTAGATAATTTAAATTGATTGAAAATTTTTTATGATGAATCAATTAAAAATCCTGGAAAGTTCGGTCCATATATTCAATCACAAAAATTAGAAAGATATCGTGAACTAGCCAATAAGCTATTACAAGAGGGTAAAGCTTATTACTGTTTTTGTTCTAAAGATGAATTAGATTTACAGCGTGAAATTGCAATGAAACAAGGACATACTCCTAAATACAACCGTAAGTGTTTATATTTATCTAAGGAAGAAATCCAGCAGAAATTAGATCAAAATATTCCTCATGTGATTAGATTAAGAATGCATGATGATGAAAATATTGAATGACAAGATCTTATTAGAGGGCATATGAGTGTTCCAACGTCTGCTTTAACAGATCCTGTTATTCTTAAATCTAATGGTATCCCTATGTATAACTTTGCAGTAGTAGTAGATGATTATGATATGCAAATAACTCATGTATTACGTGGTGAAGAACATTTATCTAACACTCCATATCAAATCGCTATTAAAAAAGCACTTGGTTTTGACGATAGGAATATTATGTATGGACATTTATCTATTATTGTTGATGAAACAGGTAAAAAATTATCTAAAAGAAACAAGGGATTAAAACAATTTATTCAAGATTATAAGAATATGGGGATTCTACCTGAAGCAATTACAAATTTTTTATCTTTATTAGGATGAAGTTCAAAGTCAAATAATGAAATTTTATTAATGGATCAAATTATTAAAGAATTCGATTTTGATAGAATTTCAAAGTCTCCTGCATTTTTTGACTTTAAAAAAATGTTATGAATTTCCAATTCATATTTAAAGAATATGAATGATAAAGATTATCTAGAATATGTTAAAAAATTTTTAACTGTTAATTTAGATAAATATGCTAAATATGAAGATGAAATTTTATTAACTTTTAAACCACAAATTCAATTTGCTCAACAAATTAACGAATTGATTACAGACGTTTTTATATGCGATGTTAATAAATTATCTGTTGAATTACAAGAAATAGTTAAGCAAGATTTTTTTAAAAAAAACATGTATGCATTAAAACAAGTTATTTCTACAATGAATGAAATAAATTATGATAATGCTAAAGATATCATAGACAATGTAAAACAAATTTCAGGTCTCAAGGGTAAAGAATTATTTTTACCAATGAGAATTGCTTGTATCGGTAAAGAACATGGACCAGAAATGAATAAAATATTAACAATAATTGGTAAAGAACAAATATTAAAAAATATTGAAATATTAATAAAATAATATGCAGTTAAAAAAGAAAGCAACATTTATTAAAGATCCAATTCATGGTGAAATTAATTTTTCTGAAAATGATTTTTGATTGCGAGAACTTTTATATACTAATGAATTTCAAAGATTAAATAGGATTAGGCAATTAGGACTGTCTTATCAATTATTTCCATCTGCTACCCATACAAGGTTCTCTCACTCTATTGGTGTGTATGAAACAGCACGTAGATTTATAGATAATTTAAAAATTAAAAATCTTACACCTAAAAAACGTAAAATAATTTTAGCTGCTGCATTATTACATGACATTGGACACGGTCCAAACTCTCATGCTTTTGAGAAATACACTAAAATTTCTCATGAAACATACACTAAAATGATTATTGCAAATAAAAAAGGTGATATTTATAAAATTTTACATAAAAATAATGTTCCTACTAAGGATGTAATAGATATTTTAGATAAAAAAAGTAAAAATGAATGAATGAATTCATTGGTAAGTAGTCAAATTGATGTTGATAGAATAGATTATTTGCAGCGTGATTCACATTATACTGGTGCTACATATGGAGAAATTGATTCTTCAATGATTGCTAGACGAGCAATGTTTATGAATAATCAAATAGTATTTAGCCTAAAAGCTATTTCTACTATTGAAAACTTTTTGATTGGGAGATTTCATATGTACGAACAAGTCTATGAAAATGTTCACACAATCGCCAATGAATGAATTATTCAACAAATTATGACTAGGGTTAAAGAACTTTACAAATCTGGTTATAAATTTGTTGACTATAACAATCTATTAGAATTGTTTAATCCTTGATTAAATGATAAAAAATTTACTGTAGAAGAATTTATCAAATTAGATGATTGAAATTTAAGTGTATTATTAGACTCGCTTAAACATGAAAAGGATCCTATTTTAAAAACATTACTAGATGAAAGAGATAGTAAAAACAAATATATTTGCATAGATTACACTAAAAAAGATTATCAATCAGTGATAGCTAAAGCAAAAAAATTAAACATGCCACTAAAATATAATGTTGACATTATTAAACATAAAGCAATTTGTTTATATGATCCAAATAAACAACCGATAAAAATTTATAATAATCTAACTAAAAAAATTGAAAATTTTGATACATTAAGTAATATTGTTTTAAAAAATAAATTTATAAAAAAAGAAAAAACTTTATTGATTATTAATACTAAGTTAATAAAATATAATTTTTAATATATAATAACGCAATAATGTTATTTAAAGATTATGTCAAAGCAAATTAACGACATTGCTTATGAAGTTGCTAAAGAAGAATTTGGAGACAAAGTCTTTTCTTTTAATCAACTATGAAGCAAAACTCTAGGTAGAATTAAAACACCTACAAAGGAACAAGCTGCTGTTAAGGGCGAATTGTATTCTGAAATAATGCAAGATACAAACTTTCTTTATATCGGTAAACAAAATTGAAAATTAAGAGAGTTTGTTGATCAAAATACACTTAAGAAAACATTAGCTTCTTCACTTTATGATTTTGATAAATCATTAACTGAAGAAGATATTGAGGATATGGACGTATTAAGTGAACGTTTTGATGAAGAATCTGGGATGTATTATGATGAAACAGAAGATGAAGCTATTCAATCATTACAAGGAATGGCTAAAATGTCAAAAGATGAGGAGGAAAATGAATAATGAGAAAAACTGTAAATATTAAACAAATGGTTAAAGATGCTGCTATGGGTCATTATGCTATAGCTCATATCAATATTAACAATCTTGAATGAATTAAAGGAGCATTATTAGCTGCTAAAGAAACTAATACTCCTATTATCTTAGGTGTGTCTGAAGGCGCTGCTAAATACATGTGTGGTTTTAAAAACATTGTTGGTATGGTAAATAATATGATTGTATCAATGGGTGTTACTCAACCTGTTGCATTACATTTAGATCACGGATCATATCAAGGTGCTATGGAAGCATTAAAGGCTGGATTTAGTTCTGTAATGTTTGATGGTTCACATTTACCATTTGATGAAAACATTGCTAAACTTAAGAAAGTACTTCTATATGCTATGCTTAAAAATGCATCTGTAGAAGCAGAGGTTGGATCTATTGGAGGACAAGAAGATGGAGTTGTTGGTAACGGTGAATTGGCAGATGTTAATCAATGTGAAACAATTTCTAAACTTCCTATTTCATGTTTGGCAGCAGGTATTGGTAACATTCATGGTATCTATCCTAAAAACTGAAAAGGTTTGAACTTCAAACGTTTAAGTGAAATTACAAGAATTTGTAATCAAAAACCTCTTGTATTACATGGTGGAACAGGTATTCCAACAGATCAAATTAAACAGGCTATTTCTTTAGGCGTAGCTAAAATCAATGTAAATACTGAATGTCAATTAGCATTTGCTGCTGCTACAAGAAAATACATTGAAGAAAAGAAAGATTTAGATACTAATGCTAAAGGGTTTGATCCTCGTAAATTATTAAAACCAGGTACTGAAGCGATCAAAAATATGGTTATTGAAAAATTTGAAATCTTTGGCTGCAAGGGGAAAGCTTAAAACACAAAAAAATGTACTCAATATAATTTGAGTACATTTCTAAGAATTAAATTGATTAATTATTAAGATATAGTTCAACCTGATGGTAGGGAACCATTTTCTTTTAAATAATCAAGTAATTTTTGACTATCATTACCACTAGTTGGATTAGTTACTTTAACCGTTCCTTTTGCGCTAACATTATCAAATGATGGTTTTACTGAAGTAGTAGTTCCACCTTGTCAAGCATCTCATACAATACTACTTAAATTATAGGAATAAGAAAAAACATTAACACCAATTTCTGTTAAAGTACTTGGAATTTTTGCAGAAATTAAATCAGATGAATTAAAAGCACCATTTTCAATTGTTGTTAAACCATTTGGAAAAATAGAGGTTAATATATGGGAAGAATAAAAAGCACCGGATTTAATTGAAGCACATTTAGAACCATCAGCAAAAGTTAGATTCTTAATAAATGATGGAATAATTGATGCAAATCCAGGAGCAAAAGCTTGTTCAGCAATACTTGTTACACTAGCAGGAATTTCCATAGTATCATATTGCCCATATTTAGCTGTATCAGCTAAAAATTCATCTGTAAAACCTGTTAAAATTGTAGAATCGTTTGGATCATACTTATAAACTTCATCTGGTAAAATGCTTGTTTTAGTAGAGGATGATCCACAAGCAGTTGTCATAAATGGAATTGATGTTGCAAACCCAATTCCAGATGCAATACATAAAACAGTTTTTAGTAATTTTTTATTTTTCATATTTTTTCTCCTATTCATATATTTATACTCGTTTTTTTTTTTTTTTTTTTGCAAGAAACTTGAAAAATAATAAAAATGTACCCAAATTACTTTGAGTACATTTATTTAATTAAATTAATTATTAAGCTTCAGCTTCTCAACCACTAGATGGAAAACCACCTTTAGTTTTTATTCATGTTAAAAAGTTGTCAGAACTAATTGATGGATTGAAAGATTTAACTTTTCCTGTAGGTGAAATATTCAAAAATGCATTTTGATTAATAGTTACTACAGAGTCATAGTTATCTGCTAAATTTCAAGTAATATAGTTTAATGTTGTACAACCAGAAAAAGCACCTTCTCCAATTGTTTTTAAATTACTTGGAAAATTAACTGAAGTTAATAAATTACAAGTACAGAAAGTTCAAGAACCAATTGAAGTCAAACTACTTGGAAAGCTAACAATGGTTAAATTTGAGCACAGAAAAAAAGCATAATTTTCAATAGATAATAAATTTATAGAATTTAATAAACCGATAGAAGTTAAAGAAAGACACGCTTGAAAAGCATAATTTTTAATTGATATTAAACTGCTCGGAAATGTTACTGAAGTTATTGAACAACAAGTCAAAAAAGCATTTTCAGCAATAAAAGTAATATTATCAGGAATTTCTATATCTCCACATGCTAAACCTCCTACTATAACTGATGAACTATTCCAAGAAGTTGTTCCTTTTTTTCCAGAAATTACTGCTTTTCCTTTTGGCCCTAATTGTTCAACGTGATAATAGTCATTATCAATTTTTATATCTTTAATTGAATTATATTGTTGAAAAGCATCAGTGGCAATTGAAGATAGTTTTGTACAATTGGATAAGTCAATAGAAGTTATTGATGAGCAATTCTTTAAAATAAGACTACCAATTGAAGAACAAACAGATCCATCAGCAAAAGTTAAATTCTTAATAAAAGAAGGAATTTTATTTGCAAAAGCATCATCACCAATACTTGTTACACTAGCAGGAATTTGCATTGTATCGCAAATTCCATCATTATA
>CATAWQ010000028.1 GCA_949500635.1 uncultured Mycoplasmatota bacterium
ACTGAACCATTAGAATTTACATTCTTATTCTTAGCTCCTTGATTGTATTGAGGATTCCATGCAGTAATGTGTGGTTTTAGCGCTATGTTTATGGTTATTCTTCATTCACATATGGGTATGACATTCTCTGGCGGTGTTATTGACTTCTTTATTTATGGTGTTTTACCAGATATATCAAAAATGGGTGCTAATTGTTACTGAGTAATAGTTGTTGGATTGGTTCTTGCTGTTGCCTACTTCTTTATGTTCTATTGAGCAATCTTACATTTTGACATAAAGACTCCTGGTAGAGATCCAAATGCAGGTGTAATTAAAATGTACACAAAGAAAGATTATTTAGCAAAAAAAGATGGGCAATCTCTTGAAAATGATCCTATGCTTGTATTAGCTGCTAAATTAATTCAAGCATATGGTGGTAAAGAAAACATTAAGAATGTTGATGCATGTATAACTAAATTACGTATACAAGTAGCTGATAGATCTAAAACAAATAAACAAAAAATCTTAGATTTAGGTGCACGTGGTGTTGTATATCCATCAAATCAATCTGTGTATGCTATTTTTGGTACACAAGCAGATATTCTCAAGAACATTATTAAAGACATTTTGAGTGGAAAAGTTAAAGCACCAGCAGTAAATGAAAATATTTCAGTAGCTGCAACTAAAATTGAAAATAATAATTTAAATAAACTAACTGCTGGAAAAGTTATAGTTTGCGCTCCTGCTAATGGAGAAGTTGTTTCAACTAATAAAGTAAAAGATTCTACTTTTAGCGAAAACATTATGGGCAAAGGATTTGCTATCATCCCAACAGATGGAAACTTTGTTGCTCCTATAACTGGAAAAGTTACATTAGTCAATAATCATGCTTATGCTATTGAAGCTAACAATGGTGTTCAAGTACTTGTGCACATTGGTATTGATACAGTTAAACTAGCAAGCAAGAAACCCTTTAAACATTTAGTTAAAGTTGGTTCACAAGTCAAAGCAGGTCAAAAAGTAGTAGAGGCTAATTTAGATTTAATTAAGAAAAATAATTTAGACACTATCACTCCTGTTATTGTTCTTTCTGAGTCTATTGGTAAGAAAAAAATATCAACACCTGTTTTTGGAAAAACTAATTCCGGAAAAGAAATTTTAAACGTTAAATAATCTAATCTGTTAATTTTAAAATTAAAACTAAATTTAATAATTCTAATTTTTGTATAAATTATTTTATGGTCATTTTAATTAAATAAATTAATTTATAAAATTTGTATATTTAGTTTATTAATATATTAAAATATATTAAAAGATAATAATTATGACAAAACCAGAATTAATCAAAAAATTAAGAGAAATGACTCAAGCTGGAATAATGGATGTTAAGAAAGCTTTAGATGAAAATAACGATGATTTAGAAAAAGCGGTTGAATGATTAAGAGAAAAAGGAATAGCAAAGGCTGCTAAGAAAGCTAGTGCTATTGCAGCTGAAGGTATTACTTCTATTGGTGTTGAAGGAAATAAAGCTGTTATTTTGGAAATTAACTCACAAACTGATTTCGTAGCAAACAATGAAATGTTCTTAGAATTAGCTAGTGCTATTAAAGCAGCTATTCTTATAGCTGCTCCTACAGATTTAAACACTTGTTTACAAGTTAAACTTCCAACAGGAAATACAATTGAACAAGCTTGTACTGAATTAACTTCAAAGATTGGTGAAAAAATTGTTTTAAGAAGATTTCAATTAGTAACAAAAGATGAAAATGATACTTTTGGTATTTATGAACATTTTAATAAAAAGATTGCTGTTTTACTTGTTTTGAACAACAAAATTGATCCAACAATCGGAAAAAACGTTGCTATGCATGCAGCAGCTATGGCTCCAAAATTTATGGATAAAAACAATGTGGACCAAGCTTGATTAGAAAATGAATCAAAAATTTTAAAGGAACAAACAATTGCTGAAGGTAAACCTGCAGATAAAGCAGAAATGATTGTTAAAGGAAGAATTAACAAATCAATTGCTGAAGTCTGTTTAACTGAACAAAACTTTGTAATTGATCCATCTAAGAAAATTAGTGAATATTTAAAACAAAATAATACTTCATTAAAAGCTTACTATAGATACGAAGTAGGTGAAGGAATTGAAAAGAAAATTGAAGATTTTGCAGCAGAAGTTGCTAGTCAAATGAAGTAAATATGATTAAACAGAACATTATTGTTAAACTTTCAGGAGCAGCATTAAGAGATAAAAGTTCTGATGTCGTATTATCTAGTAAGAAATTAGTGGATTTAGCAAAACAACTAATTTCTTTATCTAAAAAATATAACATTGGTGTTATTGTCGGTGGTGGTAATATCTGAAGAGGTCAAGATGCAAATGCTAATTTATATGATATTGACCAAGCTCATTATATGGGTATGCTAGCAACAGTTATCAACTCTATTGCTTTAAAAGAATCTATAAAAAAACAAAATGCAAAAGCGTGTGTTTACTCACTAGTAGATATGCCAAAAGTCGCTTACACATATAACTTAGATAATGTTAAAGAACATTTAAATAACGGGTACATCTGCATTTTTGCAGGAGGTACAGGCTCTCCTTATTTTTCAACTGATACAGGTGCTGCATTACATGCTGCTGAAATTAATGCAAATTGTATTTTAGTAGGTAAAGATGGTGTAGACGGTGTTTATTCAGATGATCCTAATAAAAATAAGAAGGCTAAAAGATTTGATAAATTAACATATGATCAAATCATTAATATGGATTTAAAAGTAATGGATATGACATCAATTACTTTTTGCAAAAATAACAACATTAAACTTGTTGTCTTTAATAATAACCAAGACAATGGTATCTTAAAAGCTATTGCTGGTAAAACTAAAACTACAATTATTACGAAATAACTATGGAATGGAATCAATTAAAAGAACAATTTGAATTAGAAGCAATTGCTCCTATAGAATGAATGCAAAATGAATTAAAGAAAATTCGTTCTGGTCGTGTTTCATTATCTATTTTAGATAATGTTAAAGTTAACGCATATGGTGAATTTATGCCATTAAACCAAATAGCTAATTTGCAAATCGTTGATGCTAGACAAATTTTGATTAAACCGTATGATAAGTCACAAGTTCACGATATTGCAAAAGCTATTAGTGTTAATAACATTGGAGTTAATCCTCAAATTAATCCCGATAACATTAGATTAATTTTTCCGCCACAAACAGAAGAAAATAGACGTGATAATGTTAAAAAAGCTAAACAAATTCTAGAACAAACAAAAAACAAGATTAGAGATATTAGAAAAGATGTTCAAAGCACATTTAAAAAACTAGATGGAATATCTGAGGATACATTGCGATATTTTGAAGAAGAACTTAATAAATTAACTAAAGACTATAACAATAAATTAGAATCTACTTATGAATCTAAAGAAAAAGAGTTAATGAGTATGTAATTATGTCTAAAAACATAAATGTAGGCATAATTTTAGATGGTAATGGACGTTGGGCAACTAGCAAAAATCAACCAAGAACTTTTGGTCACAAAAAAGGTGTTGATACCCTTAAAAATTTGGTAAATGACATTGTTAAACAAAAACTTAATATTAAATGATTATCAGTTTTTGCTTTTAGTATTGAAAACTGAAATCGTCCACATTCTGAAGTCAAATACTTGATTAAATTATTTTCAGATTCATTAAACAATAAATTAGTTGATAAACTAAATGAACTTAATATTAAATTTGTTTGAACAGGTTTTAATGATAAACTCCCTAAAAAATTGCTAGACAAAATAAAAACTATTCAAATAAAAACAAATAAAAATAAAGGTCTAATTTTAAATGTTGTATTCAATTACAGTGGAAGGAAAGACATTGAATATGGATTAAAACACAAGAAAATGATCTCATCTAATATTCCTGACATTGATTTATTAATTAGAACTGGTAATGAAAAAAGAATCAGCAATTTTCTTTTGTATCAACTAGCATATTCAGAAATTATTTTTGAAAAAACAATGTGACCAAACTATAAGATTAACAATCTTAAATCTAATATAATAGAATACAACAAAAGGCACAGAAGGTTTGGGAAAATATAAATGAAAAACAATTTTATAACTAATACATTTTCAAATGATAAAAAAAGAAAATTTCACACAAGAACTAAAACTTCAATTTTAGTAGTAGTAGTATCTTTTGTAATTTTGTTTTTTGGAATGTTATCTTCTTATGATAACCCGTGGTTTAAATATTCCCAAGAAGAATATACCCAAGAAGGTATATCAACAATGTTTGCACTAATATTAGCATTTATTTTGTTAGGGATAGCATACCAATGTATTGTTGAATATATGAATTGTTGTTTTAATAATTCAACAAAATTTTTTAGAATATATTCAATGATTTTATATTTTTTATCAATAGTTATTCAATTTGTATTCTGTTTAGCAATGCTAAATGATCCAGAACCTTTTTCAGATTATGGTTATATCTTTTTAGGAATAGGAATTATTCCGATAGCTATATTGGCTATTTTATGATATATAGCATTATTTAATGAGTATGGTAGCAAATTTAATAAAATAACAGCACCTTTAATGGCTCTTATTTTACCAACAACATTCTTTGCTATTTATTACATATTAATTTTTAAGTTTTTTACTACATTCCTATTTTTATTGTTAATTACTTGATGTGCAGATTCATTTGCTTATTTAGGAGGAAGTTTTTTTGGCAAACATAAATTAGCTCCTAAAATTTCTCCTAATAAAACAATTGAAGGATTTTTAATTTCATTAGTATTAACTTTATGTTTATTACTAGCAATTGCTGGAATCTTTTCATTGAATCCTAATATTCAAGGAGATCTTTTAGGATCTCATGAATTTTCTGAACAGTCAAATATGAAGATTAATAATATTGGTTGATGGTTAAGTTTATCACTTATCCTGATTGTATTAATTTTAGCTGACACACTAGGTGATTTATCTTTTAGTATTATTAAAAGAAAGAATAATATTAAAGATTTTTCTCAATTCTTGCCAGGTCATGGCGGTATATTAGATAGAATTGATGCATTAATCTTCATTGTTTGTATTTACACATTAATTTGTTTTATATGATCAATTGATTCAGACCACACAATTTACTTATTTTTTACTGGTAGTCAATGATAGTTTTAGTTTGTGGAGCAACAGGTTCTGTTGGACAACAAACAATCAAAGTTATTAAACACCTTAAACACAAGATTGTCGGGATTACATTCAACAACAACCTTAAAAAAGCTATATCAATATTAAAGAGTAACAATATCAAATATTGTTACTCCCCTATTTATAACAAACAATCTAATGTAAAAAGTTATGATGAACTAATCAAAAAAACAAAACCTGACTTAGTAGTAAATGCTGTTGTGGGTTTTGCAGGATTAGAAGTAACTATGGCTGCTATTAAAAATAAAATTGACATCGCTTTAGCTAACAAAGAATCATTAGTAGTGGCTGGCAAATACGTTACAGAATTGGCTAAAAAAAATCATGTTCATATTTATCCGGTGGATAGCGAACATGCCGCTATTACTCAGGCTTTAAAAAATAAACAAAATAAATTAAAGACAATTTATATTACTGCATCAGGCGGACCTTTTTACAATACAAAAAATTTAAATAATGTCATATATAAACAAGCTATCAATCATCCCAATTGAAAAATGGGCCCTAAGATTTCAATTGATTCAGCCACACTTGTTAACAAGTGTTTTGAAATAATCGAAGCTTATTGATTATTTAATACTAAGAATATCATACCTATTTATCACCCTCAATCAATTATTCATTCAATGGTTGAATTTAAAGATAATTCTATTATTGCAATTATGTCTAATCCAAATATGCAATTACCTATTCAATTAGCCTTAAACAAATTTAAATCTAATAAATCAAGCTTAATTAGTCCATTAAATTTTAATAATTTAAACTTAAATTTTGATTTAATTGATGAAAAAAAGTATTTACCAATTAAGTGAGCTAAAGAAGTGTTAAAAAACCCTAATTCATCATTACCAATTGTTATTAATGCAGCTAATGAGGAATTAATAAAATTATTTTCTGAAAATAAAATTAAGTTTAAAGAAATTACATATTTTATTAATTTGATAATTAATAAGATTAAAATTATTAAGATAACATCTTTTGAACAAATTTTTGTTGTTGATCAACTGACAAGAAAAATTGTCCAAAAGTTAATTAAATAAGTATGAGTACAGGTCTAATAACTTTTTTATTGTATTTAATAACTATTCTAATGTTGTTGTTTGTTGCAACAATACATGAGCTTGGCCACTTTTTCGCGGGGTTAATATTTAAGGTTAATGTTAAGGAAATTTCCATTGGGATTGGTCCAAAACTGTATCAAAGATACACCAAATCAGGGATGAGAGTATCTGTTAAACTTATTCCGCTAATTGCTTATGTTTTATTTGATAGTATGCAATTAAGAGAAATATATAAAGATGAAATAGATAATAAAAACTATAGTTTAATTATGAGTCCTTTACCTAAAAGTAAATTATTATTAGAACAAACTAAGTCTTGACAATATTTGACTATTATGTTTGCAGGTGTATTAATAAATTTCTTAGCTTTCTTAATCATTTGACCATGCTGTTGAGGAATATTTAATGCAATGGGTTATGAATTAGTTAATCCTTTTGTTAGTTTGGGTCTATCTTTCAAAGCTATTGGATATTGTATGGTATTTAAAGGTGGAAGCGGGTCTAATATTTTTGTAGAATTACCAGATGTTGCACAAAATACAAACACTTGAGGATTGGCAATGCTTCAAACGTTCTTATTACTTAATTTAATCTCTACTATTTTTAATTTAATACCATTTCCGCCGCTAGATGGATGAAAAATAGCAGCAAAATTATATGAAGCAAATGGTAAAAGAAAAATCAATAGAAACATAGAAGAAATTTTTACTTTAGTTGGTTGTTTTTTAATGATTTACATTTTCTTTTCTAGTATTTTAGTTAAATGAATTTATTGATAGTATGGAGAAGATAATTAGGTTTTTAGTTGAAACTAATATTTTAACCAAAGATGAATGTGACTCTTTGGTTAAAATTTCTACTATTTCTATTACTCCTCCAACTGAATTATTGAATAAAATTAAAATTACTTTCTCTTTAGACAAGTCTTTAGATTTTGATTTATATAAAAAAATTAAGTCAAAAGAAAAAGAATTTAAAGATCAATTAATTTTTGATATTAAACCAAAACATGATTTAGATTTTGATGAAGAAATGTTGAAAAAATATCTTAAATTTTTTTGTGAAGAAAAAATTCAAGCATCTTCTGTTTTGAAACAATTACTACCAATGATTCCCTTTTATACAGATGATAAAGGAACCTTAATTTTCCAATATTTTAATAAAAATGAATTAGAAGAATTAAAGAAGTATGAAGTCTTGTTAAAAAGTTTCTTTAATTCTATTGGTCTAATGTGTAAGACGTTTGACTATGAATTAGACAGAGACCGTCAAATTTTAGAGATTAGCAAAGAGAAAAGAAAACAAGAAATAATCGATTATAGAAAGAAACATTCAAACTCTAGTCAAAGTCAGGCAGAAATTGATAATAAGATTACTACCAAAACTATTCCTATTGGTGAATTAGTTCCTGAATTAAGAAATGCTACCATTTATGGTAAGATATTTGCTATTGAATCAATTACTACGAAAAATAATAAAAAATTTTTTGTTTATTCGATCACTGATTGCGAAAATTGTATTAACATTAAAGGTTTTGAAACAACTTCAAATAATTTTTATAGAAAAATAAATTTACCTTATAACTATTTATCTTCATTTAAGGTAGGAGATTGAATAAAGGCAAAGATCACATTATCTATTGATAAATACCAATTTAATGAATTAACTGGAACTATTGACAAGATTTGTTTAGCAAAACCTGATTTTGATAAAATTTCAGAAGATAATGAACCTATAAAACGTGTAGAATTATTAGCCCATACTAAAATGTCTGCATTTGATGGGTTGCCTTCTGCTTCAGAATTGGTTGCAAAATCAACAAAATATAAATGACCGGCAATATCTATTATTGATAGATACAATGTTCAGTCGTTCCCTGATGCGATGGCTGCAGCTAAGAAATTTAATCAAAAAATAATTTATGGAGTCGAAATTGATAAATTGTCTAGAAATATCCCGTGTGTTCTAAATCCTTCTAATCAATCTATTGACAGTGCTACATATGTTGTATTTGATTTAGAAACCACCGGACTATACAATGAATATGAAGAAATTATTGAATTTGGTGCTGTTAAAATTAAGAACGGAATTAAAGTTGATGAAATTGATAAATTCATTAAACCTAGTAAACCAATTCCTGTTAAGATTGTAGAACTTACCAGAATTACTGACCAAATGCTAGAAGATGCAAAATCTTTCAAACAAGTATTCAAAGAAATTTTACCTTGAATTGGAGATGCGGTGTTAATTGCTCATAATGGTATTAATTTTGACTTTAGATTTTTAAATAAGAAGTTAGTTGAAAATGGCTTTGAACCATTAAAAAATGTGATGATAGACACATTGCAGGTTTCAAGATCAATCAATAAGGAATTATATAGACATACATTAGGTGCAATTTGTAGAAAAAATAAAATTGAATATACAGATGAGATTGCCCATCGTGCTGATTTTGATGCTATGGTGTTAGCGTCTGTGTGAAATATTTTTCAGAGATTATTAAAAAATCAGAACATTACTACTATTGATAAAATTAATACTATTCAATGTCCTGAATTATATTCAAGACAATTTACTAATTTTGCTAACTTGTATGTTAAAGACCAACAAGGCATTAAAGAAATTTATAAGATAGTGTCAAATGCTTTTACAACTAATTTATTAAGTACTCCAAGAGTTTTTACTGATGAAATAGAAAAAGTCAGACAACACTTAATAGTAACTAATTCTCCTACAGAAGGAGAAGTGTGAGATACTGCTCTTAATGGTTTACCGGAAGATTTAGAAAAAGTGATTAGTTACTATGATTACATTTTTGTGGCTCCACCAAAAAATTTGTTGCATGAGATACACAATGAAAATATTTCAGCTAAAAATGTAAGAGATACAATTAAGAGGATTATTGCAGTTGCTAAGAAACTTAATAAAAAAGTAATAGCGGTTAGTGATGCCCATTATTTAGAGAAGCACGATCAATTAGCTTATAAGGTTTATGTTAATAGTAAACTATTAGAGGGTAAGAGACACCGTTTTTACAAATATGCTGAAACCACTACTGAAATTATTCCTGATTTACATTTGAGAACAACAAAAGAAATGTTGGATGAATTTAGTTTTTTAGGTGATTCAGATTTGATTCAGGAAATTGTAATTAATAATTCATTAGAATTTGCAAGCAAAATTGCAAATGATATCAAACCTTTAAGATCATCATTATGTCCACCGAATATTCCAGATGCTGATGAGAAACTACAAAAAATTGTTTGAGAAAATGCTAAAAAAATCTATGGTAATAATTTACCAAAAGAAATTGAAGAAAGAATTAATAAAGAATTTAAAGGTATTATTG
>CATAWQ010000029.1 GCA_949500635.1 uncultured Mycoplasmatota bacterium
TCTCAATTAATTAATGGTAATCATATATTTAAGCCTTTAAGTTTCTTTAAATAGTAAATATAATAAATACTTATATGAATAAACTATCTGCTCAAGAAATAAGAAAAATATGAATTGATTTTTTTAAGAAAAAAAATCACTTATTTGTAGAGCCTAAATCATTAATTCCAATCAATGATCCTTCATTATTATGAATTAACTCAGGAGTTGCTACCCTTAAAGATTATTTCTCAGGTAAATCAAATCCGCCTAATAAAAGATTAGTTAATATTCAAAAATCAATTAGAACCAATGATATTTTTAATGTTGGTGTAACTGCAAGACATCACACTTTTTTTGAAATGATGGGTAATTTTTCTATTGGGGATTATTTTAAACCAGAAGCAATTGAATTTGCTTTTGAATTGTTAACTAAAAATTTCGAAATTCCGTTATCAAAATTATATTTTACTATTTTTGAGGAAGATCAAATCGCATTTAATAAATGGGTTTCATTAGGCGTGTCACCAAACAGAATAATTAGGGGTAATCGTGAACGTAACTTCTGAGACGTAGGTCAAGGACCATGTGGGCCTTGCACTGAAATTTATTTTGATCGTGGTGAAAAATATGATCCAAATAATCTCGGGGAAAAATTAATTTTTGAAGACATTGAAAATGATCGTTATGTAGAGATTTGAAATATTGTATTTAGTCAATTTAATAACGATGGCACTAATCATTATACAGAGTTAGCTAGAAAGAACATTGATACAGGAGCAGGTTTAGAAAGATTTGCATGCATTTTTCAAGATGTTCCAACTAACTATGATACTAATGAATTCCAAACTGTTATTAGGACAATTGGTAAATTGACTAAGAAGCAGTACGATGTTAATGCTTACTTTGGTAATGACTTAGATCAAAAGTTAATTAATCATGATTACATAGTAATTGTTGACCATATTAAAGCTAATATGTTTGCCATTTCCGATGGTGCTTTACCGTCTGCAAAAGATCGTGGTTCAATATTGAGAAAATTAATTAGACGTGCTATGGTATGTGCACGTAGACTTGAAATTAAAGAACCATTTATTTCAATCACTGTCAATGCTTTAATTGAAGTCAACAAGGATTTTTATCCTTATTTAACTCAAACTAGAGGTAAGGTTATTAAGGTTTTACAAGAAGAAGAGAATTTATTTAATAAAACTCTTGATCATGGTTTCGATCTATTCAATAAAGCATTGAATAGTAAAAAAATTGATGCTAAAACAGCATTTAAATTAACAGAAACATATGGTTTTCCATATGAATTAGTTGAAGAAATGTTAAATCAACATCATATTCAGATCAATAAAGAAGAATATGCAGAGATGATTAAAAGTCATCAAGAAGTTTCTAAGTCTAGAAAAGACGTTAAAGGAATGATGCAACAAAATGCAACATTGCTTAACTATAAAAAAACCTCTACATTCAATTATGATTTAACAAAGTTAGATAATGCACTGATCATAGGTTTATTTGATGAAAATTTTAATCAAATTAATTCATTAAATGGTAATGGTTGAGTAGTATTTGATAATACTGTATTTTATGCAACAAGTGGTGGTCAAGTTTGTGACACAGGGATTATCACCATAAATAGTAAACAAATTAAAGTTGATGATGTGATCAAAGGACCTAATGGTCAACATTTTCATCATGTAATTAATGCAAATATAAAAGTTAATGATCACGTTAATTTATCAATTAATGAGCATGACCGTTCATTAGTAAGTAAGAATCACTCTACAGAACATTTATTACACAAAGCTTTGAGAACAATAATAGATGAAAACATTAACCAAGAAGGTGCATTTAAATCACCTGAAAAAGTTACTTTTGATTTTTCATGTGATCATCATTTATCAAATGATGAATTAATAAAGATTGAAGATAAAGTCAATTGATATATAAAAGATAGCAAACCTGTATGTATAAATATGTTAACTTTAGAAGAAGCTAAGCAAGAAAATGCTGTAGGACATTTTGAAGAAGTGTACAAAAAGATTGGTGGCAAACTAAGAGTTGTTAAAATGAAAGATATCACGACTGACATATGTGGTGGCACTCATGTTAAAAACACTAAAGACATTGAAAAGTTTATGATTACGAAACTTTTTTCTATTGGTGGTGGATTATATAGAATTGAAGCAATTACTTCAAATGAAACAATTTCAAAATATTTAAATGAACAAATTAATAAGATTCAGCAAAAAATTAATTTAATGAGTGAAGATTTATTTTTAAAAAAGATAAATAATGATGAATACAATAAACTATTAGCTACAATCTCATACAAGAATGATTTAGCAGAATATCATGAATTAGTTAATAAATTTAATCAATTAAACTTTATTTATAATAAACTAATTTTAGGATATAACAAGCAAAATGTTTCTAACAACATTAAGATAATCAAAGAAGAATATAAAACTTTAAATCATTCTTCCAAAATTTTAATCAAAAAATTTACTAATTTAGATTTAAAAACTATTTCATCTGCATTGACTGAATTAATTAATGAAGATAGACAACATGCATATGTTGCGTTTAGTTTATTAGAAACTAAAACCCAATATGTTTGTATGGCTAATAAACAATTTTGTCAAGAGAATAGCTTTAATGCTGGCGAATTAATTAGAAAGATTAATAAAATTACTAAAGGAAGTGGTGGTGGAAGAGAAACTTTTGCTCAGGGCGGATGTAGTGGAACAATTGATTTTGAAGCTATTTTAAATTACATTACAAACAAATAGTCTTTTAATATATTTTTTAGTATTTATATATAATAATTTTTATTAATTAACCCTATATGTTGAAGAATGTGCAATATGGAAGAACATTTGGTGATGTTCTATTAATTCCTAATTATTCAGATGTAATACCACGTGATGTTAATGTTAAAACAAAATTAACAAACAAAATTTCGTTGAATATTCCTATTATTTCAGCCGCAATGGATACTGTTAGTGAAAAAGAAATGGGAATAGCAATGGCGCTTGCAGGTGGTATTGCATTTATTCATAAGAATTTATCTATTGAAGAACAAGCTGAAATGGTTAAAGCTGTTAAACACTTTAAATTTGATAAGAAAAAATATCCAGATGCAAATGTTGATGGTGACGGTAAATTGATTGTGGGTGCAGCAATTAGCATTGCTGCCAATTGCATTACAAGAGTTACTGAATTAGTTTCTGCAGGAGTTGATGTTGTTTCATTAGATAGTGCACATGGTGATTCTTATAATGTCATTTTTAAAGTAAAAGAAATCAAAGCAAAATTTCCAGATTTACAATTAATTGCTGGAAATATCGCAACTACATCTGGCGCTAAACATTTAATTAAAGCTGGGGTTGATGGATTAAAAGTTGGTATAGGTCCTGGATCAATTTGTACTACAAGAATTGTATCTGGTGTTGGTGTACCTCAATTAACAGCTGTTGCTAATGTATATTCATATGCAAAAAGAAGACATATTCCGATAATTGCTGATGGTGGTATTAAATATTCTGGAGATATTACAAAAGCAATTGGAGCGGGTGCAGATTCAGTTATGTTAGGGGAAATGCTAGCAGCAACTGATGAAGCTCCAGGTAAAATTATTACAATAGGTGGTAAGAAATTTAAATCATATGTAGGTATGGGATCAATGGCCGCTATGAAAAGAGGTTCATCTGATCGTTACTTCCAAAATAATCAAGATGTTTCTAAATTAGTCCCTGAGGGTGTGGAAGCTAAATTATCATATAAAGGACCAGTTGGTAAAATACTTTACCAATTAGTAGGTGGATTAAGAAGTGGTATGGGTTATTCTGGTGCTCGTACTATTAAGGAATTAAAAAAGAAAGCTAAATTTGTAAAGATTACTATTTCAGGTTACAACGAATCTCACGTTCATGATTTAGATATTGTTGAAAAAGCACCAAACTATCATGGAAAATAATAAAATTATCGTTATTGATTTTGGTAGTCAATACAACCAACTAATTGTTAGGAGAATAAGAGATCTAGGAGTTTATAGTGAATTAGTTCCTAATTCAATTAAACCATCTGATATTAAAAAAGACAAATCAATTGTTGGTATTGTCTTTTCAGGTGGACCAAATTCTGTATTTGCAAAAGGTGCTCCTAAAATTGATAAAGAAATCTTTAATTTAGGTTTACCTATTTTAGGGATCTGCTATGGTGTTCAACTGACAAGCCATATGAACGGTGGTAAAGTAGTAGCATGTTCTAAAAAAGAATATGGTAAAACTAACGTTCAAATTGTTAAACCTTGCGCATTAACTAAAGGCTTAAATAAATCTGAACAAGTATGAATGTCTCATGGTACACAAATTGAAAAGCTTCCTACAGGATTTGTTAATAATGCAAAATCATCTACTTGTAAGTATGCTATTATTTCTAATGAAAAGAAAAAAATTTATGGAGTGCAATTTCATCCAGAAGTAGTTCATACATTAAAAGGTAATTTCTTATTAAGCAATTTTATTTTTGATATTTGCAAAGCAAAAAAATGATGAAACATGAATTCTTTTATAAAGCAGGAAGTGAAAAAAATTAAAACTACTGTTGGCAAAGATAGAGTAATTTGTGCTTTGTCAGGTGGAGTTGATTCTGCGGTAACTGCTGCTATCATTGCAAAAGCAATTGGGAAACAATTAACTTGTTTATTTGTAGATCATGGATTATTAAGGTATCATGAAGCTCAAGATGTTGTTGATGCTTTTAGTAACTTTGGTGTGAAGTTCACTAAGATTGATGCTCAAGAGATTTTTTTAAGTAAATTAAAAGGAGTAGTTGAACCAGAAGGAAAAAGAAAAATAATTGGTAAATTATTTATTGATATGTTTGATGCTTACGCTAAAAAACAAAAAGGAATAAAGTGATTAGCACAAGGTACACTTTATACTGATGTTATTGAATCAGGAACAAATACAGCTCAAACAATTAAATCTCATCATAATGTTGGTGGCTTACCAAAAGACATTAAGTTTAAATTAATTGAACCTTTAAATATCTTATTTAAAGATGAAGTTCGTGAACTTGGTAGAAAATTAGGTTTACCAGAAAAAATGGTTAGTCGTCAACCATTTCCTGGGCCCGGATTAGCAATTAGAACTCTTGGAGAAATTACTAATAAAAAACTAGAATTAGTAAGACAATCTGACAGAATTCTTCAAGAAGAAATTGTTAAAGCTAAATTAAATAAATCAATTTGACAATACTTTACTGTTTTACCAAATGTAAAAACAGTGGGTGTTAAAGGCGATGAACGAAGTTATGAAAATGTAATTGTTATTCGTGCCGTAACTTCAATTGATGGTATGACTGCGGATTTTGCAAAAATTCCATATGATATTTTACAAAAAATATCGACAAGAATAACAAACGAAATCAAGGGAATTAATCGTGTAGTTTATGATATTACTCAAAAACCACCTGGCACAATTGAATGAGAATAAAATATGAAACAATTAAAAGATAAAACTAAGCAAGTAAACTATTGAAACAAAATTATTTGATCTAACTTATTTTTTACATATTCTCTATTATTTTTAATATTATGCTGTGTGTATTGAAACGTAGCCTTTGATGGAGATAAAAATAAATTTTATGCTAACTTAATTTTTGGATGTTTTTTATTAATCATTTCATTCGTACTAACTATCCTATTTACAGCATTAAATGCAAAAAATAAGAATCAAGATGTTTTAAAAAATAATAAATTTATTGCACATTTATATACAACATGAATACCTATTCTTGGAGCAATAACATCATACGTCTATAAATTTAATGAAAATAAATTACTTAAAAATAAAAAAGTGTATGCACCAAGTGCATACACCATCCTTTTCTTTTTAACATTAGCTATTGCACTAATCATATGAATCATTTATGTAATTAATGGAGTAATTACATATGAAGTAGATGACAAACCTATAACTGGTGTTGTTCCTGGAATTCTTGATGTTTTAATGTCTCCATTAAAAGGTTTTGTTGATGCAGGTGAATTAATTATTTTTTTATTAACTATTGGAGCGTTTTTACAAATAGTAAACACATCTAAATCAATAGAAGCTGGGATATCAACAATAATAAAAAAAATGAATGGTAAAGAAATATATCTTATTCCTGTTCTAATGATTTGTTTTTCTATTGGTGGGACATCATTTGGCATGTGTGAAGAAACGTTGCCGTTTTATTTAATTCTTACTCCAATAATGCTTGCTGCAGGTTTTGATGCCTTAACTTCATTGTTTACTATTTTATTTGGAGCAGGTTTAGGAGTTACAGGCTCAATTCTTAATCCGTTTCTAATAGCTCCTGCAGTTTCAGCGGCTGATGTAGATGGTTTAACAACAACTACAGGTATTGTATGAAGAATAATAACATATGTGTTATTAGTTGTTATAGGAATTGCTTGTGTAACTTATCATGCGTATAAAGTTAAAAAAGATCCTAAAAAATCAATTGTTTATGAACAGTCTAAAGATCATGATAAACAGTTTAAAATTGCTGATAATGAACAATATGAATTAACTAGAAAGAGAAAAGCAATTTTATGAATTTTTGGGTTTACTTTTCTTTTAATGATATTAATGGTTATTGATTGAGAAGGTTTAATACCTGGTTTTACTGGTTTTACTTGATTTAATAATTGATTAAGAAATAACTTACCATTTATTTGATCAGGTGAAAATGGTATTGGCAAATGATCATTAATAGAAATGTCTTTCTTATTTTTTACTTCCACATTACTGGTTGGTATTATCACATGAAAAAGTGAAGAATACTTTTTACAAAATGTTTTTACTGGTGCTAGAGATTTTATAGGTGTTGCATTTATCATTGCTATTGCAAGAGGATTATCAATGATGTTAACTTCTTCTGGAGTCAATAGTATATTGGTTAATGGTTTATCAAACATGATGAACAATATTAATGCTCAATTAGGAATATTAATAATATTTATTATCTTTATTATTCTTTCATTCTTAATTCCATCTACAAGTGGTTTTGCATCTACAGTGTTTCCTGTAATGGGGCCCGCAATTGCAACTTCTACTTCAGGATTAACAATTAGTGGTGCAATTACAACATTTTCATTAGCAAATGGATTTGTTAATTTATTTTCACCAACTGCTGGGCCATTTGTTGCTGGGTGTTCATTGTGTAAAGTGTCATTAAATAATTACTATAAAGGCGCTTGAAAAATATTAGGTATTATCTTACTGACAATGATTACCCTAATTTTAGTTGGGACTACTCTTCCTAAATTATTTTAATTATTGAATTATCATTCAATACCATTGAAGACTTCTTTCAAAGTATTGGCAGACTTATGCAAGTTTTCTATTTCTTGTTGACTTAATTTAAGAACGATCTTTTCCTCAACACCATTACTTGTCACTATAGTAGGAACACTTAAGCATACATTATTCAATCCATATTCACCATGCAAGATACTTGAAACTGGTAAGATTGCTCTTTCATCAGAAAAAATTGCTTTACATATTCTATCAACTGCCATAGCTACTCCATAATATGTAGCGTTTTTTCTAGTTAAGATTTCATAGCCACTTCGTCTTACCATTTCTTGAATTTTATCTT
>CATAWQ010000030.1 GCA_949500635.1 uncultured Mycoplasmatota bacterium
ATAGTGATAACGTTATTAGCGTTATCTCTCATCATTTCAAATTCAATTTCTTTATAACCCTTAACTGATTTTTCAACTAAGACTTGGTGAACAGGCGATTGAATTAATGCGTTTTCACCCAACTCTATCAATTCACTTTCGTTATTGGCAAAACCACCACCTGTTCCACCTAATGTAAAACCCGGACGAAGAACTACTGGATAACCAATTTTTTTAGCAGCTTTTTTCATGTGTTCAAGATCATAAGTAATTTCAGAAGGAATAACTGGTTCATTAATTGATTTACACAATTCTTTAAATAATTCTCTGTCTTCTGCTAACTGAATACTTTTACTACTTGTTCCTAGTAATTCAACACCACATTCTTTTAGAATTCCTTTTTTTTCTAATTGAACAGCCATATTTAATCCTGTTTGACCACCGATACCTGGAATAATGGCGTCAGGTCTTTCGTAACGAATGATTTTAGCCACATATTCTAGTGTTAATGGTTCCATATATACTTTATCTGCCATTTGGACGTCTGTCATAATAGTTGCAGGGTTAGAATTTACTAAAACTACTTTGTAACCTTCTTCTTTTAACGCTAAACAAGCTTGTGTTCCGGCATAATCAAATTCAGCAGCCTGTCCAATAATAATTGGACCTGAACCGATTATCATAATTTTTTTTATATCTTTTCTTTTCATATCGTTTTCTCTTTCTTGTTGTTTGTTTATTATTTAATATTTATTCATTCAACATTATTTGGGTCTTTTTGAAAAGCTAGTAATTTCCTATGTTCAATTTCATTGATGTAATTTTGATGAAGAGCAAATTTAATTAGTGTATTAAAATTTGATAGTGAATGGTTAGTTATGTTAGCTTGTTTTAAATTGTTTTGGCATTTTTGCAAGTCATAAGTAAAAATTGAAGCAATGCCTAGAACATTAATCTTATTGTTTTTTAAAATATTAACAACTTCGATTGATGATCCGCCTGTAGACATTAAATCTTCAATTACTACTACTTTTGCATTTTCAGGGATAAATCCTTCAATATGCTTTGCGCGACCGTGATCTTTTATTTTATTGCGAACATAAGCCATTGGTCTATTCATTTTTGTAGCAACAATAGCTGCATGAGGAATACCTGCTGTTGATGTTCCGACAATGTATTCAGCTTCAGAGTAATATTCATTAATCATATTAACTAATTCATTTTCTATGATTTCCCTAGATTCTGGGTAAGAAATAATTAATCTGTTATCACAATATATAGGTGATTTAATTCCACTTGCTCAAGTGAATGGATTAGATGGAGAAAGAAAGACTGCTTTTATTTTTAATAACTCATTAGCTATAATTTCTTCTCTATTCATCTTATTCTCCTTCCTTTAATTATTTCATAATTAAAATTAAAAGTATTATATATAAAATACAAAAAACACAAAATTTATTTGATAAATTTAATCAATAAAATAAGTAATAATATTACTTATAATTAATTTATTACAAAATGAAAAATATTGCTGTTTTTATCTCTGGTGGAGGTACTAATTTACAAGCTATTATTAATGATTCTAAGAAATCGAAGTTTTATAAAATTAGCTTAGTAATTTCAAATAAAGAAAATGCTTATGGATTAACTAGAGCTAAAAAAGCAAAAATTCCTAATTTATATATTAAATCAAAAGAAATAAATACTGTCTTAAAAACTCTAAAAGACTACAAGATAGATTACATTGTATTAGCTGGATACCTTGCTATTGTACCTCCTGAAATTGTTAATAAATATAAAAACAGAATTATTAATATTCATCCATCTTTAATTCCTTCGTTTTGCGGACCAGATATGTATGGACTTCATGTGCATGAAGCTGTCATTAAATCTGGAGTAAAAATTAGCGGGTGTACTACCCATTTCGTAAACGAAGAAGTTGATAAAGGAGCAATAATTATGCAGCATTGTGTTCCGGTTGATTACAAAGACACTCCTAAAATGCTTCAAAAAAAGATATTAAAATATGAGCATACAATATTAATTAAATCAGTTAATTTGCTAGTAAGACAAAAAATTAAAGTAATAAATGGAAAGACAAAAATATTAAAATAATTATGAAAAGAAGAGCCCTAATTAGTGTATTTAAAAAAGATAAGATATTAGACATTGCTAAATTCTTGTTTGAACACGATATTGAAATAGTTTCAACAGGAGGAACTTACAAGTATTTAAAAGAAAATAATATTCCTGTAACAGAAATTAGTGATATTACTGATTTTCCCGAAATGTTAGATGGTAGGGTAAAAACCCTACACCCAATGGTTCATGGAGGAATCTTAGCCATTAGAGAAAATAAACAACACTTGGATACAATAAATAAACACAATATTGTACCTATTGATTATGTAATTGTTAATTTATATCCTTTCTTTGAAAAAGTTAAGGAAAACTTAACTTTTGAACAGAAAGTTGAATTTATTGATATTGGTGGTCCTACAATGTTAAGGTCTGCAGCTAAAAATTTTAAAGATGTAACAGTTATTTGTGATCCAGATGATTATAAATTAGTGATGGATGAAATAGAAAAGAATGGTTCAACTTTATTAGAAACAAGACAAACATTAGCTGCTAAAGTATTTAATTTAACAACTGCATATGATGCTGCTATCTGCAATTTTTTGTCTAAAGATAAATTTTCTAAATATCTTTCTATCTCTTACATAAAAAAACAACCATTAAGATATGGAGAAAATCCGCATCAATCCGCATGTTTTTATGAAGATACAGTAAGAAAAGGCTCCATGAACAGTTTTGAAATTTTAAACGGAAAACAATTGTCTTACAATAATTTTAAAGATGTTGATATTGCATGGAAATCAGTTTGTGAATTTGAATCAAGTGAATATGCATGTTGTGCCTTAAAACATAACACTCCATGTGGATTTGCAATAGGTAAATCAACTTATGATTCATACATGAAAGCTTACAATGTAGATTCTACATCAATTTTTGGAGGCATTGTTGCATTTAACAATACAGTTACAGCAGATGTCGCAGTTGAAATGAGTAAGATTTTCTTAGAAGTTATTTGCGCTCCTGAATATGAACCTGAAGCTTTAGAAATTTTAAGAAAAAAGAAAAATTTAAGAGTTCTTAAGTTTAATTCAAAACCAACAAACACTTATGCATACATTAGTGTTGATGGCGGTATTATGGTTCAAAGTGAAGATTTAAATTCAAAAGAAGAATATAAAGTTGTAACTAAATTAGCACCTACCGAAGAACAAATGAAAGACTTAAAATTTGCAATGAAAGTTGTTAAGTTTGTTAAATCAAATGCTATTGTTGTAGCAAATAACGGAGTGGCTTGTGGTATAGGTGGTGGTCAAGTTAATAGAATTTGACCTACAAAAGATGCTTTAAAAAGAGGGGTAGGTGCCACTGTCTTAGCTTCTGATGCTTTTTTTCCGTTTAGAGATGTAGTTGACACCTGTGCTAAATATGGAATTAAAGCAATTATTCAACCCGGAGGATCGTTAAGAGATCAAGAATCTATTGATGCTGCTAATGAACATGGCATTGCAATGGTTTTTACTGGAATACGACATTTTAAACATTAGTTATGAAAATATTATTAATAGGATCAGGTGGTCGTGAACATGCATTGGCTTGGAAGATGGCTAAAAATAAAAAAGTTACTAAAATATATGTTGCTCCAGGAAATGCCGGAACAGCTATTGAGCATAAATGTGAGAATGTAAGTCTATACTCTAGTGATGAATATGTTAAATTTGCTAAAGCAAATAAAATTGATTTAACTGTTGTTGGCCCTGAAGTTCCATTAGTAAATGGAATAGTAGATTTATTTAAAAAGAATAAATTAAAAATCTTTGGACCAAATAAAAAAGCTGCACAACTAGAAGGTAGTAAAGTTTTTGCAAAAAAATTTATGGAAAAATACAATATTCCTACTGCAAAATTTGCTAGTTTTACAAACGCAAAATTTGCTATTAAATATTTAAAAGATAAATGTGATTTTCCGATAGTTATTAAAGCAGACGGATTAGCTGCTGGAAAGGGTGTAGAAATTTGTCATAATTTAAAATCAGCTATTAATTGTATTAATGAATTTATGGTTAAGAATATTTTCAAGACAGCCGGTAGTAAAGTTATTATTGAAGAATTCTTGGAAGGTCCAGAAGCTTCTATTATTTGTATTACTGATGGTAACACAATACATCCCTTTATTTCTTCAAAAGATCACAAACAAGTGTTTGATAATGATAAAGGTCCTAACACAGGCGGTATGGGTGCTATATGCCCAAATCCTTATGTGACAAAATTTATTTCTAATGCTTTTATTAAAGAAATAATGTTACCAACATTAAAAGGTCTTAAAAAAGAAAAAATTGATTTTATTGGTTTTATTTTTTTCGGAATTATGATTACAAAGAAAGGTCCAAAACTTCTTGAATACAATGTAAGAATGGGCGATCCTGAAACACAATCAATTTTACCATTACTTAAAAATGATTTAGTAGATTTATTTCTTAAAGCATTAAATAAAAAATTAAAAGATGTTAAATTATTTTGAGAGAAAAAAGCATCTATAAATGTTGTTTTATGTTCTAAAGGTTATCCTAAAAAAGCAGAAATAAATAAAGAAATTGAAATCAAAAAACTAAAGAATTCAAAAATTTTCTTTGCTGGTAGTAAATTTCAACAAAATAAACTAACCACAACTGGTGGTAGAGTTTTGTCAGTTATTTCCACAGGTAAAACTTTACTAGAAGCTACAAAAAAAGTTTATGCTGATATTAAGAACATAAACTTTTCCGGAATGCATTATCGTAAGGATATTGATAAATAATAATTTGAATAATTAAATTAATTATTGAGCTTCAGCTTCTCAACCACTAGATGGAAAACCACCTTTAGTTTTTATTCATGTTAAAAAGTCGCCAGAACTAATTGATGGATTTAAAGATTTAATTTTTCCTATAGATGCAATATCAAAAAATACACCATTGTCAATGTTTATATTTTGATAATCATCTGGTAAATCTCAAGCAATATAGTTTAACATTGAGCAATAACGAAAAGCAACTTGACCAATTGTTGTTAAACCACTTGGGAAACTCACAGAAGTTAATGGAACACATGCATAAAAAGCAAGTTTATTAATTACCGAACATTTAGAACCATTAGCAAAAGTAAGTTTTGTAACAAATGTTGGTATAGTTGTCGCATTTGTTGAAATATTATAAAAAGCACCATAATCAATATTAATTACACTAGCTGGAATTTCCATAGTATCATATTGCTCATATTTAGCTGTATCAGCCAAAAATTCATCAGTGAAACCTGTTAAAATTGTAGAATCGTTTGGATCATACTTATAAACTTCATCTGGTAAAATGCTTGTTTTAGTAGAGGATGATCCACAAGCAGTTGTCATAAACGGAATTGATGTTGCAAACCCAATTCCTGAAGTAACACATAAAATAGTTTTTAATAATTTTTTATTTTTCATATTTTCTTTTGAGTAATATATTTATACTGTTTTTTTTTTTTTTTTTTTTGCAAAAAACTTGAAAAATAATAAAAAATGCACACAAATTTTTTTGAATGCATATTTATTTAATTAAATTAATTATTAAGCTTTACTTCAAGTTGATGGTAAACCACCATTGGTTAATAAATATGAAAGCAATTGATCGCTATCATGCTGATCATCAATTGGATCTGTTACAGTTACTGTTCCCCCAGTTGGACAAACATCACTAAATAAACTTGAATCTAAACTAGTTGTACCTTGTCATGCATTTCATGTAATACTGCTTAAGTTTGAACATCCATCAAAAACATAAGACTGAATTGTTGTTAAACTACTTGGGAAAATTATAAAACTTAATGCTGAACAATTACGAAAAGCATAATCATTAATTGATGATAAATCAATACAATTTGATAAATCTACTCAAGACAATGCAGAGTATCGAAAAGCAGATTGGCCTATTTTTTCTAAACTACTTGAGAAATCCACAGAAGTTAACGATGAGCAATAATCAAAAGTATAATTATCAATTTGTGTTAAATTTGTACATCTTGATAAATCTACAGAATTTAATCCTGAATGACTAAAAGCATCATCACCAATACTTGTTAAACCACTTGGGAAAGTTACAGAAGTTAATCCTGTGCAGCCATAAAAAGCATATTGACCAATTGAAGATAAATTAATTCAAAAATCTATTGAAGTTAATGAAGAACAATGATAAAAAGCTCTATCTGCAATTTTTGTAACATTAGCAGGAATTACAATATCTCCACAAGCTAAACATCCTATAACTTTAGATGAATTATTCCAAGAAGTTGTTCATTTTTTTCCAGAAATTACTGCTTTTCCTTTTGGCCCTAATTGTTCAACGTGGTAATAATCATTATCAATTTTTATATCTTTAATTGATAGACATTCTTTAAAAGCAGATGATGAAATACTTGATAAATTTATGCATTTTGAAAAATCAAGAGAAGTTATTGATTTACAATTAGTAAAAGCCTCAAAATTAATTTTAGATAAATTTGTACAATTAGAAAAATCAATTGAATTTAATTCAGAACAACTTGCAAATGCTCCATCATTAATTGATGATAAATCAATACAATTTGATAAATCAACTGAAGTTAATGAA
>CATAWQ010000031.1 GCA_949500635.1 uncultured Mycoplasmatota bacterium
ATAAAGAAATTGAATTTGAAATGATGAGAGATAACGCTAATAACGTTATCACTATTTGTGGCATGGAAAATATTGATCCTGTTGGTGTTCACACAGGAGACTCAATTGTTGTTGCCCCAATTATGTCTTTATCAAAAAGAGATGAAAATATGCTAATTAGAAGTGCAACTAAATTAATTAAAAAACTTAAAGTTGCAGGCGGATGTAATGTTCAATTTGCATTAAACCCAAAAACTAGTGAATATTTTTTAATTGAGGTTAATCCTCGTGTTTCTCGTTCATCTGCATTAGCCTCAAAGGCATCTGGTTATCCAATCGCAAAAGTTACAACTAAAATAGCTGTCGGTATGAATCTTAATGAAATTAAAGTAGCAAACACAACTGCTGCTAAAGCACCTAGTCTTGATTATGTTGTAACTAAATTACCTAGATTTCCATTTGATAAATTTACTTCAGCATCAAATACATTAGGAACTCAAATGAAAGCTACTGGTGAAGTTATGGGAATTGGTTCTACACTAAGTGAATGTTTGCTTAAATCAGTTAGGTGTCTAGAAACTGGAGTTTACCACTTCTGATTAAAGAAGTTCGATTCATACTCTACCGAAAAAATTTATGAATATATTAAACAATTCAGAGATGATAGCATTTATGCAGTAGCTGAATTGATTAGACGTGGTGAATCTATCAAGAAAATTCACCAAATATCAATGATTACTGAATTCTTCTTAATTGAATTAAAGAAAATTATTGATTATGAAAAAATAATTATTAAAAATCCAAAAGATATTAAGGTGTTAAAAGAAGCTAAAATAATTGGTTTTAGTGATAAATATATTGCTAAACAATGAAAGATGAAAGAAATTGAATTGTTTAATTTACGTAAAAAGAATAATATTATGCCTATTTATAAAATGGCTGATACATTCCATACTAATGTTTACATTCCATATTTTTATTCATCTTATCAAGGAACAAATAAATCCAAATTATCTAAACAAAGAAAGATTATTGTATTAGGGGCTGGGCCTATTCGTATTGGGCAAGGTGTTGAATTTGATTATTCGACAGTTCATGCTGTTCAAACTATTAAAAAAGCTGGTTACCAAGCCATTATTATTAACAATAACCCAGAAACTGTATCAACAGATTACACTACTGCTGACAAATTATATTTTGAACCATTAACACCAGAAGATGTAATAAACATTGTTGAATTTGAAAAACCTGATGGTGTAATTGCTTCGTTAGGAGGCCAAACAGCAATCAATTTAGCTGGCCCATTACAAGAACGTGGTGTTAAAATCATTGGTACATCAGTAGAAGCTATTGATCGTGCTGAAGATAGGAGATTATTTGAAAATCTTTTAATGAATTTAAATATACCTCAACCTCGAGGGTTAGCTACAACCAAAATTTCTGAAGGTTTAGCTGCAGCTAAAAAAATCGGTTATCCAGTATTAGTTCGTCCTTCCTTTGTGTTAGGTGGCAGAGCAATGCAAATTGTTGCTGATGAAAATGGATTAAAACACTACTTAAAAACAGCTGTTGAAATTGATGAAGATAAACCAGTATTAGTAGACAAATATATTACAGGTAAAGAAGTAGAAGTAGATGCTATTTGTGATGGAAGAGATGTTTTTGTTCCAGGCATTATGGAATTAGTTGAAAAAACTGGTATCCATAGTGGTGATTCAATTAGTGTTTTTCCTTCATTCAGCATTTCAAATAAAGTTAAAGGAACAATTCTTCAATATGCAAAACAATTAGGATTAGCAATTGGTATTATTGGTTTATTTAACATTCAATTTATTGTGGATAAGAATGATAGAGTTTATATTATTGAAGTAAACCCTCGTAGCAGCAGAACGGTTCCGTTTTTATCTAAGGCTACTGGATATTCTTTAGCAGATATTGCTACTGAAGTTATTTTAGGTAAATCACTAAAAGAATTAGGTATTTTTGATTTATATCCTGCTGAACCTAAAAGATGATATGTTAAAGTCCCTGTATTTTCATTTAACAAAATTCATGGATTAGATGCATATCTATCCCCTGAAATGAAATCTACAGGAGAAGCGATTGGATATGATTCTACATTAAACCGTGCTTTCTATAAAGCATTACAAGCTAGCGGAATGAAAATTCAAAATTATGGAACAGTATTTGCTACTATTTCGAACAAAGATCGTTTAGAAGCCTTACCATTAATTAAACGTTTCTACAATCTAGGATTTAACATTGTTGCAACTCCTGGAACTTCTAAATTCTTAAACGAGCACAGGATTCACAATAAAGTTGTTAACAAGTTTAATAAAGGATCAAATGACATAACCAAATTATTACATAGTGGTTTTGTAGCTTATGTAATTAACACTAGTGAGGTAGGAAAAAATGGAATGGATGGTATTAAGATTAGATCATTATCTATTGAAACCAATACTCCTTTGTTCACTTCATTAGATACAGTAAAAGTATTGCTAGACGTTTTAGATGAATCTACTCTAAAAGTATCTACAATTAATTCGAAATAAGATTTATAAATTAAATAATTATTTAAGATAAATAATTACAAAATCTTTTTTAAATACTTAGCAGTGTAAGAAACATTATCGTGTTGGGCAACCTGTTCGGGTGTACCAGTGGCAATTATTTTTCCTCCTGCTTCTCCACCTTCCGGTCCTAAATCAATAATGTAGTCAGCGCATTTAATTAAATCTAAATTGTGTTCAATCACAATAACTGTACTTCCACCATCCACAATTCTGTCTAATACACTAATTAAGTTTGCAATATCATGTGTATGTAATCCTGTTGTTGGTTCATCAAGGATTAATATGGTATTCTTGCTTGCTTTACGTTGTAAGAATTTAGCTAGTTTAATTCTTTGAGCTTCACCACCTGACAACCTATCAGAAGGTGTCCCTAATTTTAAATAACCTAATCCGACATCATTCATTAATTGAAGTTTTCTAAAAATATTAGGAATATTTTTAAAGAATTCCATAGCTTCTACTACAGACATTTCTAACACATCATAAATCGATTTACCTTTATATTTAATCTGCAAAGTTTCCTCGTTATATCTTTTACCATTACATTCATCGCATGCAATATATACATCAGGTAAGAAATGCATTTCAATACGAATAATTCCATCTCCTCAACATTTTTCACAGCGTCCACCAGGAACATTAAACGAAAATCTTCCTTTAGTGTATCCATGAGCTTTTGCTTCTGGAACTGATGCAAATAATTCTCTAATATCATCAAATACACCAACATATGTTGCCGGATTACTTCTTGGTGTTCTACCTATTGGTTCTTGACTTACCAAAATTAGCTTATCGACACTTTGAGCACCAACCATACTCTTAATCTTTGGTGCACTAACAAATGGATTAAACAATAATTTTTGTATGTTTTTAGCAAACACTCCGTTAATTAGTGAAGATTTACCACTACCTGATACCCCTGTAATACAAATCAATTTTCCTAAAGGAAAGGTAACATCTACATTATGAAGATTATTGAACGTAGCACCTTTCATAATTATTTTTTGTCCACTTCCAGATCTTCTAGATTTTGGAACTGGAATAAATTTTTCACCAGATAAATATTTTCCTGTTAAAGAATTCTTATTACTAATAATTTCTTGAGGGGTGCCTGCAGCTACAATCTTACCACCATATTGTCCAGCGCCTGGACCTACATCAACAATGTAGTCTGATTGCATCATAGTATCTGTGTCGTGTTCTACAACTAATAATGTGTTACCTAAATCTCTCATTTTTTTAAGAGTATCTATTAACATATCATTATCTTTTTGGTGTAAACCAATTGATGGCTCATCTAAAACATATAAAACACCTGTTAATGAGCTACCTATTTGAGTAGCTAATCTAATTCTTTGCGCTTCTCCACCTGATAATGTACCAGCAGATCTACTTAATGTTAAATACCCCAATCCAACATTATCCAAAAATGTTAAACGATCAATAATTTCTTTCAAACCTAATTTAGCAATCTTCTTTTGATTTTCAGTTAGTTCAAGATTTAAAAAGAAATCTATTAACCTCTTGATAGATAGATTAGTTAAATCAATAATCGATTCACCGTTAATCTTTACAGATAATGCAGCTCTCGATAATCTTTTTCCATGGCACTCTGAACAAGTTTTTTCAGCCATGTATTTTGAATAATATTGTCTTGCTGCTTCACTTGTAGTTTCTAAATGTCTACGTTTAACTAGCGTTAACACACCTTCAGCATAATCAAATTTACTATAAACATTACCGCTTGAAGATTTAATAGTAATGTCAATTGGTTCTTTAGAACCATACATTACAATATCCATTTCTTTTTTAGTAAATTGATTTAACGGTTTTGTTTTTGAAATTTTGTAATGTTTAAGCAATTGATCAAACTTTAGTCAATCTAATGAAGTTGTATTAACAGTATTTTTAAAATAATCTAACCCACTTTCATTAATACTCAATAATGGATCAGGAATCATTTTATTTTCATCAGGTTCATATGTAAACCCCAAACCATGACATTTAGGACACGCACCAACTGGAGAGTTGAAAGAAAATAATCTTGGTTCTAATTCAGGGATATTAAAACCACAAACTTTGCATGCATGAGATTGAGAATACAAAGTTTCTTTATTATTCACTAAAACAATAACTTTATTTTCTCCATGTTTTAGTGCTGTTTCAACTGCTTCATTAATTCTACTTCTTGTATCACTGTCTTTATTACCGATAATACGATCAATAACAATATCAATATAGTGAAATTTATTCTTTTCTAATTCTATCTTATCATCTAATGAATAAATTTCTCCATCAACTCTAACCCTTAAAAACCCTTCAGCTTTTAATTTGTCCAATTCATTTTTAAAAGCACCCTTTTGTTTGTATGCAATCGGTGATAATATTTGAATCTTGTCGCCTTCTTTGAATGAATCTAAAATTTTGTTAACTATTTGTTTAATAGTTAAAGTTTCAATTTTACCATGACCATTAGGACAATATGGTTCACCTATTCTTGCAAACAATACTCTTAAATAGTCATAGATTTCTGTAATGGTACCAACAGTAGATCTAGGATTATTAGAGGTTGATTTTTGATCAACAGCAATCGCAGGAGACAAACCTTCAATAGAATCAACATCAGGTTTTTCATTACCACCTAAAAATTGTCTAGCATAACTAGATAATGATTCAAGATAACGTCTTTGACCCTCTGAATATATAGTGTCAAAAGCTAATGATGATTTTCCACTACCACTTAAACCTGTAATAACCACAAGTTTATTTTTTGGAATATCAATACTAATATTTTTTAGGTTATTTTCTCTAGCACCACGGACTGAGATAAAGTCCATGGTTTTATTTTCCTTAGACATAATTATTTTTATTTTTCTGACTTAGAAGACTTACTAATTTTTTTGGTTGTGGACTCTTGTTTTTGAATTGGTTTTGAAATTTTATCCTTCTTAACATAGTCATATACAAATGGGGTTTTACTATTTACATACTTTTCTAATAAGTCTGTGTATTTCGTTAATCTACTAATAGCATCAAATGTTGGCATTAGTATTTCTGATTCATAAGTTAGATCCTCAACTAAATAATCGGTTTTTTTTGCTACTATACCAATTCTTCTATATGCATTAATAGCATACAGTAAAACAATAATCAGTAAAACCAATGCTACAATACCTAATGTTATTAATGCAATTTGATAAGAATCAGACATAATCTAATTATATTAAATTAAGATATGGATTTTGAAAAAGCAAAAAATTTAATTCTGAATAGTAAACACTTAGTAGTCTTTACGGGAGCTGGTATTTCTATTGAAAGTGGAATCCCGCCTTTTACTGGTGTCAATGGATTATGAACAAAATATGATCCTAAATTTATAGAATTAGATTATTTTTTTCAAAATCCAGAAAGCTCATGAAATGAAATTTATAAAATATTTTACCAATTCATTGATAAAGCTAAACCAAATTTTGCTCATACAGAAATTGGTAGATTATCAAAAGGTAAAATTGTAAAAGCAATTATTACTCAAAATATTGATAATCTTCATCAAGAAGGAGGAGCTAATAATGTTATTGAATTTCATGGAACAACCAAAACATTAATATGTCCTAAATGTCATAAAGAATACAAAAATACAAAAGATTTGTTTTCATCTATTCCGCCCAAATGTACAAAATGTAATACTATTTTAAAACCTAATTTTGTATTTTATGGGGAAGGGATAAATCCTCAAGTTCAAGACAATGCATTTGATGAATTAATAAGAGCAGATGTTTTATTAATCATCGGAACAAGCGGGCAGGTAATGCCGGCCAATAGTCTTCCTTATCTTGCTAAACAAGAAAGAAAAGACTTAATTATCATTGAAGTTAATCCCAATAAATCAACATTTACTGACGCAATTGTAGATTATTATTTCCCTGTTAAAGCAACAGAATTCTTTCAAAATATTAAATAAAAAAATAGAGATAACTCTCTATTTCCCAAATTGCAATTAAAAGTGCAACACCAATGATAAAATAATGGTGTGCAC
>CATAWQ010000032.1 GCA_949500635.1 uncultured Mycoplasmatota bacterium
ATGAAAAAAGACATCTGTAGATACTTTGATCAAAAACAAATAAAGTATGAAAATTTAGGAACTGATTCTGATGAATCAGTAGATTATCCAGACTATGCATTTAAATTGTGCAAAGAAGTGTTAGCAAAAAATGCAATTGGCATCCTTATTTGTGGAACGGGTTTTGGAATGACAATTGCTGCAAATAAAGTTAAAGGAATTAGAGCAGTTAATGTTTATAAACCAGAAACTGCTGCACTAGGTGTAGAACATAATAATGCCAATGTTTTATGCTTGTCAGCTAGATTTAATGACGTTAATACTAATATTCAAATTATTAATAATTTTTTAAATGCTACATTCAATGGTGATAGACATTTAAAAAGAGTAACCAAAATTGTTCAATACGAACAAAACTGTTAATTTTTAGCTATTTTACTTTTGCTATAGCTTTTATTACTTCAAGTCTATCTTTGGCTTGTTGTTTAGCTTCATTAAATAATCATTTAGCCTCTTGGGGATCTTGTTTTAATAAACGAGTGTATCTATTTTCACCTTTTACAAATTCTTCATAATCAATTGAAGGTTCATTGCAATCAATTAATAAAGGATTATATTTGTTACGAGGATTATATCTAAATAATGATCAATAACCAGAATCTACTGCTTTTTTCATTTCAGCCTGGGTAGCAGACATGTCAATTCCATGATTAATGCATGGAGCATAAGCGATTATGACGCTTGGTCCATTATATGATTCTGCATCTGCTATTGCTTTAATAGCTTGTTGGTAATTTGCTCCCATCGAAATTTGAGCTACATATACATTTTTATAACTCATAGCAATAGCTGCTAAGTTTTTCTTACCTGTTTTTTTACCACTTATAGAAAATTTAGCGATACTACCTAGTGGAGTAGCTTTTGATGATTGACCACCAGTGTTAGAATAAACTTCTGTGTCTAATACTAAGATGTTTACATTAGCGTTTGATGCAATAACATGATCTAACCCACTAAAACCAATATCATATGCTCATCCGTCTCCACCAAAGATTCATACAGATTTTTTAGCAAATAAATTTTTGTATGATAAAGCTTTTGCTAAAATATTTTTATTGTTTGAATTTGATTCAAGTTCAATCTTTATTAATCCTTCTACTAATTTAGCTTTTTCTTTAGAAAGTAATCTATCATCTCATACATTAACTAATTCATTAATTCCTGTTTTTAATTTATCAGAGATAGTTAAAGATGTTAGATTTTTTAATAATTCTAATGCTTGGTTACGACGATAATTTAAACCAATGTTCATTCCATAACCAAATTCAGCATTATCTTCAAATAAACTATTGGCCCATGTTGGTCCATGATTATTCTTGTCTAATGTATATGGACATGTAGGACAACTACTACTATAAATTGATGAACAACCTGTTGCATTAGCAACAACTAACTCATCTCCAAATAATTGAGTAACTAATTTAATGTATGGTGTTTCACCACACCCTGCACATGCTCCGCTAAATTCAAAGTAAGGCTGCTCAAATTGAACTCCCTTAACAGTTTCTTTATTAAATGGATTTTTCACTTCATTATTTAAGTTTACAAAATAATCTCAATTCTTAGCTTGTTGTTGAATTATAGATTTATCATTCGTCATTTCTAATGCATGTACAGGACATACATGAGTACAGTTTTGACAACCTGTACAATCTAATGAACTAATTGCGATTTTAAATTGAGCATCTTTTACTCCAAGTGCCGGTTTAAAACCAAATCCTTCTGGTGCATTATTTACTTGTTGATTAGTTAATAATTTACTACGAATTGCTGCGTGTGGACATACCAGTACACATTGACCACATTGAATACATTTTTCTGTAATTCATTTAGGTATACTATTAGCAATACCACGTTTTTCAAATTTAGATGTACCTGTCGGAACAGAACCATCAGCATTAAAACAAGACACTGGTAATTGATTACCTTTTCTTTTTTCAATAAAGGAAATAAATTCTTTAAAGTATTTTGAATTAAAATTTTTAATATTTTTATCAGTAGATTTTGTGTTAATAAGTTTATTAACATCAACTTCTGTTAAATTTTTAATTGCTTCATCAATTGCATTCATGTTGCTGTTAACTACTGCATCACCTTGTTTACTGTATGATTTAATAACAAATTCTTTTATTTGTTTATCAGCAATTGAATAATTTATAACATTACTGATCTTAAAAAAGCAAGCTTGCATGATAGTGCTTATTTTGTTTTTTAATCCAGAATCAGAGGCTACTTTAGCTGCTGGAATAATAAATAATTTAGCATTTTTATCTTTTAAATGTTGTTTAAAGTTAGTTGGTAAATCATTGGCTAATTCATCAATTGATAAATCAGTATTTAATAATACTGTACCATTTTTCTTTAAATCAGCTAACACATCATATTTGTGTACATATGTATAGTTATGAACTGCTATAAAATCAGCATTGTAAACTGAATATCTACTTAAAATTGGATAATCTGAAGTTCGTAAATGAGAAATAGTTAATCCACCAGATTTTTTTGAGTCATACTCAAAATAACCTTGGATATATTTATTTGTATTTTCTCCAATAATTTTGATACTACTCTTGTTAGCTGAAATTGTACCATCACTACCTAGTCCTCAAAATTGGCATTCATAGCATTTACTTTGTAATCCTTTAAAGTTTTTAGGAGATGGTAATGATGTGTGAGTAACATCATCATTGATGCCAACAGTAAAATGTTTCATAGGGTTAGATGCTTGCATGTTTTCAAAAACACTAACTACATGTTCAGGAAGAAAATCTTTACCACCTAATCCATATCTACCACCATATACTTGGATATGATCTAATCCGTTGTCTTTTAGTGCAGCTAATACATCAAGATATAATGGTTCACCAATACTACCTTGCTCTTTGGTTTTATCTAATACAGTTATTCTTTTAATACTCTTTGGTAAGCATTCATAGAATGCTTTAGCATTAAATGGACGATATAAATGAACTTCAACTAATCCGTATTTACCATTATCTTTGTTTAAGTAATCAATTGTTTCATGAACAACATCAGCACTACTGCACATTGTTACTATTACATCTGTTGCATCAGTTGGTCCATAATACATGAATGGTTTATATGTTCTTCCTGTTTTTTCTGCTAATTCATCCATGGTTTGATTAACAATGTTATAAACATTGTTATAGAACGGATTGGATGCTTCTCTATTCTGCATAAATGTATCAGAATTTTGAGCAGTTCCTGTTAACTTAGGACGTTCAGGATTATGAGCATTTGCTTTATAGATACTTATCATGTCAATAGGAAGCATCTCTCTGATAGTTTCATATGAAATTTCTTCAATCTTAGATATTTCATGTGAAGTTCTAAAACCATCAAAGAAATGTAGGAAAGGTAAGGAAGCTTTTATCGCAGAGATATGTGCTATTAATGCCATATCCATAGCTTCTTGCACATTATTAGAAGCTAGCATACAAAAACCTGTTTGTCTGCACGCCATAACATCTGAATGATCACTAAAGATGTTTATTGCATGAGACGCAATAGAACGTGAAGAAACATGGAAGACTACTGGTAATAATTCACCAGCAATCTTATACATGTTAGGGATCATTAATAATAATCCTTGACTAGCAGTGTAAGTAGATGTTAATATTCCTGCTAGTGCACTCCCGTGAACTGCTCCTGCTACACCACCTTCTGATTGCATTTCTGTTACATATACTCGATCACCAAAAACATTCTTTTTGTTTTCAGAAGATCATTCATCAATTAATTCAGACATCATAGATGATGGTGTAATAGGAAAGATACAGCTTACTTCACTTAAGGCATATCCTATATAAGCTGTTGCAGTATTACCATCAACACAAATTAACTTCTTAGATTTCATTTAATATTATTAGATAGTATTATATTATTAATAATTACAAATATTATTCTAGTTCATTTTGTTTATATTTATAATTACTAATAGTATTTATAAGGATGAAAAAAACAGTAATCTGAGATCTTTGAGGGGGGGGCTGAACTCCCTTCGTTCAGCACTAAAAGAAAGCAAACAACTTTCTAATTTTTCAGTTTACACTTTTGATATTGTTCCTAAATCAAATAATTTCAATAATATTGTCTTTGATTTAGCTACTGATAACATAGAACAAAAATTTGATAAATTAATTAAATCAGGAAAAATACAAAAACCAGATTATATTGTTTGTTCTCCACTTTGCCAATCTTTTAGCGTTGCAATGCAATCAGTTTCTAATCTTAAAGATTCAAAAGGTAACTATTTTTCTGGAAATCCGCACCATTACTGAGATTATGAAAAGAAAAAAATATGTAGGTGACCAAGGAACAAAAATATTAGATGAAATGGTTTTTCTGGTAACAGTTATCCAAATGGTTCACAGTCCGTACCTAAATATGTATCAGAATTAGGTGAAAGATGTTGTCAAAATGCAATTAAACTTATATGCTATTTTCAACCAAAATGTTGATATATAGAAAATCCAGCAAAATCCATGATGTGAAAATACATACGTCACAATTTAGGGTTTAAATCTGGAAAAGTTCATATTTCACATTATTCTGCATATGATAAAACTTTTAGCAAAAAACCTACAGGTTTTTTATCAAATGTTAATCTAAAATTAAAAAAATCTAGTGTGGGGGCTAACATTCTCCAAGTTTCAAAAAATGAATATGTGTTAACGCTATCTGGAGCATGTAAAAACAATATTAAAGATGAAAAACGAAGAAAATGAATAGAAGAAAAACTTTCTAAAAAATTTAATAAAAAAATAACACTTAAAATAATTTACAAAAAAAATTCAATGGAGCGTTCAAAAGTTCCATCAAAATTATTAATAGAAATAATTAATCAATTTCAAAATTATCAAAAAAAACACAATAAATTTAAATGTAAAAAATTTTCATTAACTCCATATACAAATAAACCTAAAAAAATAGATGAAATGTTAAAAGAGGTGATAATTTAATGAATGATTCAAAAATTCAAGAATTAATTGATGAATATGATCCAAGTGTAGTAACTTTAGATGTATACAATGTTTATAAAGGTCAAGAGACACAAGGAACATTTAAATTCCTTTTTGATAATCAAGAATTAATCCATGATTTCAGAATAGAATTTAAAAAAGTTTGCATTCAATTAACAACTACAGCAAAACATTTTGAAGGAAAAAATGTTAAAAAATCTTGATTTTTATTTAGAGATAAGATATTAAAAGAATTAGGATTGCCACATTATAGTGCCAGTGAACATAGAAAAACTCATAAAATTTTAAATATTGAACAAATCAAAAAATTAAATAATATTTTTAATAAACATTTAAAAACAGAAAGATTAACATTAAAAAGTATAAATTACATTCTTTTTGGTAGTAATTCATCAGGAGAAGAGGGCTCTCCAAAAAAAGCACAATTTAAAATTTTTTATAGAAATCAAAAATATGCATTTGCTTCATTCATTCAATCATTAATTCTTTCTTTAGAAGAAAGTAAATTACTTTTTGAAAAAGTTCAATGTGTTAACATAAATCAATACTCATTTAATGACTGAATAGTAAATAGGAATCCGGAATTTATTGATAATTTTGAATGATTCAACATTGAAGGGCATACTGTTTGGCAATGGAAAAATAAGCTAAAAAGGTGAAGAGAAAGAAATACTAAACAAATAAGAATTAAACAAGATCTAGATATATTAGTAAGAAGAAAGAGATGCGAATTAGAAAAAAATGTAGGTAGCAGAGATCAGTTTTATATGAATTTTTGAGAAAAATATCATAGTGGAAATCAAGTCCAATTAGCTCACATATATCCAGTCTATATGTCAAGACAAAAATGTTTTACAACCCAAAGAAATCAATGAGCAAGACATTTAAATGAAATATCAGATCAAAATAATATAATGCCGTTGCCTACTCAACTTCATAAAAATTATGATGATAAAAAAATATACTGAAAAGTAAATGGAGAACTACAAAAAATTAATTCTTGGCAAATTGTTGAAAAATGAATTCTTTTAATGCTAAGCGAACACAAAAAAATACCAACAAATTCATTAAATTCGTGTCGCCAATATTACATTAATGAATATATTAAAACATTTGAAAAAAACAAATTATTGAAATATCAAAAATTTTGCAGCTAATAACCTTAATTTTTAGTTAAAATAATTGGTAAAGATATTATTGATTTCACATATTATTTATATATTTTACGCATAACAATTATTTTTGATTTACAAATATTTTAATTAATAACAAATTTATTCTCTTTTAAAACAGTACTAACTATCTTTTGTATTTATTGTTCCAAATAAAACAATATTTATACAATTGTGTACCAACTAGATTTAAACCAAACAATGAACTTATTATTCTATCATTTTAAACAATAATTTTAT
>CATAWQ010000033.1 GCA_949500635.1 uncultured Mycoplasmatota bacterium
CAACAAATGGTTTAACTAATATTATTGGACAAGATCTAGAATTATTTAAGAAAACTAAAGACCGTGGTTTTGTTAAAATTTTGCAAATGACAATGTTTTTTTTAATGATCATAATGCTTATTTTGTTAATTGTTTCAATTAAATGTAACTGATAACATTTGTTATGACAGATAATTTAAGTGAATTAATAGAAAAGACAGTTAAAGAAGATGGCAAGCCTATCCCAAAAGGTGTTTTAATACAAAAAATATTAAAACAAAATAAAAACTTTAAATACAATGAAGTAGAAAAACAAATTCAAGAGTTAATTAAATCTGGTGCTCTTAAAATTTTAAGTAAATCTCAAAAAATTGTTATGGGATATGAAAAGGCAGAAATTGATAATTCTAAGAGTTACATTGGTACTATTTTTATTAATACAAAAGGATCAGGTTTTATTACCATTGAAGGAAAACAGAAATCTGAATTTTTTGTTTATAAAACAAACCTTAATGGTGCATTAAATGGTGATAAAGTTGAGTTTGCTTTATTAAAAAAAGAACCACAAAAAGATCTAAAAGATGCAGTTGTTTTAAAAATTATTCAACACAGTAAAGATTTTTATACAGGACTAATTAATATTAATTCTGATGGTAGTTATGTAGTTAAACTAGATGATGAAAAAATGTACTTGCCAGTTAAATTAGATGATATTCATGGTTTAGTAACAGGACAAAAAGTTTTAATTAAGATACATAAATATGAGCATGATACCGCTTATGGTACTGTATCTAGAATTATCGGACATACATCTGATGTTGGGGTTGATGTTCTTTCTATTGTTTATGATAATGAGGTTGAACCTGATTTTGAACAAGATGTTTTAGAATACTCTAGAAAAATTACATTAAACATTGATGAAACTCAAAGAAAAATTAGAAAAGATTTAACTCATCTTCCAATAGTTACAATTGATCCAGCTTCTTCAAAAGATTTTGATGATGCTATTTATGTTAAAAAAATTTCAGATAATGAGTATTTTTTATCTGTTTCAATTGCTGATGTTAGTCATTATGTAAGATACCGATCAATCCTTGATGAATCAGCATTAAAAAGAGGATGCTCTATCTATCTAGTAGATAGAGTTATACCAATGTTGCCTCACAATTTGTCTGATGATATTTGTTCATTAAATCCTGACGTAGAAAGACTTACAATAACATGTGAAATGTTAATTGATAATACAGGGAAAACCAAAAATATTAAAGTTTTTCCAGCAATCATCAAGAGTCATAGACGTTTTAGTTATGATGAAGTAAATGACTATTTTGACAATAAGTCAAAATTAGAAAAAGATACAAATGAAATTAAAATGATGTTAAATGATGCTTTGGAACTTCACAAAATTCTTGATGACGAAAAGCATAGAAGAGGATATATTTCGTTTGAAATCCCAGAGCCTATTATTAAACTTGACGATAAAGGTTTCCCAGTTGAAATTTTAACTAGAAAATTAGGTCGTGCTCAAAACATGATTGAAAACTTTATGGTTGCTGCCAATGAAGCCGTAACTATTTATGCTAATAAAAAGAAATGGCCTTTTGTTTATCGTATTCATGATAAACCAAATGAAGATAGATTGGCCGTTTTTGTATTAGAATCTAAAAAATTAGGATTTAAAATTACTACCGAATTAGAAGATATCACTTCTAAAGATATTTCTCAGTGATTAGAAGATAATAAAGATAATAATAATTTAGATCTTATAAATTTAATGTTATTAAGAAGCATGGCTAAAGCTAAATATTCTACAGAAAATTTAGGTCACTTTGGTTTAGCACTTGAAAACTATACTCATTTTACTTCCCCTATTAGACGTTATCCAGATTTATTGGTTCATAGAATCTTCTGAATGTGTGAATTCCAGAAAAATGAATATTCTTCTAATAGAGAATCATTCTTAGAACAACTTGATAAATTTTGCGAAATGTCAAGTAAAAACGAATTAATAGCTATTAAGTGTGAAAATGATGTTAACGCAATGAAATTTGCTGAATATATGACTAAACATATTGGCGAAGAATTTGAAGGATTTGTATCAGCCGTTTCAAATTTTGGTGTATTTGTAGAATTACCAAATACCATTGAAGGTATGATAAAAATATCAGATTTAGGTAACGATTACTTCACTTATAACGAAAAAGCAAAACAACTTATAGGTAAAAAATCAGGCATCATCTATTCTTTAGGAAGCAAAGTAATTGTTAAAGTAATAGCTGCTAATAAAGAAACTAGAAAGATTGAATTCTCTTTAGTTAAGTTCTTAGGTAATAGATAATATGAAAATTTTATTTCCTAATAAAAAAATTAAATTTAATTACTTTATACTTGATACCTATGAATGTGGAATTGAGCTAAAAGGTACAGAAGTTAAATCAATTTTGATGGCTAGTGCAAATATCGATGAAGCTTTTGTTATAATTCGTCACAATGAAGCTTATGTAATTAATATGTATGTTGCTCCTTTCAAAGAAGGAAACATTAATAATGTCGATTCAAACCGTAACCGTAAATTATTACTTCATAAAGATGAAATTATTAAAATTAATTATAAACTAAAAAAAGACAGACTTACATTAGTCCCAACCAAAGTTTATTTAAATAATGGTAAAATTAAGTTGGAAATTGCAATTTGTAAATCAAAAAAAGCACCAGACAAGAGGGAAGATATTAAAAAAAGAGACGCTAACAGAGAACGCCTCAAATATTAATTAATTTAATACTATTAAATTAGTAATCCTTTTTAGTTACTTTAAAGTAATCTTGCGGGTGATCGCACACCGGACAAATTGCAGGTGCATTTTTTGAAGAAACTATATGACCACAATTTAAGCAAATTCAAGTTTCTTTAGTAGATTTTTTAAATACAGTTTTCTTTTTTAAATTATCTAATAAAGCAGCATATCTTTGTTCATGATGTTTTTCAATAGCAGCAACACCTTCAAATTTCGCAGCAATTTCTGGAAAGCCTTCAGCCCTAGCTTCTTTAGCCATTCTTTTGTACATTTCTGATCATTCACAGTGTTCACCTTTTGCAGCATCTAATAAATTTGTAGCAGTTGAAGGAATTTTTCCGCCATGTAAATATTTAAATCATAATTTAGCATGTTCTTTTTCATTAGATGCAGTTTCTTCAAAAATATTTTGAATTTGTACATACCCATCTTTTTTTGCTTGACTAGCATAATATGTATATTTGTTTCTTGCTTGTGATTCACCAGCAAAAGCTTCTCATAAATTTTTTTCAGTTTTTGTGTTTTTTAGACTTTTCATAATTTTTTCTATATTTTTATATAATTATTATATACTTTTAATAAAATATTTTGGAGTTTTACCCAATGGTTTTATCAAATAAATTAGTAAATAAAAAAGTAATAATTAACAAATTAAGATTTAATGATAAACAAATTCTTCATAAACTTAATAATGTTGGTATCGCTGCTGGTTCAGTTATTAAAATATTAGACTATCAAGACTCTAAAAATATTGTACATATTTTATCTCATGGTGTTCAATATGTATTGAGAGAAAAAGATTGCATGAAAATAGAAGTCAATGTTATTAAAAAATCATAAGCATGAATATCATGATAATCTTGTATTTAATGATTGACATGATAGTAAAGAGAGAAATAAAACTAATCAAAAGATTGTTAGAGTAAGTGATAACATTCTATTAATTGGTGCACCAAACGTTGGTAAATCAACTTTTTTTAATAAAATTACTAATGGAACGGTTGCAGTTTCAAATATTGATCGTCTAACTGTAAGCAACTCTGTTGCTAGACTCAAACTTAATAAGTCAATTAACATAGTAGACTTACCAGGAGTCTATAATTTATCACACCCAATCGATGAAGAATTAGTTGTAGCTCATGAATTAGCTCATGAACATTTTAGCAAGATTACAAACATAATTGGGGCTCAATCAATTGAACGAGATCTCTTTTTAACATTACAAGTTGCTGAAACAGGATTATTAAATAATTTGGTTATTAATATGGTTGATGAAGTTGACAAATCTCAATTATTAGTAAAAAAATTGTCTAAATACTTAAACAACATTGAAGTTAGTTTGTGTCAAGCTAATAAAGGACTTGGTCTACAACAAGCAACAAAAGAATTTATTAAGAATAATCCAATTGATGCCAATGTTGTTAAATATTCATCTAATATTGAATCTTTAATTACAAAAATTTCATTAATTTTACCTAACTCAAAAATTAGCAAACGTTACTATGCTATTATGTTGTTAGAAAATAATGAATATGTTCATCAACGTTTTGCCAATAAACATAAAGAAAAATATGCTAAGATTAAGCAAATTATAAAAAGTATAGATTTGGTAAAAATTTCATCCGAAATTTTAGTTACAAAGAAAAACTATATTAAAAAAATTATTAAAGATTGTTTTAAATCTTTTGATAAATACTTAAGCAAAAATAAAGATAAACAAAATAAATTTGATAAAAAAATTTTAAAAAAATGAATTGGTATTCCTACTTTCTTTTTACTATTAATACTAATCTATTATGTTACGTTTGGACCATATATGGGTGGAACTATTAAGGAATACTTTGGAGATAAGTTTCTAAATGACATAGTAGCCGATAAATGACTAAATAAATTATTTGATCAAATGGGAGCGAGCATATTTATAAAAGGATTATTTGTTGATGGGATATTTAAAGGATTTTTTGCAGTTTTATCATTCGCTCCAACTTTAATTATTTTATTTACATTAGTAAATATCATTCAACAAATAGGAATATTATCAAGAGTATCAATCTTATTAGATGATGCTCTTAATAAATTTGGTATTAGCGGGAGAAGCGTTATCACACTATTAACTGGATTTGGCTGCAATGTACCTGCGATTATGATGGCACGTAGTTCATCATCTAAAAAAGAAAAAATAATCTCCGTGTTAATCTCTCCATTCATTGTATGTAGTGCTAGAATAATGGTTATTTACTTTGTTTGTAACGCAATATTCTCACCTACATATGGATGAATGTTAATGATTTTTTTAATCTTTTTAAGTGGATTAGTTGCATTAATTATGGGTTTATTTTTTTCTAATACTTTATTTAGAAAAATAAAATCATTTTTTATGATCGAAATGGTTGACTGACGTAAACCAGATTTCTTAGTAATATTTAAATTAGTATGATTGGAATTAAAAGAATTTATTAAAAAAGCAGGATTAATTATTATTATTGCTAATTTTTTAATTTGATTATTATTACATCTAAGTATTAATGGTACATTAGCAGATGATGATATTCAACAATCATTCTTAGCATATTTATCAAAAGGAATTAATTATATTTTATACCCATGTGGTTTCTATGAAGATGATGGATGAAAATTAACTGCATCATTAATCACTGCTTTTCCTGCAAAAGAAATTGCAATCACAAATCTTAGTTTATTATTCCCACATGGTTTTTCTAGTTATTTCAATACCCCTATTCATATAGCCCAAGGAATAAGTTATATTGTGATTTTAATGTTTTATTTGCCGTGTGCTGCTACAATAGCTGCGATTAAAAAAGAATCTAATTGAAAGTACCTTTTTGTTCATTTGGGTAGTTCAATTACTATTTCTTATTTTTTAGGAATAATTACCTATTGAATTAGTTACGGGATATTAATAAATTAATTTAATAAATTTCTTATAAGGTAAAGCTTTAACATTTTTTTCAAAAGGTTTTTGACAAAACTCAGCAGAATACATATTAAAATTTTTATGCTGTTTTTTAATTAATATAGGCCTTCTAAAAAATAACATATCTAACCCTTCTCATATTAAAACTCATGAAATAATTTCAAAAATAATGTTAATTACTTTTCAATCGTTTTTTACAAATAAACTAAACAAGATTGAACAAATAATGACAATAATACCTGACAACAAACATCATAAAATATTTTTTGTAAGCTTTTTAATCTCTCTGGCTGTCATTAGCATTTCATATTTAAAGAAAGACTTATAAAGTTTTTCAAATTTTTTTGCTTCTTGCTTTTCAACTTCAAGATCAATATTAACTGCAACTCTATCATATGCAAAATAATCTCTATATGTTTTTAAATATTCTTTAAATGCAGAATCTAACGAAATAGAATCATCATCACCATCTATATAAAATGATTGTTTAATCTCACTTTTGTAAAATTGCAAAAGGACACGATTTTTTTCGTCATAAGTAACAGAATGGCTCATTTGTTTTAGTTCTTGTTTTTGTAATTTTTTAATTTCTCTTCATTCTTTAAATTTGTTCATATCAATCATTATATATATAAAAAAATAGCACTTTTACATAAAGTGCTCCCAAATTGCAATTAAAAGTGCAACACCAATGATAAAATAATGGTGTGCACTTT
>CATAWQ010000034.1 GCA_949500635.1 uncultured Mycoplasmatota bacterium
CTAAATGACCAGCTGTATTAATTCCAGTTAATACTATTTCCTTGTGAATTTTCGAAAGTTCTTTAATTTCATTTAAAATAATCTTGTGATCTAAAGAACGTTTCCTACCTCTACTAAAAGGAATAATACAATAACTACACATATAGTTACATCCGTCTTGAATTTTCAAAAATGCACGAGTATTGTCAATAAAACTAATATTATTAAACTTTTCAAACCTAGTAATATTGCTAAAATTTTCTATTTTATTAATTAATTGGCCGTTATATTGTTTAATTAGATCTATTGTTTTATTCTTATATTTATTACCAATAATAATAGCATTTTTAAAATCTTTGAAGTAATCAGGGTTTGTCTGACTAAAACAACCCATAATTACTAACAATATATTTTTGTTTTCTCTTAATACTTTATTAATAAAGTATTTAGATTTACTATCAGCTTTATTAGTGACACTACAGGTATTAACTATACAAATATGAGCTTCTTTTATTTCATTAGTTTTAATTGCACCAAGATTAATTAAATCAGTACTAATACAATTGGTTTCATATGTGTTAGCTCTACATCCTAAATTAATAGTGACAAATCTCTTATTTTTTAACTGCATCTGTTAATCCAGAAGAAGCTTTCTCGCTTGTGGTGGCGGAATTAGTTTGTTTTGATTCTGCAATGTTTTTACCATGTTTTCTTAAATATATTGCAAGATCTATTTTATACTTTGCATAACGATACAAAGCAATACCAACTAAAGTAATTACACATAGAATTATTAATCCTACTACAAAAAATATTGTATTACTCATTATTGGGGTACTAATAGGGTAGCAAAATAAATAAAAAATAGCAAACAATATTCCAACAATAAACACAATTAAACTACCATAGTAGAATTTAAAAAATTTTTTTGGAACATGAAACTTAATTAAATTAAAGTCCTTTGTATCATAATAAAAAAATAATACCAATAATGCCATAGCTATTAAGCTACAAATAAGACTAGGGATGTAATAATTAGATTCACTAGTAATCTCTTTATTAATCATAATTCATGTTAAGGCAAATCCAAATAACAATAAAAAACAAAAACCTAATAAGATATGTCAAGTTCAATTTAATAAAAAAGAACTTTCATCTTTGTTTTTTTCAATTTGTGATTGTTTTTTATCAACTTTTGCTTTTTTTGTTAAATCAGACATACTTATTTAATTATTTTATCTAAAATTGCATTTATAAAATTTTTTTGATTTGGTTCACAATATTTGTTAGCGGTAATTAATGCTTGATCAATTATTACCTTTTTATCAATAATCAGCGCTTGTGATTCACTATAGGAAGCTATCAATATCGCTTGGGTAACTATAGAAATCCGTTCTCAAGTTCAGTTATTTTGTAACTTACTTGAGATCAAATCAATAATATTTTGTTTGTTATTAGCATAATACTCAATAATTTTCATTTGATCAGCAGAAAAAGTAAATTGTTCAAATGCTTTTTTAATAATATGCTTATTATTAATATCTGAAATTAATGTTGAATAAACATAATGAAATACTTCTACTCTTTTTTCTCACTGATTTTTAGGCATATTATTCAAAAATAATAATTGAAAAAAAGTTAGTAATATTAAGAGAAGAACTAATTGCTTTTTTAAGACTTTTTTGTAATGAAGTGATATAGTTGCTGTAATTATTTAATGAACCATCATTATTTAACATTACATAAAATATTAAAATGTTTTTTGTATCTTCAGCAAACTTTACTTCTTTAACAGAATATAAACTTAAAGAATTGACAATACCTGTAATGGTATTTTCAATTACTTTTTTTGGAATTGTAATAGTTCCTAGTTTATTTTTAAATTCACAAGTCATTATTTATTTTCTCGGCCTGAATATTCTCCGGTTAAAGTATTAATAATTACTTTATCACCTTTTTTAATAAACTGAGGAACTTGAATTTCATATCCCGATGAGATTCATGCTTTTTTTTGAACGGATTGAACAGTATTACCTTGAACAGCTTCTTCAGCATCTGCAACTTCACAAACTACTTGATCTGGTAATTGAACACCTAATATTTCTTCACCATATTTCTGAACACGAACTTCGGTATTTTCATTTAAGAAATTTTTTTCTCATTGCATTTTAGACTTAGGTATTTCTATTGTTTCATATGTTTCATTATCCATAAAAACAAAATTATTTCCATCATCATATGAAAATGTCATCTTAGTTGTTTCAACATTAGCTTTTTCTAGTTTTTCTCCAGTTAAAACTTCAATAGTAATAGATCCTGTTCTTAAATTTTTGCATTTACACTTAACAATGCCTTCACGCATTGCGGTTTTATTAAAAGAGTTTTCTAAAACCATGTAAATGTTTCCGTTTCTTAAAAAAGTGTTACCACTTCTTAAATCTTTTGCATGATATATTTCTGCCATATTAATTTATATATTTTATTATATATTTTTAAGAGTTTCTAACAATACTTTATAAATTAAACCTACACCTTTAATATTTACATGTTCTGTGTTAGAATGACAAGCAGTAATGTCTGGACCAATAGAAATCGCCTCCATTCCTGGATGCTTTTTAGTTAATACCCCTGTTTCCAAACCGCCTTCAGTTACACTAAAGGTTAAATTTTTGCCAAAAAACTTTTTAAAAATTTTTGAATATTTGGTTTGAATAACACTATTACCAATTACGGGTGTCCATTCTGGATAATCATCAGTAATTTTATATGTTGTATTTGTTCCATAGAATGCTGAGATTAATTGACTTCTAATTCTTTTCTTGCACACTTCAAAAGCACTTCTTAATAAAAAGGTGTTACGAATAAACCCATCTTGTGTTGAAATAATACCTAAGTTACTTGAACCATTAGCAATCTTGTAATTTTCATCTAATGAGTAAACTCCATTAAATGAACAGTTAATAGCATCAATAATGTTATTAGAATCCTTTAATGTTATTGGTAAATATTTTGGTTTAGTTAATTTAATAGTCATAACAATATTAGATTCTCTTTGAAAGAATTCATTTTTAATTAATGCAAATATATCTTTCAAAATTTTTGTAGCAACCTTAACATCTTTTTTGTTTAATGCAATAGTTGCAATACATCCACTAGGAATTGCATTTGAAACTTGTCCAGCATTAATATCTACTAAAGCAATAACTGTTTTTTCTTGAATAAATTTCAATAGTGAAATAGTCATTTTAATTGCATTAATAATCTTTCATCTAATTTGATTTCCTGAGTGACCACCAGCACCATGATCTAAACCAATAGTTAGATAAGAGTCTAAATTATTATTTGCTTTCCTTGTAAACTTTGTAGTAAATTCAATTTGAGTACCACCATTACATCCTAAACAGCAAGTATTAGTTTCTTCATTATCTAAATTAATTAAAAACTTAGATTTCAATGTTTTTGCAGGAAATTCTTTTGCGCCTTGCATGTTAGTTTCTTCATTAGTTGTAATTAATATTTCTAATGGACCATGCTTAATTTTTTTGTCAGTTGCAATTGCTAATGCATATGCAACACCAATACCATTATCTGCTCCTAATGTAGTATCATTTGCATATAAAAATCCTTTTTTCTGAACTATCTCAATTGGATCCTTTTCAAAGTTGTGTTTAGATGAATATCCTTTAGATGGCACCATATCGCAATGAGCTTGTAAGCAAACGCTAGGTTTTTTCTCATAACCTTTAGAAGCTTTAATTCTAGCCAACACTGTATAGTTAGAATACACAGTAATGGTTTCTGCTGCTGGTTTTAATACTGATATTAAATAATTAGAAATTTCTTTATTATGACCAGACGGATGAGGAATATTGCACAAATGAGCAAAATAAGTAAATACTGATTTCGGTTCTAATTTAGATGCCAAATTAAGGTTTTGTTTTTCAATACTATTCATAATATGTTTATATTATATTATTTAAGAATAATTATGAATCACAAAGTGAACAGTAAATTTGCTAAAAATATAAAAATATAATGGTTTAATTGATATAAGGGATACAAATTATTTAATGTTATTAAATTATTAAGCTATGATTCAATTATCGAAAATATTATTTATAGTTTTGAGTCAATCTAATAATTCTTGCGAACTAGCAATTGATGTATTTAAAGATTTAACTTTTCCTTTAGATGAAATACCAAAAAATGCATATTGACTAAGATCAATAATATTACTATAGTTATCTGGCAAATTTCAAGCAATATAGTTTAATGATGAGCAACTATTAAAAGCAAATTCATCGATTAAAGTTAAATTAGTTGTTGGGAATATTACAGAAGTTAATGATGCACAACAATAAAAAGCTTGATAGCCAACACTTGTTACACTAGCAGGAATTTCTATATCTCCACATGCTAAATTTCCTACTACAATAGATGAATCATTCCAAGAAGTTGTTCCGCTTTTTCCACGAATTACCACTTTACCTTTTGGTCCTAGTTGCTCAACATGATAATAGTCATTATCAATTTTTATATCTTTAATTGAAAAACAATCTGTAAAAGAATTTTGATAAATTGAAGATAAATTCATACAATTTGATAAATCAACAGAAGTTAATCCTGAATTACTAAAGGCACTACTTCTAATTGTTGTTAAACCACTCGGGAAGCTTACAGAAGTTAATGATGAACAACCATCAAAAGCATTATTATTAATTACTGAACAATTAGATCCATCAGCAAAAGTAAGTTTTGTAATAAATGCAGGAATGGTTGTCACATCTGTTGAAGCATTATAAAAAGCATTGTCAGCAATACTTGTTACACTAGCAGGAATTTTCATAGTATCATATTGACTATATTTACTTGTATCAGCCAAAAATTCATCTGTAAAACCTGTTAAAATTGTAGAATCGTTTGGATCATACTTATAAACTTCATCTGGTAAAATGCTTGTTTTAGTAGAGGATGATCCACAAGCAGTTGTCATAAATGGAATTGATGTTGCAAACCCAATTCCAGACGTAACACACAAAACAGTTTTTAGTAATTTTTTATTTTTCATATTTTTTCTCCTATTTGTATATTTATACTCTTTTTTTTTTTTTTTTTTTTGCAAGAAACTTAAAAAAAATAATAAAAAATGTACTCAAATTGCTTTAATACTTGGTTTTAACTTAGCTAATAATTACTAAAATAATTAAGCATTAACTACTACTTTAGTTTTTTTATTTCTTTTAAACAATTTAATAATTAATAAAACAATTAGAATTAAAGTAAAAGAAATAGCAAAATAAATTAATGCATCTCTTCTATTCGTTTTTTTCTTTAGATTAGTAATTTCTTCATTATTAACAATTGCAAAATTATAAAAATTTTCAATTCTTGTGTATCTAATGTAGTTACCTAATAACATACAAACTTGGATAATAAATGTAGCAATAACAACTGCTACACAACCTCAGAAGATTATTGCAAATGTATAGTTATTGTGTAAAGTAATTGGAGTAATTACATCACCAAAAGATGTAGGATATAAAATATAGCATACAATGCATGTTACAAATAACGAGATTAACGAAATTGTGTATGACAATAAAGACATTCAATTAATATTAATATATCCCACTTTTAGAGATTTATAAAGTTTAGATATATTAATAGAAATGACTTTCTCATCTTTAAAATTAACTGTTCTAGATTCTGATTTGAAGTTAAGGTACTTAACTAAATAAAAGATAAATAATCCAACAGCAAGGCCATACAATGGAATAATTGCTAAAATTGTTCAGTTATTTACAACAGGAGAAGTTATGATGTTAGTGATCATTCAACAAGAACCAGCTGTAGCTAGTGTTAAAATTACAATTCAAGCTATTAAAGTAGCATAGCTATTGTTTAATTCTTTTTTATAAAATATTGGAAAATAAATTTTATAAGGGTTTTCTTTTTTATGTTTTTTTGAACTTAAAAATTGGTTGTTAATTGTATCATAACTAGTATTTTGTGTATTTAAATGAATTTTTAGGGAATTCATTCTTGGTTCATAATTAAAATTTGATGCTGTGGTTTCATTCGAGCGATCGATATTGATATATTTTGTAACAAACTCTTCCATAGTAATTTATTTATAAGTCTGTTAAAT
>CATAWQ010000035.1 GCA_949500635.1 uncultured Mycoplasmatota bacterium
TTTCTAGTTAAGATTTCATAGCCACTTCGTCTTACCATTTCTTGAATTTTATCTTCTGCTTGTTTGTGTTCAAAATGACCTCTTAATTCACAGAAATCATTTAACGGTAATCCTGCTATTGTTGCAACACTTCATGTAGCAATTTCGCTATCACCATGTTCACCCACTATATACACATGAACAGAACGTGGATCAATATTTAAGTGTTCACCAATATGATATTTAAGTCTAGCTGTGTCTAAAACAGTTCCAGAGCCAATTACTCTATTAGGTTTATAACCTGAAAGTTTTAAAGTTACCATTGTTAAAATATCAACAGGGTTTGAAACAACTAACAAAATACCTTGAAAATTACGTTTAGTAATTTCAGGAATAATCATTTTAAATACATCAACATTTCTTTGAACTAGTTGTAATCTTGTTTCATTTCCATCTTTTTTTTGTGCAACACCAGCAGTAATTATGATCATACCAGCATCTGTTAAATCATCATAATTACCAGCATAAATTTTTGTTGGTTTAACAAATGGTGCACCATGTGCAATATCTAATGCTTCACCAATAGCCTTTTCTTTATTTGCATCTATTAATACTATTTCGTCAAATAAATCATTTTGCATTAATTGAAACGCTATTGTAGCACCAACAAATCCACACCCTATAACACCAATTTTTCTCTTGTTCATAACATAAATATTATAAAAGTCTATTTATTTAAAGAAACAATTATTTTTTTGATTTTTATACCTTGTTTAACAAATTTATTTTCATATTCAGTTGGAATGTTATCTTTAAGAAAAATTGAATCTGAATATAAATTATTTGTGTATGCTTCTATATTGAATTCTTTAGAATGTGTTCACTGATCAATTGTATATTGATATAACCCTTCATTGTCTGTTTTAAATTCAATTAGTTGTTTTGGTTTTAAAATTTGTTTATAGATATCCATGAAACCAACAGATGTTAATCTTTTTGATTCATGTCTTTTCTTAGGTCACGGATCAGAAAAGTTAAGAAATATTTTATCTACTGAATTATTCTGAAATCAGTTCTTAAGATTATTAGCATCATCACAAATTATTTTTAAATTATGAAACTTAGTTTCATAATTTTCTATTTTCTTAATAGCTTTAAGAATTACTGTAGGATATTTTTCTATCCCAATGTAGTTGATATTTGGATTTTTAATAGCATTGTTAATGATAAATAACCCCTTACCCATTCCAATTTCTATATACAAAGGATTTTTATTATTAAAATATTTATTGGATGGTTCTACTAAACAGTAGGAGCTTAATTTAATCAAGTTTACAGCTTCAGGGTTTGTTCTAAGTCTTCCCATATTATTTATTTAGATTAAACATATAAATATATTTATTAACAACATTAAAAATAATTTCTGACATTAACTTATTATCTTGATTAACATTGTTAGATCATTGTTTAGATGAGGTTTCATTTTCATAAATTGAATCAGAAATAAATTTAGCACAAGCAAATTCAATTTTCATTTTATTACATACTTGAGCAATTGCAGTTGATTCCATATCAACAGCAAGGCAATTATGAAGATTAAATTTATTTAAATTTTCTTTTGAAACAAAAGAATCACTAGTACCGCATGAACCATCAATAAAATTAGTTTGGTATTCTTTAATAATTTCTAAGAATATCTGTCTAATTCTACTAGATAATTCAAAAGACTCAGGTTCATGTGGAACTTGATTTGGTTTATAACCAAAACATATGGCATCTACATCGATGTAGTTTAATGATGATGGGACAAAGAAAATATTAGGATTTAATCTATTATCAATACTACCAGCACTACCAATATTAATGATACTTGAAACACTGAAGTTATTAATTAATGACATAGTAGCACTAGCGGCATTAGCTTTACCTACACCTGAAAATAACAAAGGAACAGTTTTTTCCATTACTTCAAAAATATATCCAGAAAACCCATTAATAGATATCTTCTGGTTTTTTTCAAAATATTTCTCAATATTCGGAACTTCTGTGGGTAGTGAAATAATGATACCTAACATATTAACTATATCTATTAATATTGTAATCTAAGATATAGTTAAACACTTTATCTAATTTACTAATTGATTCTTTCAACAGCTTAGCACGATTTGGAATGTCTTTATTAGTACGAGATGGTTCTAATTTATCAGCGCAATATATGACTTTTGATAATACTGAACATTTTCTTAAAGGGATTATATGGTTGTAAATTGCATCTAATACTTCTTTATCTGTTATGTAAAAATATTTTTTGACATAAGCAGCTGAAGCACAACCATGTAATGTATGTGCTGTAGGGAAACGTTTAGAATTATATTTGTTGTTAATAATTTCTAATATTTGTTCTCTGTTGAATTCTTTTGCTACATCATGGTACATTGCAGCAATATAAGCCTTCTTAATAAAAGCTTTAGATTTATTTTTGGAAATTTTAATAGCAGTATTTGCCACTCTTAATGTGTGTTGGTAACGATAATCAGACATTAGTGGTTTTATTTGCTGAGCACAATAAACACCATTATTTGCTATGTATTTAATAACTTTTGGTGATAAATACTTTTTATTTGGTTTAGCTCTTAATTCTCCACTTGAAATATTTATTTCGCTGGTATTTAATAAAATAACATTTTGAAATTTACATTTTTGATTATTACGTCCTGCGACTACCAATGTAACATTTTTTAATATTTGTTTGTAGTTTTTTCATTGATCAAAATCATTTAGACGATCCATACCAACTAAGAAATATAGTTTATAGTTCTTATAATGCTTTTTTAAATAATTAATTGTAAGATATGTATAAGACTTTTGATTTGATTTAGATTTGATCTCATAATCGCAGATTTTAACATTAGGTATATTTTTAATTGCTAAATTAACCATGTCGAGGCGAGCTTTAATAGATGCATTTGGAATGTTGTTTTTTAATGGAGGATTTTATTAAAGTTAAATTAGGTTTAACTTTGTTAATTGCACTTTTTAACATTTTAATGTGCCCAAAATGAATAGGATCAAATGTACCACCGAAGATTAATAATTTTTTTATATTAGACAATATCATAAAAATCAAAGGGATTTTTTTTTGATAAACTAGCACCCATGTTGTTTAAACTAATTTTTTTATAAATTTTATTTTCTATAAATCTTAGAATTTTACTTTTTTGAAATTTATATTTTACGTTAGTTAACGGAAAAACTAAAATACTTTTAGCGTTAAATCTATTAGCACAAAAAATATCTATTAAAAATTGATCACCTATAAAAACAATCTCTTCTGGTTTAAAGCTATATTTTTTGATCACTTTATTAATTTTATATTTTAGTGGTTTTTTAGTGTTTCAAATAACATGGTCAGGTCTAATTTTTTTTGCAAAAATTTCAACTCTTTTTTTGAAGTTATTTGAAGCTAAAACAAATACAATACCTTGATTTTTGATTTTTTCACAAAAATTAATTGCAGTATTTGTAGCAAATTTATAAAAGTGAGGAGTTAATGTGTTATCTAAATCACAAACAACCATTTTAATATTATTTTTCTTAAAAGATAAAACATCTATTTGTTCAATATTTTCAACAAATGTATTTGGTTTAAAATAATTAATTAAGAAATGATTAGTTTTTTTCATTGCCAAATAATGATAGCTGTTCACCTTGTTTTGTTTCTGATTGTTCAACATTTTCACCAGCTGTATTTTCATTAATTAAAACAGAAACATCAGATCATTTTTTGTTTTTAAGTGATGATACTTTTGTAGTTTCGTCACCTATTGGAATTTCAGTTGGATTCAATAGATTTCAAGACTTATTTGTATCTAATCCGTTAATAATTTTTTGATTATTGATTTCATAAGCATTAATTAATTTAATTGGATTAGATTTAATCGTAGTAATAATGTGTTTGCCAACATTAGCACGATTACCAACTTGAAATGCATTCATCTTAACTCTCTTCATTCCTTGGAATGCAGCAATTAAAACATAATCATTAGGGTTGGATGCATTAAATACGGCTACAATTTCATCGTTGTTTTTTAGTGTCATCGATTTAACCCCGGCTGCATTCTTAGAAACAATACTAACTTGCTCTGCATTAAAGATTAATCCTAAACCATCCTTTGTAACAAATCCTAATTTAGTAAACTCATCATATTTATCTAGTAAAACACATGATACTAATGTATCATTTTTTTCTAAATTCATACACATAGAAATTTTTGTTAATTTTGATATTCCTAAAGATTTAACTAATACTCTCTTAACAATTCCATTCTTTGAAGCTAAAACTAAACAACGGTTATCTTCTAAATTGTTTTTGTAGTTAAATGCATAAATAATTTTTTCATTTGGATTGCAAGTCACTAAGTTATTAATGTGAATACCCATTTCTTTTCACTTGGTAACATCTATTTTATATGTGGGAATAGAAATGTAATTACCTAGTGAAGTAATTAAGACTACTTTATCTCTTTGGTTAGAAACAAATTTTGCAATAGGTAAGTCGTTTTCTTTTAATTTAAGTTGGTTAAAATCGCTTGAAACATAAGATTTTTTAGAAATATTTTTGACATAACCATCACGAGTGACAATAACAATTTGTTCTTGATCTTTAATTGTATCAACTTGTTCAATGGTAATTTGCGAATCTTCTTCACTAATTTCTGTTTTTCGGATTGTACCAAAAATCTTTTTGTATGAACGTAATTTGTTCTTTAAAAAATTATTCCTAATATTCTTATCATTAATTAATAAATTAAGTTCATTAATTTTATTATTTAATTCTTCTAACTCATTTTTAAGATCTGTAACATCACTATTAGATAGACGGTATAGTCTTAAATTGGAGATTGCTTCTGCTTGACGTTCGGTGAACATTAAACGTTCTATTAATGATTGTTTAACTGTTTCTTTATTAGACGAATGTCTAATAAGGTTAATAACATCATCCAATATTCTGATAGCTTTAATTAAACCCTCAACAATTTCTTTTCGCTGAGTTGCTTTATCAAAATCAAATTTACATGATGATAAGATTATACGATCAGCGTGTTCAATAAAAGCATCAATAACAAACAAAATAGGCATTTGGTATGGCTTAGCATCTTTAATAGCCACCATATTAATGCTATAAGAAATTTGTAATTGAGTATTTTTATAAAGAAAGTTTTTGATAAAATCATAATTAGCACCTTGCTTGGTCATTAAAGCAATACAAATACCATTACGGTCTGATTCATCTAAAACTTCAGATAAGTGTAAAGTATCGTATTTATCAATTAGTTCACTAATATTTTTAATGATTTGAGCTTTATTTGTTTCATAAGGAATTTCAGTAATGATAATTTTTTTAGCATCTACCTTTTGGAATTTAGCTCTAATAGTGATCTTACCTTTACCAGTTTCATAAGCTTGTTTTATTCCATCAGTGTTAAGGATAATACCGCCAGTTGGAAAATCAGGACCTGGCATTACCCTCATAATACTAGATAAAAAACAATTAGGTGAATCTATTCTTGTAATAATAGCATCTATAACTTCATTGAAATTAAATGTAGGAATGTTTGTAGCATAACCTGCCGCAATACCATTAGCACCATTAATTAGCAAGTTTGGTAGCAATGTTGGCAACACTGAAGGTTCGTTTTCGCTATCGTCAAAATTAGGTATAAACTTAACTGTATTTTTATTAATATTTTCTGACATTAATTGGCCAAACTGACTTAATCTGCATTCTGTATAACGCATAGCAGCTGGACTATCACCATCAATTGAACCATTATTACCATGCATATCTACTAAGGTAACATTATTTTTTCAATTTTGACTCATTCTAACTAATGCTTCATAAATTGATGAATCTCCATGTGGGTGGTATTTACCTATTACATCACCAACAACACGTGCTGATTTTTTATGAGATCTATCAAAAAATAACTGTAAGTTATTCATTGAGTAGATAATTCTACGTTGAACTGGTTTTAGTCCATCTCTAATATCTGGTAATGCACGATCTTGAATAATGTATTTAGCATATCTACCATATCCC
>CATAWQ010000036.1 GCA_949500635.1 uncultured Mycoplasmatota bacterium
CATCTGAATTAATGTCTATTTTTTGTCTATCAAAAAATATTGATGAATTAACAAATAAAATTAACAATATTGTTGTAGCTTATACTAGAAACGGTAAACCAATATATGTAAAACAATTAAATATTACTAATGCAATTTTAAAAATTTTATATACTGCATTCCATCCTAACGCTGTTCAGTCATTAGAAGGTAATCTAGCTTTAATACATGGTGGACCGTTTGCAAACATTGCTCATGGATGCAACACAATTGTTGCAACAAATACAGCATTGAATATTTCTGATTACACAGTAACTGAAGCCGGGTTTGCAAGTGAGTTAGGTGCTGAAAAATTTATTGACATAGTTACAAACGAATTAGATAAATTTCCTAATGTTATAGTTTTAGTAACATCACTAAGATCATTAAAACTTCACGGTGGTCAAACAGGTGATTTATCTATTGAAAACATTAAAACTCTTAAAAATGGTTTTGATAACTTACAAAGACACATTAATAACATCAAGAATTTTAACATTCCATTTATTGTTGCTATTAATCAGTTTCACACTGATACAAGGAATGAAATTGAAACTATTCAAAAATTTTTAACTGAACAAGAAATTCCATTTTCATTATGTAATAACTTTTCCAAAGGTTCTAAAGGAACAACTGATTTAGCTAAAAAAGTTGTTACATTATGTAAAAAACATTCAAGTCCTAAAAGAATATATGAATTAACTGATTCTTTAAAAATAAAAGTTGAAAAAATTTGCAAAAAATGTTATGGCGCTAACAATGTTATTTACTCTGAATTAGCAAAAACAAAACTTAAACAATTCTCCAAACTAAAGGATTACTATGTATGTATGGCTAAAGTTCCTGGGAGTTTAACTGATGATCCTACAATTTCTGTTATTGATAAACCATTTAACATTCACATCAAAGACATAGTTTTAGCAAATGGTGCTAAATTCATTATTATATTAACTGGAAGTATTTTTAGAATGCCAGGTTTACCAAGAGAACCACAAGCTAAAAAAATGTAATTATGAAAGAATATTTAGCAGCAGTTTCAGGTGGACCAGACTCAATGGCTCTACTTGATATCTATAAAAATAAAATTTATGCTGTTTGTCATGTTAATTACAACAAAAGAGAAACTGCTACTCGTGATAAAAATATTACAAAACAATATTGTAATAAACACAATATCAAATTTTATTGTTTAAATGTTAAAAAAGAAACATATGATTTCTATAAAGAACATAACTTTCAAACTGTTGCTAGAATTATTCGTTATGATTTTTTTTTAAATGTTGCTCATAAAACTAGTAAAAAGAAAATTTTAGTTGCCCACAACCTAGATGATTTTGCAGAAACAGCATATATGCAACAGATTCGTTCATCTAATGCATTATTTTACGGAATTGCTAAAAAAAATTATTACAAAGATTTATTAGTAGAAAGACCGTTGATTAATAAAAGAAAACAAGAATTAGAATCTTATTGTATTAATCATAAAATTTCTTATGGTGTTGATGAAACAAATTTAATGGATATTTATGAAAGAAACAAAATTAGGAAATTAATTTCATCATGATCTTCTTCTATGTTTGAAAATTTTATCAAAGAAATTAATAACTTTAACAAAAAAAACACTCTCAAACTTAAAAATACAAATAAATGATTTGATAAATGATCATCAACAAAATATGACAATAAAATTTTTAATAAAATTCCCAATAATATAAAAGCACATGTTATTTACATTTTTTTGTCTAAAAATGAGATTCACGGGTGTTCATCTAATAAATTAGAAGCGATTGCAAAATTTATTTGTTCAAATAGTTTAAATGTAGATTATAGACTGGCTGAAAAAACACTTTTGCATAAAAATAAAAACAACATATCAATTATTAAATTAAAATAATAGTATGAAGAGCAATAAAAAAAGTATTACAGTTCAAAGTTTAATTGATCAATTTGATTTTGAAGTTTTATATAAGGGTAATGTTAGGAACAAAATTTCTATTCCAAGTTTAAATAGAACTGGTATCGAATTAGCTTCACAACTTATTTTTAATAAGTTATTAACAACAGTACTATGAAGTACTAATGAAAGTAAATTTTTAGATTCATTGGATATTTCTGAAGTAAAAAAAAGATTTAAATTTGTTTTATCATTAAATCCTCCTGTAATTATTGTTACAAAACACTTTTCTTATACTCAAGAATTATTATCAATTGCTAAGGATTTCTCTACAGTAATAATTAGAAGTACAATGAGTTCATCTGAGTTGTATCTAACTGTTGCTTCATGAATTAATGAAAAATTAGCAAAATATACAATGGTTCATGGAACATTAATTAGTGTCTTTGGACTAGGTGTACTAATCCAAGGAGAATCAGGGGTTGGTAAATCTGAAGTTGCTATGGAATTAATTAAGAAAGGTCACTTATTTGTAGCAGATGATGCTGTTGACATTGCAAACATTGGTGGTAAATTACACGGTAAAACAAATGCTGTAAGTAGTTCATTTATTGAAGTACGTGGTATTGGTATTCTTAATGTTGCTAAAATGTTTGGCGTAGAAAAAGTAGAAAAATCAGCAAGCATTGATTTAGTTGTTGAAATGAAAAAAGTGGATAGTAATATAACACTTCAAAGACAAGATTTTGAAAGAGTTGGCAAACAAACTAAATACAAAACTATTAATGGTGTTAAAGTTCCTTTATATGTATTACCAATTACACCAGGTCGTAAAATGTCTGACCTAGTTGAAACTGCTGTTACAGACTATAAACTAAGGCAAGAAGGTTATAGTTCAGCAAGTGAATATATTCAAAATTATAGAAAGGTAATGAAATAATGTTATTTGATGTACCTATACCTGAATTTAATCCGACCGACATTAAAGTAGCATTTAAAATTGGATCTATAGAAATTCAATGATATGGTATTTTTGTTTTCTTAGGATTTTGTACAGCTATTTTGTTGGCATGTTTAAAACTTTGAAAACAATATAAAATTTCTGTTGAACCATTCTATTGATTTTGTTTAATAGGTATTCCAACTGCTATATTTGGAGCAAGATTTTGATCGTGTTGTTTAGGGGATGCTAAATGACCGAATTTTTGAAATTTTTCTAGTGGTGGTTTAGCAATAGAGGGTGGAGTCGTTTTAACTGTCATTGCTGCATGCATATGGTTTCCATATATTTTAAGAAAACCTAAATACCAAATTAGAGATTTACAAGTGAAACCAGAAACAGTAAGGCAAGTCTCAATGTGATGCTATGTTGATGCTATTATTCCATGTATTTTAGTTGGACAATTTTTAGGAAGATGAGGAAACTATTTTAATCAAGAATTATATGGACCAGTTACTACAAATCAATCATTCCAATGATTTTTATATTATTGCTTACCTTATATGTACATAAGCGGTAAATGATACACTCCACTTTTTCTATATGAAGGACTATGTAATTTGTTTTTTTTCTTTATACTATATTTTTGAATAGAAAGAATTTCTAGAAGAAAATGTGGAGATTTAGGTTTAATTTATTTCTTATGATATGGAATTCTTAGAACTATTATGGAACCATTTAGATATCATGAATTTACATTTCAAGCAACATATATAATGTCAGCTATTTGAATTGCTGTTGCCATTTTTTTATTATTATTAAATTGATTTTTATTACCTAAATTAAGAAAATATAAATGTTGATATATTTTTTATGAAACTATAAGACACTTTTATGTTAGTACATATTTTAAAAGTAATCTATTATTTAAAAAATTTTGATTTTCTTATTTTCACTCAAAAAAACTAGAAGTTGATACCGAGAAAAACGCAAAAATTAATTACTTGGAAGATAAAATTAATTTTGAAGAAAAAAAACATGATTTTAATATTAAAAATTTTGTAAGAAAATCTGAAGAAATGCTTTATTATTTAAATAAATAGTTAAATTTATGCCAGTTTACAAAGATACTTCTAATGATTCTAATACCTATGATGCTCTAATAATTGGAGCGGGACCTGCAGGTCTAACAGCTGCTATTTATTTATGCCGTGCTCAATATAAAGTTGGTTTTATTGAAAAAGATGTACCAGGTGGAAAGATAGTAAATACTCCTCGTGTTGAAAATTATCCTGGTGCTGGTAAAACAGACGGTGCTGATTTAGCACTAAAAATGTACCAACAAGCTGTTGATTTTGGAGCACAATATATCTATGGTAATGTTTCTAGTTTTGATTCTAATGGTCGCTATTTTAAAGTCTACACAGAAGATGGTGTTACAAGATATTGTAAAACATTGTTGATTGCTTCTGGTACGACCGAAAACAAATTAGATTTGCCTAATGAAAAAAAATTAGAAGGTAAAGGTATTTCCCATTGCGCAATTTGTGATGGATCCTTCACCAAAGATAAAAATGTTGCAATTGTAGGCAGTGGAGCCGGTGCATTAGGCAATGCTTTATATTTATCTTCTATTGCAAAACACATATACATGCTTAATAGATCAGAACAATATAAAGATAAACAAGATTTTTTAAAGCAAATTGATACGAAAGAAAATATTTCAATTTCTTACAATACTAAAGTAACTAAACTAATTGGTCAAGAAAAACTTGAAGCAATTGAAGTTAGTGATTCTAAAACCAATCAAACTAAAAAAATAGATGTTTCTCATTTGTTTATTTATGTTGGAAGCAATGCGTCAACGGATTTTATAACCGATAAATCAATTATTAGAGAAAATGGAACAATCGCAGTAAATGAAAATATGCAAACATCAATTCCTGGTTTATATGCAATAGGTGATGTTAACAAAATTAAAGTAAGACAAATTACTGTTGCATGCGCTGATGGAACAATAGCTGCATTAAATGCTGTTAACTATCTTGAAAAGTGGAAATAAAACAAACTTTCAGTGAAAAGCTGAAAAATGAATTATGTAGTAACCTTTATAGCAACCAAGCACAAAAAGCTATTCTTTATTCATTTTTAAGCAATTCACTATCAATCAGTCTAACAAGTAAGGGAGAAATTTGAGAACTTAGATCTCAATTTTTCTTTATCATCAAGTTCATGTCAGATTTGTTTATAGAATTATATGATGTTAAAAAATCTGTGATGTTTACTGGTATCAATAAGATTAATAATCATCGGATTTATATGTTAAGAGTTACAGGAAACTTCCAGCAAATAATAACTGACTTAGGCTTATCGAAAAAACCAATTGATCTGATTAAAAAACCTGTACAAATGAAAGGATTTTTAGTGGGCGCATTTTTATCTGGTGGAAGTATTAGTTCATCAACCGATCGTAGATATCATTTAGAAATTCGTTCAAATAATGTAGCTTATTTGTTATTTGTTCAAACAATATTGAACAAATTTAATATTTCAATTACATTAAGTCAAAGAAGAAATCATTATTTTTTATATATTAAAAAAAGTTATGATATTTCTGATTTTTTAAAACTTATAGGAGCTAACAACTCTATGTTAGAGTTTGAAGATACAAAAATTTCAAGAGACCTTTTTACTCAAATGAATAGATTAAATAATCTTGATATTTCTAACATAAAAAAAACAACTTCTGCTGGTAATAAACAAATAGAAAAAATTAAACAAATTATGAATACAGAAGTTTACAAAAAACAAAATAAAAAATTTAAATTATTTTGTCAACTTAGATTAGAAAATCGAGACGCCTCATTAAGTGAGTTATCAAAATTGTTTTTAGAAAAATATAACATTAAAATTAATAGAACTTCCATTAATCATTATGTTATTAAATTAATGAATTTTTAATTTCATAAATTAGTTAATATTAAACTTTTAAAATCTGTAATAGTTAAATTTATCTATAATATTTTTTTAAATATATTCAGAACAATATTATAATTTTGTTAATATGTCAGCATCATCAATTATCATATTAGTCATTTCTATTATTTGTTTAATCATTGGTTTACTATTATCAGGAAACGGATCAACAAATGGTTTAACTAATATTATTGGACAAGATCTAGAATTATTTAAGAAAAC
>CATAWQ010000037.1 GCA_949500635.1 uncultured Mycoplasmatota bacterium
CAGTCCATTAGGATCTATGAAGAAATTTAATAATATTGAAGAGTTTCTTGCAACTGTTATTACTTCTCAAATCCAAAACGCAGGTAAAATGGAAAAAATGTCTGAGAAATTGAAAGAAAGTATTCAAAAACTTTCTCAAAGTTTAGGAGACATGGGAATAAACCCAGATGATTTTAATGAAATATTTGGTGACAGTGAAAAACCAAAAGAAAACACTGAAACAAAGCCAGACAAAAATAATAAAAATTAATAATGAAATTATCTTTTATATATCACGTTAATAGTAATTGAGAAACATTAGAAAAATCTATAAATTCTATTTTTAATCAAACTAATAAGAATTTTGAATTAATTTTAGTTTATGATGACCCAAATAAAAATGTTGTAAATGAAATTTCTAAATTTAAATTCAATAAACTAAAAAAATTTAAATTTGTTTCTACCAACCAAAAAATAGGTCACTCTTGGTCTTTTAATATAGGTTTAGATTTAGCTAAAGGTGATTATATTTACTACTTAGGTAGTAATATTACTATTAGTAAAGATTTTGTTAAAAATATTTTACATTTAATTGACAATAATAAAGATTGTGACCTTATTGTTATAGATAATAAGCAATCAAAAGTTATAACAAAAACATTTAATAAAATAGGAATAGATTTATTCTCTGTATTAACTCCATCAATTAAAAATAAAATTTATAATGTTGAATTCTTAAGAAAAAACAAAATATATTTTGAATTGTTTAAATACTATCCTTTAATGCACTTATTAAAATGTTTAGATTGTATGAAAAAAGCTGTTTTTTACAATAATCCTAAATTAGTTACATTTGCTAATAACAAAAAATATTCTTATAATTTATATAACATCTTTGAACAATCAACATATTTAATTGAGAACAAAGATAAATTTAATTTTTTAAAAAATAATAAAGACAATAATATTTGTTTTGAATATATGATTATTTATTCAATTCTTTATTCTTTCTTATATAAAATTCATCAATCTTATTGAAAATTAACATCTTATTTTTCATCTAATATTATTGGAAAAGCCTTACATACATCAAATGTTTGATTAACAAAATATATTCCTGATTGAAGAAAAAACCCTGTTATTACAAATAATTTATTAGGACAATCAAAAAATTTAAATAACTACTTTAAAGATTTTAAATTTAGACTAATATATATCCATGATTTTTTTAAATAATGAATATATCAAACTCAACCAAAAATAAAACTAGGTATTTTTTAGCACCAGCTTGAGCAAGACTTCTTGCCCGTTTGCTCGATTTGGTATTTTTATTTCTAGCTTTATTTTTATTATTGTTCGCTGTATTTGCAATAGGAAATAATGGTTTTTTTTATGATCAGCATTTTTTTGATAATACTCCAGCATGAAAATACTTTATCTTTTCCTTGTTTTCATGTACTTTAATTTTAGGCTATTTTGTATTTTTACCGTTTGTTTGAAATGGTAAAACTATTGGTTGTTGAATTTTCAAAATATGTATTGTTAACACTCACATCTTTGATACTAAGTTAATTGGATTGCTTAAAAGGGAAATGTTTTTATCAGAATCATTTGCTGTTATTTCATTGATTTTGGGACTAACATTAATTTCATTAGGAGACACTAATGCTAGTTTGTTACTCAAAGCAATGGTGCAAGGTGAACACAATAAATTCTCAGATGCTACTGTAGTTTTTGAGGCATTATATTATGTTTCGGGTTTTATGTTATTTATATGTGTTTTGTGAATGTTTGTAAAAAACAAAAAAAGATGCTTACAAGATATTATTAGTGATACTGTTACTATTAAATTTGATAAACAAGATGATACATCAAACACTAAAACTAATAATCAAATAAAAACTTCTACTAAAAACTATAAATTGCCTGGAGAAATAGAATCAATTGATTTAGGAGAAATAAGCAAAGAATAATATGTTAGATCTTTCTAAATTGAATGAAAATCAAAGAAAAGCAGTCACTATTGGTGATGGTCCTGTAATTGTTGTAGCTGGCGCAGGAACAGGCAAAACTAAAGTTTTGACGACTAGAATTGCATACTTAATTGAAAATAATTTATTTTCCCCAGACTCTATTCTAGCTATTACATTTACCAATAAAGCAGCAAATGAAATGAAAGAACGTGTAAATGTGTTGGTTAAAAACACAAAACTTTCATGAATTGGTACATATCACTCAATCTGTTTAAGAATTCTTAAAGAAGATATTGAATGCATGAATAGAAAAAATAACTTTGGTATTATTGATGATGAAGACCAAATGTCTTTAATTAAGGAAATATATAAGCAATTTAAAATCAATAAAGAAATTTGTACAACTATTAAACCAAAAAAAGCTCTTCAATTAATTGAAATGATAAAATTTCAAAATATTGATATAAATAATTTTGTAGAATTTACTGGTTTTATGAAATCAGTCCATTTATACACTTCTGAAGAAGCAAGAGCTACTAAATTAATTTACACTGAATATCAAAGAAAACTAATAATAAATAATTTACTAGATTTTAATGATTTATTAATTTACACTAATAAACTTTTATCTATTAATGAAAATATAAGAAATAAATGACAAAATAGATTCTCATATATTTTAGTAGATGAGTTCCAAGATACAAATGAAATTCAATTTAATATTTTAAAAATGTTAATTAATAAAAAAAACAAGAATATATTTGTAGTTGGTGATCCTGATCAATCTATCTACAAATGGCGTGGTGCATATGAATGAATTTTCAAAGATTTTAGAGAAGAATACCCTGAAGCTAAACTTATTGTTTTAGACACTAACTATCGTTCTACAAAAAACATTCTTAATGGATCCAATAAATTAATCTCTAATAATTTTGATCGTATTAAGAAAAATTTAATTACAAATAATGAACAAGGAGAATTAATAAATTATTTTTGCGCTGAAAGTCAAGAAGATGAGGGAAGGTTTATAACGCAAAAAATAATAGAACTTATTAAAAATGGTGCCAAATATTCAGATATTGCAATTTTATACAGAAGTAACTACTTATCAAGATTTTGTGAAGATTCATTAATTATTAATAATATTCCATACAAAATTTTTGGTGGTATTAGATTTTATCAAAGGAAAGAAATCAAAGACTTAATTGCTTATTTAAAACTAATGATAGGACAAGATGAAGTTTCTTTAAAAAGAATTATAAATATTCCTACACGTGGTATTGGCGAAACAACCATTAATAAAATTGATGATTATTCAGTAGGATCAGGGTTATGTTTCTTTGATTGTTTAAAATTACAAAATCAAGATTGAAATTGAAAACAATGTAATAAATTTTATCAAACAATTATAAATTTAAGAGAGCAAATAAAGAATAAATCAGTATCTGATGTTTTGAAAACAATTATTGAAACAATTAACTATGATGAATACCTTAAATCTTTAGATTTAGAAGATAAAATAGAAAATGTTAATGAATTAGTGAATTCAATTAAAACTATGGAATCTTCTAATGAACTTACAATTGAAAGTTATTTAGATCAAATTAGTTTATATACTGATGGTTCTGAACAAAGTATTTTAAAGGAAAACTTTGTTTCATTAATGACAGTACATGTTGCCAAAGGTTTAGAGTTCCCTATTGTGTTTTTAGTAGGGTTTTCGAATAATATATTCCCGCCAGCGAAATCATTAGACTATCAAGAAGAAAGAAAAATAGCCTATGTTGCTATGACAAGAGCAAGACATCAATTATATATCACATGTTCAAATGGTTATTCATATACAGGTAGTATGGGTCCATCTATGTTCTTAAAGGAAATAGGATATGATAATATGAAAAAAATAGAGCAAGAATTTAAATCAATAAGTACTGCAGATTTAGATTGATACAATTCTAAAAAACAGCATATTAATTTCTCTAATATGTATGAAGAAAAAAATATTAATTTTAATATCGGAGATGTAATTTCGCACATAGCATTTGGTAAAGGTGTAGTAACAAATGTTGAAAAAGAATATTTAACTGTTGCTTTTAAAGCTCCATATGGTATTAAAATATTAATGAAAAATCATAAAAGTATAAAAAGAATAAAGAATTAATATGACTAAAACAAATAAAGAAATAAGAGAAAAATTATTGAGAAAAAGACAAAAATTATCAAAAAACCAAAAAGAAAAATTAGATCAAAAAATTTTTAAATCTCTTATTGAAGAAATTCAAAAAAAAGAAAAAAATAAATTTATTGCAATATATTGACCAATTCAAAATGAAGTGGATACTATTAACATAATAAAATGACTGTTTGAACATAAGTATCACGTCTGTATACCAAAGATTAAAAATAATTTAATGTATTTTACTGAAATAACATCAATAGATTTTGAGTCTGAATTTTGACACTTAATGAAACAAACAAAACATAATAATGTTGTTAACCCGAATAATATTCAGTTATTAATTGTTCCAATGATTGGTTTTAATAAAAATAAATATAGGATGGGGTATGGATTGAATTGATACAATAAGTTTTTAAAATTCAATCATATACCAACAATTGGTATAGCTTATTCATTTCAAAAAGATGAAGACATTATAATAACAAAAAATGATATTAAATTAGATAAAATTATTACAGAGCAATAAAAATGAAAATATTATTTATCGGAGATATATTTGGAGAAAAAGGTAAAGAAGCAATTAAAAAAGAATTACCTTTTTTAAAAAAACAGAACAATATTGATATCGTTATTGCTAATGCAGAAAATTGTACTAAAGGGAGATCATTATCTTTAGTAGACTATAAATTTTTATGTGATTGTGGAATAAATTATTTTACTTTTGGAAACCATACATATTATTTAAAAGAAATTGAAGAAGTGTTAAAAAATAAAAACACTATTAGACCTTTAAATTTAAAATTAGAATGCCCGTATTATAAGTTAGGTAATGGAAGTATTACTTTTACTTATAATTATAAAAATATTAGAATAACTAATTTATTAGGTTCTACTGTTTACTGTCATAATATTCAAACAAATCCTTTTATTGAATTAGAAAAAATATTATCTATAGATGATTCAGATATCCATATTATTGATTTACATGCAGAAACAACTAGTGAAAAGAATGCATTTTTACAACATTTCGCTGGTAAAGTAAGTTGTATTTTAGGAACACATACACATGTCCAAAGTGCTGATGAAAGAATTTATAAAAATACTGCTTATATAACTGATGTGGGTATGACTGGGCCTTCAGAAGGTGTTATTGGAGCCAATTCTAAATCTATTATTAATATGTTTAGAGGTGAATCACTTAGATTTAAATTATTAGAAGACACTTCTAAATATCAATTTAATGGAATTATTATTGAATTTGATAATAAAGAAAATAAACCTATTAGTTTAAAAAGAGTTTTTATTAGAGAAAAATAGGGGTTTAGTTTAATGGTAAAACCAAAGTCTCCAAAACTTTTAATGTGAGTTCGATTCTTACAACCCCTGCCAATAAAATAAAAAGTGAGAAATCACTTTCCCAAATTGCAATTAAAAGTGCAACACCAATGATAAAATAATGGTGTGCAC
>CATAWQ010000038.1 GCA_949500635.1 uncultured Mycoplasmatota bacterium
TTTATTACACTTAAAATATTAAAATAAAATAATTTAATATAATATATTAAATTACAAACTATGGTTAAAGTGTTTATTACAAATGGCTGTTTAGGTTGTAGAAAAGCAATTAAGTTTTTTCAAGACAATAATATTGAATATAGTAAAAAAGACTTCTCTACTAACAAATTAACTAAAAAAGAGTTGATTGACATTTTATCATTAACTTCAGAAGGTTTTAATGACATTCTGTCTGTTAAAAGTAAAGACTATAAAATTAAAAAAAAAGAAATTAATGATTTAACTATTAATCAAATGATTAATCTAATCATTAATACTCCAATGATTTTATCTCGTCCAATTTGTTTAGAATATGACAAAGAAAATAAACCATTTAGACTATTAGTAGGGTACAATACTAATGATATTGAAATTTTTTTAAGAAAAGATCATAAGAAAACATTTAAATATATTTCTTCTTGTGGTTTTGAAAAACAATGCGGTGCATTGTGTGGAAGGATTATTAATGATAACAAATAAAACATTTGATATTATCTCAAAACAAAAAAATGATCCGATAATTCTATACATTAATCAGATGATGACTAAAAATAAATACAAACTAGATAAAAAAAATCCTAGTTATGTTTTTATCCTTGGTGGAGATGGGACTTTTGTAAGTACTATCAAAAAGTTTTACAAAAAAGATGTATGAATAATTCCAATCAATACTGGGAATGTTGGATTTTATTCATTTTATAATAAAAACCATTTACCTAAATTGAAAGATGTTGAAAATAAATTTAATTACATCAATCCTGATGTAATTAAAGCTAAAATTGATAATAAAGAAGTTTATGCAATTAACGAAATAGCAATTAATGGTGTAAACACTATTTCTTGTTCTATTGTCATTAATGGTCACTTTTATGAAAAATTTAAAGGAAGTGGTTTAATCATTTCTACTAAGACCGGTTCTACAGGATATTGTAAATCTGCAAATGGAAGTATTATCTTTCCTAATGTAGATGCATTTGAAATAATAGAGTTATTCCCTACTCTTCATGCTAAAAAAACCACAATCAATTCTCCAATTATTTTAAACACAAACAAAACTAAAGTGATAATCAATGACTTTAAGTCTAATAATCCTATATCGTTCGTTTCAGATGGGCAATGTGTTTTAACATCAAAAGAAGCTACTGTTGATTTAGCTATAATTAAACCAACTGGATTTAAGTTATTTTTTCCGATTAAAAATAACTCTCAATGTAATGGACATTATATTCAAAAACTTCAAAAAACATTTATAAAGGGGTAATGTGAAAAAAACTAAATATATATTATTATCAATTCTTACATTAGGAATCTTTAATGTTGTTACTAAGAAAAAAGCTAGGAAATTAGCTATTAATGTTAATGATAAATTAGTTGTTTCTAAAACTACTAATGTAAACATCAATCAATTAATAGAAGATTTAGGTGGTAAATGTAACATCATAAAAGTAAATTCCACAATTTCTACTTTTAAGGTAACTGTTGTTGATCCAGATAAAGTAATTAATGAAATAAAAAATAAATATGGATTTAAAGGCATGATTAAATCTAAGAAAGTATTTACTTTCTTATCAGGTGATGACTCATATGCTATTGCTACTGCAATTAACAGTTTTATTGGTAAATAAAAAAATAATTAGGCTATAGCTTCTCAACCACTAGATGGAAAACCACTAAATACACTCCCACCAATATTTATATTGGTTGAGTATTGATTTGGTAAATCTCAAGCAATGTAGTTTAATGATGAACAATTTAAAAAAGCATTTTGGATAATTTCAGTTAAACTATTTGGAAAAAGTACTGAAGTTAATGTTGAGCAATTACGGAAAGCATCTTCACCAATTGAAGATAAGTTATTACATTTTGATAAATCAACAGAAGTTATTGATGAACAACTTAAAAAAGCACAAGTATTAATTTTCATACATTTAGAACCTTTATCGAAAGTTAGTTTTGTAATAAATGATGGAATTGTTGATCTTATTGATATATTATGAATAAAAGCATGACCACCAATACTTGTTACACTAGCAGGAATTTCCATAGTGTTATATTGACTGTATGCACTTGGATTAGCTAAAAATGCATCAGTAAATCCTTTTAAAACATCATTTTCTATTGTGTAAACTTCTTCTGGTAATGGATTATTTATTACTCAAGTTTGTGGTAATCCACCATTGGATAATAAATATGAAAGCAATTGATCGCTATCATGCTGATCATCAATTGGATCTGTTACAGTTACTGTTCCCCCAGTTGGACAAACACCAGAAAATGAATTCGAACCTAAAGTGGTTCCGCCCTGTCAAGCATTTCATGTAATACTGCTTAAGTTTGAAGTATCTAAAAAAGCACTACTATTAATTGAAGTTAAACTGCTCGGGAATGTTATAGAAGTTAATTCATGACAATTACCAAAGACATATTTATCAATTGATGATAAATTTGTGCAATTTGATAAATCTACTCAAGACAATGCAGAGTATCAAAAAGCAGCATAACCAATTGATTCTAAACTACTTGAGAAAGCTACTGAAGCTAATGATAAACAATTTTCAAAAGCATATGGACCTATTGAAGATAAATTTGTACATTTTGAAAGATCAATTGATTTTAATGAACTGCAACCATTAAAAGCACTATCTCCAATTGCTGATAAATTTGTACAATTTGATAAATCAACTGAAGTTAATGAAGAACAATCATCAAAAGTATAATCACCCAACATAGTAATTTTTTCCGGTAAAGATACTGATTTCAAGCTAATAGCACCAGTAAAAGCGTAGCGATTAATTTTCAAGCAACTAGAATTTTCAGCAAAAGTTAATTTGTTAATAAAGTCTGGAATTGTTGTATTGTTTGGACAAAAAGCAGATTCGTTAATACTTGTTACACTTGCCGGAATTTCCATAGTATCATATTGCCCATATTTAGCTGTATCAGCTAAAAATTCATCTGTAAAACTCATTAAAACATTATTTTCTATTCTGTAAACTTCATTAGGTAATGGATTATTTTGATCAATTGGTTTGTTTCCATCGCCTTGTCTAAGTGAGTAAACCACCCCTCCTACTCCAAGAGCAACAGTGGCAAGCATTCCACTACATAATGTGATCAAACTTAACAGCTTTTTGTTAGATTTATTTTTCATATTTTTCTCCTATTTGTATATTTATACTCGTTTTTTTTTTTTTTTTTGAAAAAAACTTAAAAAATAATAAAAAAATATACCCAAATTGCTTTGAGCACATTTCTTAAATTAAATATATTATTTATAGTTCAATTATCAAAATACTATTTATTTAACTGTTTTAAATCCATCTATATAAGCAATTATTTTTCCTGGTTTAAATTTGAATGTTTTAACAGCAGCATTAGATACCTTGTTATATTCTTTCTTAGCTTTTAATAAATCATCTACATAATACGTTTCAATAGCATAACTAATACCAAATGCTGTCAATAATTCTTTACAATCTGTTATTACAACTATTGTAGCTGCTGGTCTAATATTAGATACAGCTTTAATAGTATTAATGTCGTTTGTAAATAATGTTACAAATTCATAAGGGAAACTTGGAGCAACATCAGAACCATAAGGTAATAATTTTTTAGCTATTTCTTTAGCTATTGCTTTTGATTTAGAAGGAAGTTTAGTTTTAGGGAAATAGAATGTGAATGCACGGTTGTAATCAAATAAAAGTTCAGATTTAACATCAATTTCAGCCATAGTACTTACAGCGCGTACCGGGAACAAACCTTGTGCAGATTCACCTGATAACATTGTAGAATCAGCTCCACGTTCTACTGCAAAGAATACATCAGTAACTTCAGCACGTGTTGGTTGAATATTTCTTTCTAATGAATCTAACATTTGAGTAGCTACAATTACAGGTTTACCTACATAACGACATTTTCTGATCATGTATTTTTCTCAATAAGGAACATCATAATAAGGAATTTCTAATGCTAAGTCCCCACGAGCTACCATAATACCATCAGATGCATCAATAATTTGATCGATATTATTAATAGCATGTGTAGTTTCTATCTTAGAAATAACCTGAATATGAGTATTTTTATTTTTCTTTAAGATTGCCCTAATTTCTTCTACATTTTCTTTAGAATTAGCAAAGCTTGCTGCAATGTAGTCTAAATTGTGGTCACAAGCAAATTGTACATCTTTTCTATCCTTATCAGACATAAATGGCATAGAATAAGTAGCATTAGGTAAGTTAATTCTCTTCTTTTCTGAAATATCCGCTTTATTTAAAGCAGTGCAATAAATAAGTCCATCTTTCTTATTTACTTTATTTACTTTAACTTGAAATTTACCATCATTAATTAGAATTAGTCCGCCTACCTTAACATCATTAGCCATGTTATATTTGCCAGTAGAATCAGTAACATAAAATTCTTTATTATTTCCTACTATTTCTTTGGTAGTATGAATAATTAGTTTATCACCTTGTTGAATTGTAACGAAATCAGATTTGAATTTTCCTAAACGAATTTCAGGACCTTTTGTGTCTAACATAATAGAAATGTTTCTTTTCAATTTTTTAGCAACATCTCTAGCAATTTTAATTCTCATAATTTGTTCTTCATGCGAACCATGAGAGAAATTAAGTCTAACACAATTAACACCAGACTTAATGATATCTTCCATTCTTTGGTATGCTAATTGTCTACTTTTAGCATTCTTAGGATCATTTAACATATCAAGATCCCATAATTTTTGTGTAATTGCCGGTCCTAAAGTAGCAATTATTTTTGTTCTTTTGTAATAGCTTATCATATTATTTTAATAATTATATTATAAATTTTATTCAATAATTCCAAATACATTATTATTGATAATCTCAGTTATTTTTACTTTTAAAATCTGGTTATTTAGTGGCTTGCAACAATTTACATTAACCTTAAAAAAATATTCAGAATGTCCTGTTTGAATATTAAATCGTTTTGATTTTTCAAATAGCACATTGACCGACTTATTAATAAATTGTTTTAAATATTCATTAGTATATTTAGCATTTGCTTTATTAACAATTTTAAAACGAGTAGTTTTAATTGATTGCTTTACAGGATTTTTGATCATATTTGCAGCAGTATATTTACGAAAGGAATAAGGGAAAATATGCATATTAGCAAATTTGACTTTATCTAAAAATTTCAATGAATCATTGAAGTATTCTTCAGTTTCATTATTGAACCCAACAATATAATCAGTAGTGATTGATATTTTTTCATTTTTACATCTAATATATTTTACTAATGAATAAAATTCATTAGTTGTATATTTTCTATTCATAGAACGTAAAATTTCATCATTTCCTGATTGTAAACATAAATGAATGTGTTGACAAAATTTTGGATTATTGGCAATTAAATCAATAATTTCATGTGTTATTTGAAAAGGCTCAATAGATGAAATCCTAATTCTAAAATCTCCTTTTATTTGATTGATTTTTTTTAATAAGTTTAAAAAATCAACTTTTGAATTATCTAAATAACCAGCTGTATTAATT
>CATAWQ010000039.1 GCA_949500635.1 uncultured Mycoplasmatota bacterium
TATTAATTAATAAATAATAAAAACAAAGTAAATTAATTTATTATCACTCAATCAAGTTTCAAAGCTCTTACACTTGTGTATTTAAAAATCTAGTAAGAAATATGATTTAATCTTAGTAGAGCCTATTATATTAGTTAATATACTGTTCCTATCAATAGCTTGATGATACTATAGGAGATATCTAATCTAAACATGGTGCCATTGAAGATACAGAACAAAGAAAAGCGTTCAAATTATTAAGGAAAAGTTCATTTAAAAACACGTTTTGTTATACGACTAATCTTCATCCATTCACTCAATGGCGTGGGAACTACATCATGCAATTCATTCACTATGTGAAAAACCCTAAGAGCGTTCCAGAATATAGTTAAAAATAAACTAATCTACTTTGTTCATAAATTTTGATAAATGTAATTAAAAATTTTAATGCATTTTTGTCATATTTTTTAAATTTGTTGCAAAAAAAAAAAAAAAAAAACTAATTTATGTATATATGTATATAACATTAAATAAACGAATATATGAAAAATAAGAAATTATTAAATCTAATTGGAATATGTAGTGGAATAACAACAACTGTTGCTGTTGGTATGGGTGGAATAGTTTACTCACTTCAAGAAAATAGCGGAGACAAACCAATTGATCAAAATAACATATTACCTATTGAAGTTTACAGAATAGAAAATAATGTTTTAATGGGTTTTACTGATGAATTTTTGGCTGATACAAGTAAATATAGTCAATATAATACTATGGAAATTCCAGCTAGTGTAACAAGTATTAACGAATCTGCTTTTTGTCCAAACAATAATACAACAATTCCAGACTTTATTAACAAATTAACTTTTGCTGAAAATTCTAGTTGCTTGAAAATTAATCGCCGGGCTTTTACTCGTGCTATTAGCTTGAAATCAGTATCTTTACCGGAAAAAATTACTATGTTGGGTGGTTATACTTTTTATGATTGTTCTTCATTAACTTCAGTTGATTTATCTAATTGTACAAATTTATCAATAATTAGTTCTAATGCTTTTTCTCGTGCCAATTTAACTTCAGCTGATTTATCAAAATGTATAAATTTATCATCAATTAACATGTATGCTTTTTCTTATAATTCTAGATTAACATCTGTAAAATTCCCAACAAGTTTAACCCAAATTGGTTGATGTGCTTTTAGTCATTCAGGATTAAATTCTGTAGATTTATCAAGATGTACAAATTTATCATCAATTGATATATATGCCTTTGGTAATTGTCATGAATTAACTTCTATAACATTCCCGAGCAGTTTAACTTCAATTAATAGTAGTGCTTTTTTAGATACTTCAAACTTAAGCAGTATTACATGAAATGCTTGACAGGGCGGAACCACTTTAGGTTCGAATTCATTTTCTGGTGTTTGTCCAACTGGTGGAACAGTTACTGTAACAAATCCAAAAGATGATCAACATAATAGTAGTGCATTGCTTCAATATTTATTTAATGGTGGGTTACCAGCTCCTTGATGAAATAGTTCTATTTTACCAAATAGTGTGTTTGATATAGAACAATCTTCTGGTATTTTAAAAGGATTCAAATCTGGAATAAACATTTCACTATTTGATGGTATTTGCAATACGATGCAAATTCCAGCTAGTGTAACTAGTGTTGCTAATAATGCTTTTGATAATAACAAAGTCCCATCATTTATTCATAGTTTAACTTTTGCTGATGGATCTGTTTGTTCTTCTATTAACCAAAGTGCTTTTTTAAATTCCTCATCATTTACTTCAGTTGATCTATCAAAATGTACAAATTTGTCAGTAATTAATGAAAATGCTTTTTATGGTTGTACAGGATTAACTTCTATAAGCTTTTCGAGTGGTTTAAGAACAATTGATAATAATGCTTTTAGTGGTTGTACATCAATTCCTTCAGTTGATTTATCAAGATGTACAAATTTGTCAGTAATTAATGCAAATGCTTTTAGTGGTTGTACAGGATTAACTTCTGTAAGCTTCCCAAGTAGTTTAACAACAATTAATGTAAGTGCTTTTGGTGGTTGTGCATCAATTCCTTCAGTTGATCTATCAAGATGTACAAATTTGTCATTAATCAATTATAGTGCTTTTGATCATTGCTCATCATTGACTTCAGTAAGTTTTCCAAGTAGTTTAACAACAATTCAGTCTAATGTTTTTGATGGATGTTCAAACTTAAGCAGTATTACATGAAATGCATGACAAGGTACAACTAGTTTAGATTCAAGTTTATTTAGTGATGTTTGTCCAACTGGGGGAACAGTAACTGTAACAGATCCAATTGATGATCAGCATGATAGCGATCAATTGCTTTCATATTTATTAACCAATGGTGGTTTACCACAAACTTGAGCCGTTGGTCCTAATTTACCTTATAGTGTTTATGATATTGATGAAACTACTGGTGTTCTAAATGGTTTTAAATCAGGAATAGATCTATCACAATACGATGGAATTTGCGATACAATGCAAATTCCAGCCAGTGTAACAAGTATTGGTGATAATGCTTTTAATAATAAAATTCCATCTTTTATTAAGAATTTAACTTTTGCTGATGGATCTATTTGTTCTGCAATTAATTCAATAGCTTTTAATAATTGTTCATCATTAACTTCAGTGGATTTATTTAATTGTACAAATTTATCAGTTATTTCAAATGTAGTTTTTAATACTTGCACATCGTTAACTTCCGTTAATTTTCCGAGCAGTTTACAAGAAGTGGGTAGCAGAGCTTTTTTTGGTTGTTCTAATTTAAGTAGTATTACATGAAATGCATGACAAGGTGGAACTAGTTTTTATGATTCGTTTGAAGAAGTTTCTCCAATTACTGGTGGAACAGTTACTGTAATAAATCCAATTGATGCTCAACACGATAGTAATGCATTACTTCAATATTTATTAAACAATGCTGATTTACCAAGTGTTTGGAATAGAAAAATTTTACCAGAAGAAGTTTACACAATAGAAAATGATGTTTTAAAAGGATTTACTGATGCATTTTTAGCTAATCCAAGTGCATACAGTCAATATAACACTATGGAAATTCCTGCTAGTGTAACAAGTATTGCTAATAGTGCTTTTAATAATAAAATTCCATCTTTTATTAAGAATCTAACTTTTGAAAATGGGTCTAATTGTTCTGCTATTGAAGGAGATGCTTTTACTTATAATTCAAGCATTACTTCTTTGAAAATTCCTGCTAGTGTTAATGATATCATGTTTTATTGTTTTTACAATTGCTCTTCATTAAAATATATTGCTTGAGAGTTACCAGATGATTATGAAAATATTCCTACTCTAGACTTAAATGTGTTTGATGATATTTCATCTACAGGAACAGTTAGATCTTTAAATACATCAGTTGCTAGTTCACAAGATTTATTAGATTGACTTAAAGCTGGTAATAATATTTTTGATAATTGAACTATAGCTAGATAATTAATAAATTTAAATTATTAAGTCAAAATCAAACTTTCTAGTAACTTAGTTTAATAAAAACTATTATATAGTTCGTTTGAGGATTTATAGTGTAATTTAGATCTTTATAGATTATTTATTCAATCCATAACCTGATTAATTTGGTTTTAAGATATGTCAGTAAAGTCAGTTTGTTTTCGAAACTTTCTTCTTATAAATTTATTCAATAACTCATTATATTTTTCCTTGTGAATAGATTGAGTAACATTTTCAATTAAAAAAAATAATATTTATCTCAAAAATATGTTAATATTAATATTGTATAAAGAAAGTAGTTTACACTCACCTGATATCTGTTAGTAGATTTGGGTTAATAGCTTTAGGTTAGTCAATCTAAGTATTTGTAGTGCATTCACTTTTACAGATGCACTATTTTCTTTATATAAATGCAATAAATAAAAAAGGAAATAAATGGAATATAGACCTGTTAATGAAAAAATAAGAGATCCAAAGTTATTAGTAATTGATGAAGACGGATCTAAAATTGGACAAATGAACCGATTAGATGCTATCAATTATGCTAGAGATAAAGATCTTGACTTAGTCTTGTTTGTTCCTGCAAACAAGACTGGAGGATTACCAATTGCTAAGATTTTAGATTATGGTAAGTTTAATTACAATGAAAAAGTTAAGGCAAAACAATCTAAAAAGAAACAAACAATAATCAAAGTTAAAGAAATTAAAGTAAGACCTCAAACTGGTGACCATGATCTAGAATGACGTGCTAAGAATGCAATTGAATGATTAGAAGATGGTTGTCAAGTCAAATTCAAAATTAGAGCTGCTGGACGTGTTGGTTTTAAACAAGAATTAATCGATGAAACATACAACAAGTTTATTAATCTTTTACAAAATAAAGGTAAAGTTATTCAACCTTTAAAAAAGATTACTCCAATTATTTACGAATGTACTATTGCTAAAAATAAGTAAAGGAGAATCATATGGCAAAAATAAAAATGAAAACTAAAAAATCAGTTTCTAAAAGAGTTAGAGTAACAGCCAGCGGAAAATTAAAGAGAAAACAAACAAACCGTTCTCACATGGCTCACTCTAAGACAACTAAACAAAAAAGACAATTGAAAAAAGATGCTTTAGTTACTAAAGCAAATTACAAACGTCTTAAATATACTTTACAAAATTAATTAAAGGAGAATATATATGAGAGTAAAAGGTGGTTACAAAACAAGACAACGTCGTAATAAGATTAAAAAACAAGCCTCTGGTGCTTGAGGTACAAAACATACTTCTTATAAAATTGCTCATCAAACAGTAATTGAAGCAAGTGGTTATGCTTATAGAGACAGACGCAATAAAAAACGTGATTTTAGAAAATTATGAATTTCCAGAATCAATGCTGGATTAAAACCATTAGGTTTAACATATTCTAAATTTATTAATCAATTAAATAAGAAAAATATTAAAATCAATCGTAAGATGCTATCTGAACTAGTAATTAATAATCCAGAAGAATTTAAAAAACTAGTCACAGAAACAATAAAATAATTAAAACCTGCATGTGCCCGGGTTTTATTTTTTTCTTTATAAAATGGGATTTCAAAAAATAATTTATTATTTGACTTTATAGATATAATACCATTACACTTATTACTAGGTTATGAAAACCTTCCATT
>CATAWQ010000040.1 GCA_949500635.1 uncultured Mycoplasmatota bacterium
CAAATGAACCAATCATTTTTAATTTCTCAATGATTTTTTGTTTTACACCTTCATATCCTATTGGGAAATATTTTCTAGTATCAAAACCTTTTCCTTCTTTATGTTTACCTGATAAAAAATAAGGAGCCAATGCGTCTGTAAAAACAAGTAAAGTTTCTGTACCAACATTCACTTTGCATACGCCAAGCCTAATGGCTTCTTGCACTTGTTCAGTTGGAATCCCGCTTCCACCGTGCAATACTAAAGGAATGTTATTAGTATGAGCTTTAATTTCTTCTAATAATTTTAAATTAATTCCTTTTCAATCTGATGGATAAATCCCATGAACATTACCAATTCCAGCCGCTAAACATGAAATTCCAGTCACTGCCAAACGTGAACATTCATCAGGATTGGCTTGTTCACCATTCCCTGTAACACCATCTTCTTTACCACCAATCGCTCCTACTTCTCCTTCAACTGATACATCATACTGTTTAGCTAATGTTAAAATTTCATTAGTTTTCTTAATATTAATATCAATTGGTTCTTTAGAACCATCATACATTACAGAACTAAATCCTGCTTTAATACACTCAATAGCAGCATCATATGATCCGTGATCTAAGTGTAAAGCTACAGGAACACTTATTTTATAATTATCCATTATATCATACACCATGTGAGCAATACCTTCTGGAGAAATAATTCCTTTCATAGATTTCTCCGTTAATGCAACAATAATTGGTGAGTTAGTTTCTTGAGCTGTTAAGATAGTTACTTTTATTCAGTCGTAATTAACTGCATTAATGTGTAAAATGGCATAATGCCCATTCTTGGCATCATGTAACATTTTATCCATATTTACTAAATTATGTTGTTTATAATTGTTCATCGTTTTATTTTGATGTTAATTCTCTAATTACAATATCAGCAGCATTAGCTGGGTTTTTTGATAGATCAATGTAATCTCTACCTCTACAAGCTAATAGTTTGAAACCTATATCTTGTGCTTGCTTAGATAGGTTATTTGCATGTGAACCTAATTGAGGAGACAAGATTACAAGATCACTTGAAGATAATGCAGATTCATGTTGACCTCATGCTAATGCAGCAGCTTTAATGTTCTTAATACTATTAGCTTTTAATCCTTTGTTAATAGTGTTTGCTAGTACAGCAGATGAACCAGCGCCTAAACATAATACTAGTACTTGGTATTTTTTATTAGGATCAATTCCATTTGCTGATGATTGAGGAGCTTTTTTTGCTTTGACTGTGTTATCAGTTACAACAGGAGTTTTTAAAGATGATACTTCTTTTTGGGTTCTTGCTCACGGATTTATGCATTGAGCAATTTCAGCTTTATTTTTAGAAATAATTGTTTTAAATGTTTGTTTTTTATCGGAATGTTGTCTCTTATTTGCTTTTCTTACAGCTTTTTGATCTTTAAATTTTTTTAAAGCAACAGGAACAATAAGAGATGTAATTTTAATGTTTAATTTATCAGCTTTATTTTGTAAAGATTTGTGTCTTCTAGCAAACTTTTTGTTTGCTCTGATGCAAGAATTTGCATAAGAAGTTTCAATCTTGTGAGTTTCTATAGTTTTGACTACATCAAGATCTTTTACATTACAGTGAACTTTTGCAGGGGTAGACTGTTTAGAAGTAATTTTGCTTTCTATTTTTTCAATTTTAGCTTTTATATTTGGAATTGCTTTTGTAGTTATTTTCTTACTCAATTTAGATTTAGATTGACTAGAAATTTGTTTGAAAGTAGAAATTTTTACTTTCAAAACTTCTAATTTCTTGTTTAGTTTTTGAATCTCACTATTTTTTTTGTTATTTGCTTGATCAATACATAGATCTACTTTTTCAGATAAATTTTCAAGTTTAGCATTTAATTTATCTTTTTTATTTTTCTTGGTTAATTCAAATGATTTAGCAACAATTGTTAATTCATCAGATAAACAAATAGTTTTATTCTTTAATAACTTAATTTTCTTATCTAATTTAATCTTATTTTTTTCTTGATCATTACCATTTGCTAGAGCAAGAGCTTTTTTAGTTTTTTTATTTAATTGTTTTTTAAAGATTTTGTGTTCATTTCTTGCAGTTGTATCACCAATAAATAATTTACTCTTAATAATTTCAATACCATTTTGTGGTTTGAAGTTAATTGAATTAACATTTAACTTCTTAGCTTCTTCTTTTAAACAGTTTTTATCATGTAAGATCACTGCTGGTAAATATGTTAATGTACAAATTGCTAAAGCTACCAAATTAAATACTCATGGCATTCAATTTGTCGGTGTTGGCAATGCAGTTTGTAAGAAGTAAGGAGTAGATCATGGTAAATATAATGTTCCAGCTTGAAAAGCTGTTGCATCTGCAAACACTTTAAATAACAAGTCATTGAACATTCCTGTAAAGATCATTGGGAATGCAAATAACGGATTTAATATGGTTGGTGTTCCAAATAATGCTGGTTCATTAACTTGGAAGAAAATTGGTAAAACAGCTGTTTTACCGGTTACTTTCATTTGAGTTGATCTACAGAATAATAATGCTAATGCAGGTAACATTAATGTGCATCCTGATCCACCCATAGCACCATAACCATACATTAAAGGTTCGATAAATAAATTATTTCCACCTTGTGCATTATCAGCGATATTTGAAAATCAGAAAGTAGCACGCATAATTGCATGTACTGGTTCTGGGTGAACACCTAAGAATCAGAAACCGCCTTCCATTAATGTATAAATAACAATTAATGGATAACTGTTATTAATGTTTGGGTTAGCTGATAATCCAGATTGAATTTTTTCAAAAATATAAAATAGAATTGGTTCTCCTAATCATTTATCAAATCCGAATCCAATCGATCCAAAAATAGCAAATGTCAAAAATAAAGGAATGATTGCTAAGAACGCTTGACAAATTGTTTGTGGTACAGATTTAGGCAATCTAATTGTTCAGTTTTTCTTGTATGAAATATAGAATACGTATGGTAATGTTAAACCAATAATAATACCAGGTAAAATACCTTGTGCTGCTAAACCATCAACGAAGATTGCACGACCAGAATGATCAGGTAATACCGCTTTTCATGAATCATCACTATCAACTGTAAATTCAATTACAGAAAGCATAAAGTAAACACAAATAGCAGCAAAGAAAATGGCTGTTTCATTCATTCTTCTTTCAAATGGTAATTTATTATTTAATTCAACTGCTAAGTTTTTAGCAATTGCAGCAGTTGCTAATAAACCAATAATACCCATTGATCAATTAGAAATAGCACCTGCTCATGCTTGGTATTGTTCAAACATTGCATAATCAATGTGGTCTTTTCAAGCAACTGGTCCTTCTTTTTGTCAAATGATTGTCATTACCATTTCAGGTAGTGCTGATAGAAGTGTAAAGATTGATGCAGTAATAATAATTGGCATTACAGCAATAAATCCATTTACAATTGCTACCATCCATTTAGATTGGGTAAAACGTTTAATACCATTTGCAAATGTTTGCAAATAGTATTTACCTAATGATTGTTTCTCAATAACTTTTTCCATTACTTATTTCTCCTATTTATTTCAGGTTTTAGGTAGAGGAATAGTTTCTTGTTTTTCCCCTCCGCAATATCCGCCTTGGTGTCATTTTTCAATTTCACCATTAAACATCTGGATATCATAATTATCATTTTTTATCTTATTATTAACTTTATCTAATAACTCTTTATTAGATCCATCATATTCTGTGTTAATAAAAGCATTAATAATTTCTTCAATTAATCCTTGACCAGTAATTCTACCACCCATAGCAATAATGTTAGCATCATAGTATTTTCTAGCAGCTACTGCAGATGCTACATCTCTTGTAAGACACACCCTTGCTCCTTTTGTTTTTTGAGCTGAATTAGAAATACCAACACCTGTACCACAAATACAAACACCTAAGTGTGCTTGTTTAGATACAACTTGTCTTGCTACTTCAAACCCATAAACTGCATAATGTGTTCTTACTTTATCATAAGTACCACAATCAATTACTTGGTGACCATTATTAGTTAAGAATTTAACAACTTCGTCTTTAATAGGTGTAACTATATGATCACATCCAATTGCTATTCTCATATTATTTATCCTCCTTTTCTAATAATGTATCCATCATATCGATTCTTACTTTATGACGACCACCTTCATATTTAGCTGCTAAAAATTTATCTACCATTCTTTTCATTTGGTTAATAGTAGAAATTTCACTACCAAATGTAAGAATGCTACTGTTATTATGTTCAGTGGTCATTCTAGCTGAGTGTTCATCATTAATTTCAGCAACTACAATTCCTTTATTTTTAGCTAAATACATAAATGTAATAATTCCTCAATCATCAATTGCTAATCCTCTATCAATTGTGTGTGAATTATATGCATTTACTAATTCATCACAATTTTCAAGAATTCCTGAATGCTTATTTAAATCAATTGGTTCATGTCCAATTGATTTTACATAAGTCATTAGTTCGTTTTTGATTGAAGCATTTTTAGCATCGCTAATAATTCCTATTTTCATAACTAAAAGACCTTCTTATATAAATCAATAAAAGAAGTTAACATTTCTTTTAACAAAATAGTGGTCATCAAGTGATCTTGTGCATGTACCATTAAATAAGCAAATGGTTGAGATTTACCTCGTGCTTCTGCTTGTAACATGTCAGTTTGTTTAACATGACATTCATTTAATAAATCTTCTGCTTCTTTCATCTTTTTTTCTATGGTTGAGATATAAGATTTAAGATTAGTTTTAGTTGATTTTCTTAATGCATCTAAACATTCTAAATACAAACTTCTTGCATCACCAGCTAGTGATACAATTTCAAAACCAATTTCTTGAGCTTTATTTGTTTTTGCCATTTTTTCTCCTCTTATTTCATTATCTTAAATATTATAAATATTTAAGATTACTTCTATAATAATTTTATGAATGAAAAATTAATTATTATTGCTAATGATCACGCAGCAACAAACATGAAAAAAGACATCTGTAGATACTTTGATCAAAAACAAATAAAGTATGAAAATT
>CATAWQ010000041.1 GCA_949500635.1 uncultured Mycoplasmatota bacterium
AAATGTAAAGAACTTCCAAATTACATTGTTAATCAAATTAAGAGATATGTTGATTGAATTATTCAGTATTACAAGACAAATAGATTGTGTGATATATGCCCAGCAATTATTTGTAAAAAAAGTCTGTTAAATAAAAAAAGTTTTAAAAATAATTTAGAAAAAATTAGAAAATTTAATGAAGAATATAGTGAAAAATGTGCCCCTGTAAAATTAATATTTTTTGAAATAAAAAATAATGAATTAGTGTTTAGTGATTTTAAATATTAAAGTTAGATTTAATTCTTTTTAGAGTTGATTAGACCTCAAAAGACATCTTGAGCTACATTATTGTCTGTTAATAAAAAATATATTAATAATACTTTATAGTTTTACTGATTTTCTTTTCACATATCAATACAGTCATCTATTTGTTTAGAAATAGTTCTAATTAAAGCTAGGATTTTCTTTTTATTAATATACATACAAGGTTTGTGCTATTTCGAAATAACTATTCAGTTTTTAAGTTGTTTAATTTAATAACTGTTTTAATAAGCATTGATGTTTGTTTATTAAATTCTTCTTGTTTATCTAAACGTTTGTCAACGTTATCCAAACGATTAATAACGACTTTGTTAAATGCACGTTGTTCGTTGGCGAACTCTGTAAATCATCTTGGAGCTTTAGGCTTTGGTTTAGAGCATTTAACACCTTTAATCATAATCGGTTCAACTAATTCATAACTATTATAAGATTTGTCTTTAATAGTTTGTTTTAATTGTTCAATATTCTTAATAAGAATAGTTTCTTTTTCTAAGTTGTTCATAATTAATTGTTTCTAAAAAATCATAATATGAAAATAACGAAAAAATGTACGTAATTTGTTCGAAAATTTTCCAAAAAAAGTTCAATTTTTGTTTGAAAATGTTTTATTATTTGAATTGCATTATTAAAAATTAATAAATACCAAAAATTATATAATTTAATATATTAGGAGAAATTTATGTTAATTGATACAAGAGAAAACGAACAACAAACTAAAGGATTTAATCCAAATGTTCAAAATAGACAAATAAACGCCACTTGTTCAACTGGTGATAAAGTTGGGTATATCGCTTTAGGAGTTGTAACTATTGGTTTATTTTTTATTTATTCTATTACTAAGAAAAATAAATTCAATAGATTGCAAATGCAAATCAATGAAAAAGCTAGTGGAATCCAAATTCAACTAGCTCAAAGACGTGATACTTTAGTTAAATTAGTAGATGCTACTAAATCATCTATGGACTTTGAAAAAGATTTATTATCTGATATTACTAAATTAAGAAGTTATAAAATTACAGATGACAATCTTAATGAAGCAAATCAAAAAATTGATTCAGCATTTGCTAGATTGCTAGCAACTTATGAAAACTACCCTAAGATTGCTTCTACAGAAGCTATTAAAAATTTAATGAATAGTGCTGAATACTTAGAACAAGAAATCGCTGCTAGTCGTAGACTATATAACTCTGTTGTTACTCAATTTAACCAAGAATTATTCACATTCCCTGCAAAAGTTGTTGCAACAAAACAAGGTTTACACACATTTGCATTATTTAATGCAAGTGAAGAGCAACAAAAAGACGTTTCTCTAAAACTTAATAAGTAATTAAATCATGTCTCAATTAAATCCCCAGATTTCTAATAGTGAAGATAGTAATAAAATCACAATAGAAGCTGAGAAACTTTTTAATCAATACTTTGATGACTTATTAAATAAGTCTAATATTAATAAATCAGAAAACAAAGAGTTAGCAACAAAATATTATGATTTATATGATAACACTGCTAAATTAGAAAAATCAAGAAGAATTAAAAATGTTTTAAAATGAATTTTTATTTGATTAATTTTTCCTTATTTTATTCTTAATAATCAAATAAAAAACATTACTCCAAAAATTGAAGCTCAAAACAAAGAATTGAACGATCTAGAAAATAGACTACAAAAACAACTAGAACCTTTATACAAACTATATAGTTCATATGGAGTAATTGAAAATGTTTTAAATAAATCATTTGAAGATTTTAAGTTTTCTCCAACTCTTTCTTATGAACATATTCCGTTGTGAGAAAACTTTAGTGATTCAATTATTCCTTTATTTAATAAAGATAAAGATTTTTCTATATGTGAATTGGTCTCTGGAGAAATGTACAGCACTCCATTCATTGTTGCTAAAGGCAAAATGCAATCATGAATTGATATGCCATATTTTAAAGAAGTTCCTATTCATTACCGTACTCAAAATGGTACTGAAACAGAAATGGCTATGGCAATTGTATATTGACCATTTCCTGTATACAAGATTAATGATTACATGGCAATTAAAACTAATCTTGTTAAGAATTTGTCATTTATTGGAAATAATGAAGTAAAACATCATTGGTTTAAAAGAAAAAACAAAGATCAGTTACCAATGGATAATCCAGAATTCGATAAAAATTTTGTTTGTTCTAGAAATGACGAACAACAATTTAGAGTTGCATTCACTGTATTAACTCAAGAAAAAATAGTTAATCTATTGACTACTTATCCAGATTTTGTTTTATTAAAAGATAGTGATAATGTAATTACTTATCAAAAGAAACCTCAATTTGAGATTAAAAAACTTTCTTCTAGAAGAAGAAAATCAAAAGAAGATGAATTAAAAGAATTACTAAATAGTGATTGTATTAATTATTCATTTGGTACATTAACTGAATGTTCTTCTTATGATCTTGATCAAATGAAAGATGTAAAACTTACTCAAATCAATAATTTTATTACTAGATTTAGTAAGCTCCAATCTCCTTTTTCATGTCTTCCATTGTTTTATAGAGAAGACTATAAATTGCCTTCTAAAAACATTCCTATTTCTTCTTCTATTCAATCAGAAGTTTTTGTAGATTCTATTTATAAAAAAGTATTTGCTGATGTTAAATTTGAAACTAACATTATCATTGAAACTAAACAAACTGATAGTGCTAAGATTTCTAAAGAAATCCATAGTTTTATTTCAAATGTCACAATTAAATATTTCTATTCAGTACCATTGGCAGTTCCAGCAGTTGCTGTTGGCGCTCACGGAAGTAGACCTACAACAGTTATTGTTCGTGATTTTAAACCAAAATACATTTCATGTTACATGCTTCAAATAAATGGAATAGATAAATATAAACAAAAAGATTTTGATAATGGAAAATTAGCAAATGGAACATACTATGGTTTGTTTAGAACAAAACCAACTAAACTAACAATTGACAAAATCATAAATGAAATAAAAAAATAACCACTATCAATGGTTATTTTTTTGACTCTAGAATAGAAAAAGACTACTTGTTATAAACTTTTTCGTGGCAATCGTTGTTGTGACTTACTCTTGAGCTTCTTTCTGCAACTTTACCTGCACCGAATCTTTCATCTAATGATAAGTATCCAGTAATACGACTAACTGATTGAATATCGTGTGATCCACAGATTGGGCAAGATTTATCAGATGGGCTTAAGTAAGTAACTTGGTTAACTTGTTTCATTATTTTTTCTACTCCTTTAATTTTTACATATGTTAGTATAACACTTTTTAGACTAAGTGTGTATTTGATGCACTAAAATTTTTTAATGAAATTGAATTTCTTAAAAATCTATTATTACTATTGAATTAGTTTCTAAACTTTTTGGTACATCAATAATTCTTTGATTTGATGATCCTCTAAACTTTAAATGTTCATCATATAATTCTTGAACAAATTCGCCATCCACTATAACGTCTATATTATGTAACATAATATCTATGTTCTTATCTGTTTTAGCTAATTCTAATAACTCTTCAAATTTATATCCTGTATAACTTCAAATGTTAAAACCCATTTGATGAATTTTAACAGCCATGTAAGCAAATTTGTCTGCTTGTTGAAATGGATCACCACCACTAAAAGTAACTCCATCTAAATATGTTTCAATAGATAATTTATGTAATAAATCATCCATATCAAATTCTTGTCCACCTACAAACGGCCATGTTTCTGGATTAAAACAATTTTTACAATGATGTGTGCACCCTTGAGAAAAGTAAACCTTTCTTAAGCCTTTACCATTAACAAGGCTTTGTTGTGCTATTCCTGCTAATCTGATTTTGTCAGCCATAACTTAACAGTCGCAAAGTTGCTTTTGTCTCTTTGCTATTTGTTCAGCATTTCTTCTTCTAGCACATTCTCTACAATAACGAATGTGAAAATTGATACCTACATAGTTAATGTTAGTATTTGAGTAAGCTCAACGAATAACTTTTTCAATTTGTTCACCAGTTGGGTAGTTATCAAATTCAACATATGAAATGTGTCCAGCATTACATAATGCATGGTATGGGGCTTCAATTGCTAATTTTTCAGCAATTGAAATAGGATAATCTACTGGAACATGGAAACTATTAGTATAGAAGTTTTTATCTGTAATTCACGGAATGTCTCCATAGAACTTTTGATCTAATACTGTGAATTTGCCTGATAATCCTTCAGCTGGTGTTGCATAACAACTAAAGTTCATTTTGTGTTTTTGAGTTAATTTATCACAACGTTCTCTTAAGTGAGTAATAATCTTAATACCTAATTCTTGTGATTCTTTAGATTCACCATGATGTTTACCTGTTAATAATTTCAATGTTTCAGCAAGACCAATAAATCCGATACCTCATGTACCATTTAACATAATTGGTTTAATTGAATCATTAGGGCCTAAGTTTTCACTGCCTTTCATTAAATGTTGACCAGCAACAAAAGGCAAGTCTTTAACTTTCAAGTTACATAGAATTTCAAATCTATGTAACAATTGTTTTTCAGCAAGATCAATCATATTGTCAAACAATTCAAAGAACTTATTAATATCTTTTTTAGCTTTA
>CATAWQ010000042.1 GCA_949500635.1 uncultured Mycoplasmatota bacterium
TGATATATTTTGTAACAAACTCTTCCATAGTAATTTATTTATAAGTCTGTTAAATGTATTTTTTTAAACTATTTTTATTATTTATATTAATAAATAACTTTCTTCCAAATTTAGCTTCATGATTATTATTTTTTAATACTAGATCTGCTGTAATATGAACATTACGAGTTATTAAACTACTACCTATCCCATAAAAATCTACAGGTAGTTTTTTATTTACAATATGTTTTACTCTATCATAATCAATTCCTGATGAAACAACAATCTTTGTTTGATTCATCCCATATTGATCAAGAGTGCGTCTTGCAATTTTGATCAAGCTATCACTTACTCCATAATTAACTTTAATTGGCTTTAATGATTTATCACAAAGATTTTTACTTGTGTCTATTCTGATTGCAAAACAATCCTTAAATTCCTTAGAAATATTTTTAATGTCTCTTCTAATATCATTGTGATAATCAACTAAGGCTACTAAACCTTTCTTACCATATTCATTTGTGTATGCTTTTAATGCTACGTTAAGATTCCCGTCAAATTCTTGAATCAATGCATGAGGAATAGTTCCGCCAACACTAATATTAGATTTATCTTTTAACAAACTTACAGAAGCATCAGTAACAAACCTTCTAATTCCTCCAACATATGCTGCATAACCATCGTATGGTTGAATTAAATAATCATCTGTTCTATCTGCCATATATATTAATTTATTCTCATTAATTAGAGATAAAACTTTTCTACAATTGTTAGCTACAGAACTACGTCTAGCTAATATACCATCAATAATATTTTCAAACTTACCAAATACATGATATTTACCAAAAATTAATAAAATTGGTTTCTTAGGACTTACAATGTCTCCATCTTGTTGTCCATAAATTTCAATGTCTTTTAATTCTTCCTTAGTTAAACAAGTTCTAATCAGTTCTACTGATTCTTCTATTCCACAAACCATTATTGGCTCTTTAGAAAAATGAGTAAACTGCATACAAACAATTTCATTAGGTTTATATTTTTTTATTAATTTACTAGTCTTAATAAAATAATTTGCAGTATAGAAACCTTTATTTAATAATTGCTTATTAAATTTGAAATTAAATTTGGATGACATATTAAAACGCTTTACTTTCTTGGTGATTAATTAATTTTTGAATATTAGGTCTATGTTTAAATGTTAATAAACAATTATTAAACATTAACAAGATGAATGTAGCTCCAATTAATCAAGGTGCTTTTGTATATAAATCAAAATCAATATTCACATTTGTATAAACTCAACGGTGATCAAATAAGTAAAAACTACCAATTTGAGGAATAAACAAAAACAATGTAGCAATTGTCATACAGAACAAAGAACCTAAAGATACATGTTTTCATATTAATACAATTAAAATTCATATTAAAAAGGCAATTAGTCCCAAATAAGGACTAATAGAAAATAATACTCCACCTGAAGTAGATACTCCTTTACCGCCTTTTCACATCGAAGCTTTATCTACACCATATTTAACTATTGCGCATAAATATTGAATGGGGTAACAATGACCAATAACAGCAAATACACCAGCTAAATATACTAATGGATATAAATTAGCAGAACTGTTAATCTTAAAAATTGTTACTCCGTAAATTCCTCAACAAATAAATATAGCAATCATTCCTTTAAGAGCATCTAATATAGAAACTAACAACCCCATTGCAGAACCAAATTCACGTCTTACATTAGTCGCACCAACGTTACTGCTACCAATTTTTGTCAAATCCCTATTTTTTCCTCAAGCAATAAATTGACCAAATATTAAGCTACCAAGTAAATATCCAATTATGCAAAAAAATAAAGTATATAAAAAAATCATATTTAATAAATTTAATTATATATTTAGTAAAATAATAATATGAAAAAATTGTTAATAATCGTAGATTATCAAAACGACTTTGTAAAAGGAGTTTTAGGATCAAAACAAGCAATAAAAATAAGAACTCCTATCTGCAAAGAAATTGAAAAGTATGTTAAAAATAAAGACCAAATAATTTTTTTACAAGACACACACGATAAAAAATACTTGTGATCAATAGAAGGTAAAAACCTTCCTATTAAACATGCAATTAAAGGATCTAAAGGTTGAGAAATATGTGAACCTTTAAACCAATATGTCACTAAATCAAATTGTTATAATAAACCAACATTTGGTTCACTTAAATTAGTAGATTACTTGACTAAGTATAAATTTGAATCAATCCAAGTGTGCGGATTACTCACAAATATGTGTGTAATAGTTAATGCTATTATTGCTCAAACTTGTCAACCAAACACTAAGATTTTTATTAATAAAAAACTAGTAGCAAGTAACAACAAAATCTTAGAAGAAGCTGCTTTTAAAATTCTTAAAAACCTTTTTATAAATATTATCTAAATATTTATAATATATAGAAATATTTTCTAACAGATTATGCAAAGCTATAAAGATGAGAATATTAAGGTTCTAGAAGGCCTAGAACCTGTTAGAAAACGTCCCGGAATGTATATTGGCTCCACAGATATACATGGATTGCACCATCTAGTATGGGAATTATTTGATAATGCTATTGATGAAGTTATCTCTGGTAATGCAAATAGTATCAAAGTCACTTTGCACAAAGATAACTCTATCACAATTAAAGATAATGGTCGTGGTATTCCAATAGGGATAAATTCTACTACTAAATTATCTACAGTAGATACAGTATTTACTGTATTACATGCTGGTGGTAAGTTTGATGACAATGCATACAAAACATCAGGTGGTTTGCATGGTGTTGGTGCATCTGTTGTAAACGCATTAAGTGAATGATTAATCGTTACTATAAATAGAGATAACAAGATCGTAGAATCTAAATACCAAAATGGCGGTAAAATTGTTCAACCAGCAAAAGTTATTGGTACAACCAACAGAACTGGAACAACTGTAGCATTTAAACCAGACCCAACAATTTTTAAAAACGTAACATTTAATCCATCGATTATAAAGGAAAGAATTAGGGAATCATCTTTCTTGTATAAAAATTTAAAGATTATTTTTGAAGATGAAATTAACAAAGAAACTACTGAATATTACTCAACTCACGGTATTAGTGAATATGTGGGTTTTATTAATGATAACAAAACTCCAATTACCAATGTTGCAAGTTTTTCAGGAATAGGAAGCGATAACATTGAAATTGATATAGCTTTGCAATACACAAATGATACTAGCGATATGATCGTTTCGTTTGCTAACTCTGTCAAGACTTCTGAAGGTGGTTCTCACGAGACTGGTTTCAAATCAGCATTAACAGAATGTTTAAATAACTATGGTAGAAAGTGAAACTTATTAAAAGAAAAAGATAAAAACTTTGAAGGAGAAGATGCGCGTGAAGGTTTAACTGCAGTTATTTCTGTAAGAGTCCCAGAAAAAATTATTGCTTATGAAGGTCAGACAAAAAACAAATTGTTTACTCAAGAAGCAGTAATGTCAGTTAAAAAATTTTTTGGTGAACATTTCACTTTCTGATTAGAAGAAAACAAAAAAGATGCTATTAAAATTGTTCAAAAAGCTTTACTTTCTAGAGATGCTAGAATTGCTGCTAAGAAAGCTCGTGAAGATACTAAAAAAATTAAAAATGCTAATCAAACATTATTACTATCAGGTAAACTAACTCCTGCTCAATCTAAACAATATTCAGAAAATGAGCTATTTTTGGTTGAAGGTGATTCTGCTGGTGGTACAGCTAAATTAGCCCGTAACAAACGTCACCAAGCAATTCTACCACTTAAAGGTAAAATTCTAAATGTAGAAAAAGCTCGTTTGAGAGATTTATTATCTAATGAAGAAATTTGCACAATTATTTCATCATTAGGGGTAGGAATTGGAAATGACTTTAAAATTGAAAATCTAAAATATGATAAAGTTATTATTATGACTGATGCTGATACTGATGGTGCTCACATCCAAGTTTTACTATTAACCTTCTTCTATCGTTTTATGCGTCCTTTAATTGAAAAGGGACATGTTTACGTTGCTTTACCACCATTATTTAGAATTAATTCCAAATTATCAGATAAAAAAATAGCATATGCATGAAATGAACAAGATTTAGAAGAACAAAAAAATAATTTTAAAAGTTATGAAGTTCAAAGATATAAAGGGTTAGGTGAAATGTCTGCTGAACAATTATGAGAAACAACAATGAATCCAGATACAAGACTTTTTTTAAAAGTATCAATTCAAGATGCTGTATTAGCAGAACGTAGAGTTAACATTCTTATGGGCGACAACTCACAAATAAGAAAAGAATGAATCAACAATAACGTTGATTTTACATTAGATGAATAATATGGAAAGTAAAAACAATAACAAAGGAATATCAAAAGCATTAGAAGAAATCATGTCTGAGGGATATGGTAGATATGCTAAATACATTATTCAAGATCGTGCATTACCAGATATT
>CATAWQ010000043.1 GCA_949500635.1 uncultured Mycoplasmatota bacterium
TTTCATATTTTTCTCCTATTTGTATATTTATACTCGTTTTTTTTTTTTTTTTTTTGCAACAAATTTTATTAAATAATTAGCACTTTAATATGTAGAGTGCTAATTTTTTGTTATAATATATTTGTTTATTTAAATAGTAAGGAGAATATTTATGGAATTTAATTTTACACCAGGAGATAACAACAAAAATCCATTAGAACAATTTGGTAGAAATTTAACACAAGATGCCAAAGATAACAAGCTAGACCCTGTAATTGGTCGTGATGATGAGATAAGAAGGCTAATTGAAATTATGTCACGCAAGTCTAAGAACAATCCTGTTCTTATAGGTGAGCCAGGCGTTGGTAAAACGGCGATTGTTGAGGGATTAGCTCAACGGATAATTAATAATGATGTTCCAGAAGAATTAACTAATAAAATTATTATTGAATTATCTTTACCTTCATTAATAGCAGGAGCTAGCTATCAAGGACAATTTGAGCAACGCATTAATTCGGTTATAAAAGCTGTAAAAGATAATGGAAACATTATCTTGTTTATTGATGAGTTACATCAATTAGTTGGTGCAGGACGTACAGGTCAGGGAGGTATGGATGCTGCTAATATTTTTAAACCAATGATGGCACGTGGAGAAATTAAAATTATTGGTGCTACTACGTTAAATGAGTATCGTCAATACATTGAAAAAGATGCTGCTCTTGAACGTAGATTACAAAAAATATACGTTAAAGAACCTTCTAAGCAAGAAGCTATTACTATTATGAGAGGTTTAAAAGATAAGTGAGAGTTATTTCATAAAGTGAAAATTCATGACTCAGCTTTAGTGGCTGCTGTTAATCTTTCTGATAGATATATTTCTGACAGATATCTTCCAGATAAAGCAATTGATTTAATTGATGAAGCGGCCGCTAAAGTAAAGACTGAAATTCACTCATTACCACCCGAATTAGATCGTATTAATAGACAAATTATTCATATAGAAACTGAACGTGTGGCTTTAATGAATGAAACAGATGACAAATCTAAAAAGAGATTAGTATCAATTGAAAAAGAATTGGAAGATTTAAAGAAGTCTCAAGATCAGGAAAATAAAAAATGAAAAAAGCAAAAATCTGAACATGATCAATTAAATAATTTAAAGAAAGATTTAGAGACTTTTAAGTCAAAAATTGATAGATATCAATCTGAGGGAGAATTTGAAAAAGCGTCAAAGTTACTATATGAAACTATTCCTGCTACTCAAAAAAATATTAATGATTTAGAAGAGAAAATTAATAATGATCCGGATTCTTACATTTCAGACTCTGTGACAGTAAACGAAATATCAGAAGTTATATCAAAAGCTACTGGGATTCCATTAAATAAAATCATGGAATCTGAAAAGAATAAATTAGTTAATTTAAAACCTGAATTAGAAAAATTTGTTAAAGGTCAAGATGAAGCAATAACATTAGTATCTAATGCTATTTTAAGAGGACGTGTTGGTATTAATGATCCAAATCGCCCTATAGGTTCGTTTTTATTTATGGGACCAACAGGTGTAGGTAAAACAGAACTTGCAAAATCATTAGCACGTGCATTATTTGATAGTGAAAAATCAATGATTAGATTTGACATGAGCGAATATATGGAAAAACATTCCGTTTCTAAATTAATTGGAGCCCCTCCAGGCTACATAGGCTACGAACAAGCAGGAGAATTGACTGAAGCAATTAGACGTAGACCGTATTCAGTTATTTTATTTGATGAAATAGAAAAAGCACACCCAGATGTATTAAACCTATTATTACAAGTTTTAGATGATGGTGAATTAACTGATTCACAAGGTAGAAAAGTAAATTTTAAAAATACAATCATTATTTTAACAAGTAATATTGGGGGTGCAGAAGTTTTAAATGATAAAAAAGACAAAGCTATTGATGAATTAAAAAAAGCTTTAAGACCTGAATTTATTAACAGAATTGATGAAATAATCATTTTTAATAAATTATTAGAAAATGTTGTAGAAAAAATTGTAAATAAATTATTAAAAGAATTATCTGATAGATTGAAACAACAAGACATCTTAATCAGATTTGACACATCTACTATTACTAAAATTAAAAAAGAATCATATGACCCACTATATGGTGCTAGACCAATTAAACGTTATATTCAAAAGAATATTGAAAACTTTTTAGCGTCAGAAATAGTGGAAAACAAGATTAAGAAAAATATAAAATATTCAATTAAAGTAATAGAAAATAAATTTAAATTAGTTAATGATAAGAATTAATGAATTTCAAAATAGTAAGAAATTAGCACTTTATTATGTTAATTGCTAAATTATCTTTATAATAATATATTATTATGGCTAGTAATAAAAGAGACTACTATAAGGTATTAGGTGTTCCTAAAACTGCTACAGCTGATGAAATCAAGCGTGCTTTTAGAAAGCTTGCTATGAAATACCATCCAGACCGTAATAAAGCACCAGATGCTGAAGCAAAATTCAAAGAAATTAATGAGGCTTATGAAGTTTTAAGTGATGAACAAAAGCGTAGTACTTATGATCAATTTGGTTTTGATGGATTAAACTCTCAAGGATTTAGTGGTGGTGATCCTTTTGATATTTTCAACCAATTCTTTGGAGGTAGAGGTAATGCCTCTAATGTCCACTTTAGTTTTGGTGGAGATGAAGGCGGGAGTCCTTTTGACGATATTTTTGGTAATATTTTTGGAGGTAATCGTTCTTCTAGAACTAGAAACAATAGACATACAGAAGAACAATTATATGACATTAATATTAAAGCAAGGTTTGGCATTTCTTTCTTAGAATCAATCTTAGGATGTAATAAGAAAATAAAATTTAAAATTAAAAAAACTTGTCCTGAATGTAATGGTTCTGGAGCAAGTAACGAACCAGGATCTGTAGAAGTATGTGATATGTGTCACGGATCTGGAGTAGTTGTTAAACAGCAACGTACTCCTTTTGGGGTAATGCAAACTCAAGGGGTTTGTCCTAAATGTCATGGACAAGGTAAAATTATTCATAAAAAATGTAATACTTGTGGTGGAGCAAGATATTTGCAATCTGAAAAAGAAATCGAGTTTGATATTGAACCAGGAATTCTTAATGGGGAAACAATTGTTTTTAAAGGACATGGTAACTCTATTAAAAATAGAACAGGTGATTTATATTTAACTATCTTTGTTCAAGATTCTAAAGTCTTTCAAAGACAAAAGAATAATATATATACTAGTGTTTTAGTCGATCCAATGAAAGCTATTGTAGGTGGTAATGTTAAAGTTAATACCCCTTACGGAATTAAAGAAATTCAATTAAGACCTGGGACTAAAAATAATGAACAAATAATACTTAATGGTTTTGGTATTAAATCAACTAAAAAAGGTTTATTCAATAGAAACAATGGTGATCTTATAGTTAATATTGTTTATGCTTCTCCAAACAAATATTCTTTAGAGCAAATTAAGGAATTACAAAAACTAGCAAATATAGAAAATCCTGAAGTAAACAAATATTACAAACAAGTAGAAAAGGAGTTAGAAAATGAGTAAAGATAAGAAAACAGAACAATTAAAACAAGATTCAAAAATGGAACAACCTAAAAAGGAAAGCAAGGAAATAATTTTAATTGAAAAATTAAAATCAGAGATTTCTTCTCTTCAAAAAAAAGTTAATTCTTATGAAGCACAAATTGATGAAATTAATAAGGAATATGTTAATAAATTAACTGAAAAAGCTAAACAAGCATCTTTATTAGTTGAGCAACAAACTAATGAAATTAAACAAAAACTTCAAGCAGAATTTACTGATAAACAAAAATATGCATTAGAATCTGTTGCTATTGAGATTATTAATGTTACTAATCAATTTGAAATAGCATTATCTCACACACCTAATGATCCTAAGGTTCAAAACTACCAAAAAGGATTTAATATGTTTTTAACATTATTAAAAACAATCCTTAACAACATTAATGTTACAGAAATTAAAATTAATGTTAACGAAGAATTTGATCCTAACACTATGGAATGTTTTGAAATTAAAAACGATCCAAATATTAATGATAACCATGTTATTAAAATTATTAAAAAAGGCTACAAACTACATGATCGGGTTATTGTTCCTGCATTAGTAACAGTTTCTAAAAAATAATTTTTTATCTTTTATTTCAAATAAAAGCTACTAGCAAAACTAGTAGCTTTTAAATTTGATTTAAATGGTGGTTTCGGGCAGAATTGAACTGCCGACACACGGATTTTCAGTCCG
>CATAWQ010000044.1 GCA_949500635.1 uncultured Mycoplasmatota bacterium
TTATATTGGAATCATTTCTAAAAAGATCATATCTTCTTCAACAAGTATTAATAAGGTTATTCAGCAAACATTAGCATTGCTAATTAAGCAACAAAAACACTCTAAACATGCTTACGTTTTCTATGGTGCTAATGTAAATCTATCTACTTTGAATGTTATTGAAAAAGAATGGATGGAAAAACACGGAATGGAAGTTACATTAATCCCTACAAATGAAACTATTTACTATTTCCACATCGTTTTAAAATAATATGAAATTAGCGTTAGATGTAATGGGATTTGAAAACGATCCAAACGAAGCAATTAAAGCTGCTAGAGATTTTGTCTCTAATCATAATGATGTTTCAATAATTCTCTTTGGTGATGAAAATATTATTAAACCAAAATTATTAACTCCTAACGAATTTGAAATTGTTCATTGTTCTGATGTTATTCATATGGATGACACTCCAATTACTGCTTTAAGAAAAAATGAAACTTCAATGTATAAAGCCATTAAATTTACAGCTGACGGAATTACTGATGGTGTTTTATCAGCTGGAAGTACTGCTTGTTATGTTTTGTTGGTATACGGATTAATTAAAACTATTCCAGGAATCAACAAACCTGCTTTTATGCCTTATGTGCCTACTAGCAATGGTAAGGGACTTACTCTATTAGATGTTGGAGCAAACAAGGAATGCTCTGGTAAAGACTTATACCAATTTGCACAAATGGCTAATATTTATTGTAAATCTATTAGAGGTATTGATAATCCTAGGATTGGTGTTATTAACATTGGTAGTGAAAAAGAAAAAGGTTTTGCTTACCATCATGAAGCTAACGAATTATTGAAAGCAGATAATTCTTTAAACTATGGAGGTTTTATAGAAACTAGAGAACTACTAAATGGTATTGTGGATATTGCTGTTTGTGATGGTTATACAGGCAATATTACTTTAAAAGCTTCAGAAGGCGCTCTTAAAACGGTAACCAATAGTTTAAAAGTACAATATAAAAAACCGTGAAATTGATTAGGTGCTTTATTTTCTATTTTTGCAATCAAAGGTGTCAAAAAAACATTTGATTACAAAAACAATGCTGGTGCATTAGTTATTGGTCTTAACAAAATCGCCATTAAAACACACGGAAGCGCTGACTATCAACAATTTTATAGTTCTTTAAATATGTTATATAGTTCAGTTAAAAATAATGTTATACACAAGATTAAAGAAAACTTAAAATAATATGAATGATCTTCAACCGTTGTTTGATAAATTATTGATAAAACCAAAAAAATATTCCTGATATATTGAAGCGTTGACTCACCCTTCATACAGAACTGTTGCTAATGTAAACTATGATTATCAGAGATTAGAATTTTTAGGGGACTCTATTATTGAAAAAATAGTAAGAGAATATTTATTTAAAAAACATCCAGAAATGTCTGAAGGAAAAATGACTAAAATTAAAATTATGATTGTTCAGTCACATACAGAATTTTTGGCTGCAAAAAATCTTGAATTAAATAAATATATATTTTTACAAAACTCATTAGTTGATAAAAATGGTAATATCTCTGATAAGATTTTAGAAGACTCATTTGAAGCATTGATTGCTGCTATCTACTTCGATCTTGGAGAAAAAGAAGCATTTAAAGTTTTAAAGAGAACTATTATTCATTTATATGAAATTCATTCACTAGATAGATTTTCTACCGACTATAAATCTTTGTTTCAAGAAGCAATACAACATTATGGTAAAAATAAGATAAAATATGTTTGTAAAGATATTTCTAACAATAAATCACCAATTTATGAAGTATCTGTTTTTACCAATGGTATCTGTTATGGAAAGGCTAAATCTAATAAAAGGAAAGAAGCTGAAAAATTAGCAGCTATGAATGCTTATAATAAATTAAAAAAATAATTATGGTTTTTCTAAAGAAATTTATTGCTACAGGATTTAAATCTTTTGCTACTAAAACTGAATTTGTTTTTGATAAGCAAATGTCTGGTATTGTTGGACCGAATGGAAGTGGGAAGTCTAACATAGTTGATGCTATCAAATGAGTTTTAGGAGAAAAATCTAATAAAGCATTAAGAGGAAAAACTTCTGAAGATATTATTTTTCATGGTTCTACTAATCATGATCCTAGTAAATATGCGGAAGTTACTCTTGTATTTGATAATTCCGATGCAACTATTCATTATGAGGGTAAAGAATTGTCTGTTACTAGACGTGTAGAACGTGGTAATGGAAGTAACGAATATTTTATTAATGGAGAACCTGCACGTTTGAAAGATATCCAAAATATTTTTCTAGATACAGGTTTGTCTAAAGGATCACTTGGTATTATTTCTCAAGGCACTGTTCAATGATTCGTTGAAGCAAAATCAGAAGAGCGTAGAAGAATTTTTGAAGAGGCGGCCGGAATAGGACTATATACTAAGCAAAAAGATGAAGCTAATAACCAACTAGAAAGAACAACCACTAACCTAAACAATGTTACTTCGATAGTTAACGAATTAGAAAAAACTTTAAACAAACTTAAAAAACAAGCTGAAAAGGTATTGATTTACAAAGAAAAAAAGAAAGAATTAACAAAATTAGATTTAATGCTATCTGTTAAAGATTTTCGATATTACTCAGATAAATTAAATTTGGCTAACTCAAATTTTGAAAAAGCAAAGAATGAATTAGAAGTATTTGAACCGAATGTTGAGTCAATTGAACAATCTCTTAAATTTGCAAAAGATAAATTGGAATCAGCAGACAAGAATATTGAATCATTAAACAGTGAGTATACTTCATTATTGCAACAAATTAATAAGTTAGAAATACGTAAAAATTCAATCGAATCCAACTTACACAATGACCTCTCTAGTGAAAATGCTGAAAAGAAGGCTCAAGCATACCAACAATTAATTGCATCTACTGAATTTGAAATTAATAATGCTAAAAATAACATTGACACACTAAAGGGTCAAATAGACGAGTACAACAATATGATTGGGCAATTGAAACAAAAACGTGATCAATTGTCTAATCAAGCTGCTGATCTGTCTACTAAGTTAACAGAAACTAGAATAATGACTAAAAACATTATTGAGCAACTAAACAGTAAAAATAATGTAGATGCGGGACCACGTACTATTATCGAAAATAAAAATGCATTAAGTGGTATTAAAGGATTAGTTAAAGACTTTATTCAAATAGACAATAAATATGAAAAAGCAATCTTCACTGCTCTTGGTAAACAAATCAACAATGTTATCGTTCAAGAACAGGATGATGCAGTAGATGCAATTAATTTTTTAAAAAAGAATCAAGCAGGTAAAGCTACATTTTTACCAATGGGTATTATAAAACCTAAAATGATTAAATCAGAACACATTGAAGTGTTAAAAACACTTGGTGGTTTTCTTGGAATAGCTAATGAATTAATTACTACTCAAAAACAATATGAAAACATTTATGCTAATTTATTAGGCAATGTGATTGTTGCTGATGAATTAAGTAATGCTACTAAATTATCTAATTACACATATTCTTTATACCGTGTAGTTACATTGGATGGAGATACTATTAATGTGGGTGGTATTATGACAGGTGGTTTTAATAAATCAATTATCACTTCTACAATTAATCTAGAAGCTAAATTGGATGAATTAAATAAAACTTATGAAGAAACTAGTCATTTATTAGTAGGTATCAAACACGAGTTGGAAGAAACAACAGCTAACTTTAATTCGATATCAGCAAAGCATAATGAAAAGAAAATTCTTTTATCAAACTATGAACAAACATTGTCTAATAATGAAAATGAACATATCAGATTGGAAACTGAATATCAACAGTTAGTTAACAAAAATAATTTAACTAAGCCAAAAAAAGAATGGAATGAAGTTTCAATTAATGAAGAATTAGCCCGTCTAAACTTAAAAAAAGATAAATTAACTGAACAAATAAATGTAGATAAAAACACTAAAACTATCTATAAATCAGAAATTCAAGATAAAGAAGATAA
>CATAWQ010000045.1 GCA_949500635.1 uncultured Mycoplasmatota bacterium
ATTATGTTGATTTAGATAATCCTAAATAATACACTTTATAATATTAACAATATTACATATGCAATTTGTTGACGAATGTGTCTTAACATTAAAGGCTGGTGATGGTGGTAACGGTGTGGTTTCTTGGAGAAGAGAAGCTCATTATCCAGAAGGTGGTCCTTGAGGTGGTGATGGTGGTAATGGCGGATCAATTATTTTAATTGGAGACCATAACATTAACACTTTATTTGATTTACGTAATAAGAAAAATATTTTTGCTCAAAATGGACAGAATGGTCAAACAAAAATGGCAACAGGGAAAAATGGACAAGATTATTTTATTAAAGTTCCATTAGGAACGTCAGTTTATGATTTTAATACAAATGAATTAATTACAGATATTTTAAAATCTGGACAAACATATGAAATCTGTAAAGGAGGAAAAGGAGGGCATGGGAATGCTTTTTTCAAATCTTCCTTTAACAAAGCTCCAACATTGTTTGAAAATGGAGATATTGGAGAAGAGAAAAAAGTTTTTCTTAAACTTAAATATGTTGCAGATGTCGGAATAATTGGTTTTCCTAATGCAGGCAAATCATCGTTAGTAACAGCTTTAACCAATGCAAGACCTAGAATTGCAAATTATCAATTCACTACATTAGTACCTATATTAGGAATTACAAAAATTAAAAATAAAAATATTGTTTTTGCTGATATTCCAGGACTTATTGAAGGGGCATCAGAAGGCAAGGGTTTAGGATATGATTTTTTAAAACACATTGAACGTTGTCAAATCCTTATTCATTTAATTTCACTAAATGAATATGATAATGAAGATTTATTTAAAGCTTATCAATTAATTAATAAAGAATTAAGAAAATTTAATGATCAGTTAACAAAGAAAAAAATAATAGTTGTTTTAAATAAATGCGATCTTTTTTATGATAAAAATAAGGTAAAAGATTTTTTGAAAAAATCAAATTTGCAAAATGTTTTATTAATTTCTACAAAAGATAAAACGAATCTTGAAAAATTAAAACAAGAAGTTTACAATATTTATTTAAGTCAAGAAGAAATTAACCAGAAACAATTAGAAGAACAAACACTTGATGTAGAAATTATTGAATTAAAAAAACAAAAAGATTTGAAACACGATTTAAAAATTACGATGTTTGATGACCATGTTTGAAAAATAGAATCTGAATATTTAAAATATTGGATTCATAAAATTCCATTAACAACAAAAGATAACATTATTAGATTTAATCAAAAGATGCTATCTATCGGTGTAGAAGAAAAAGCTAAAGAATTGGGAGCCATTAAAGGTGATACTTTAAAAATCTACGATTTAGAGTTTGTTGTTGATTAATATAATTAAAATTGTTTATGACCAAAGCTAATTCGTATATTAAATATTTAGCAAATTGAATTAATACATATTGCAAAAAAGCAAATATTTCAAATTTAGTATTAGGGATCTCTGGAGGAGTGGATTCTGCAATAGTTGCAGGAATTATTGCTAAACACACATCATTAGTTTTAACTTGTGTATTTATGGACATTGATAACAGTGTACTAGATAAAAAATGTGTGCAAGCTATGGAAAAATATTTATCCATACCAATAAGATATATTAATTTATCTAGCACTTGTAAAATGCTTATTAAACAATTAGGTGTGAAAAAACAGATTACAGTTTCTAATATAAAACCTAGAATTAGAATGACAACTATATATTCGATAGCTTCTGAATTAAATGCATTAGTGTTAGGCACTAGTAATGCAGATGAATTATATTTGGGTTACTTTACTAAATTTGGAGATAGTGGATGCGATATTATGCCATTAGCTAATTTAAATAAATCTCAAGTCTACGAATTAGCTAAAGAATTAAAGATTCCTAAGATTATTATCGATAGAGCGCCAAGTGCTGGATTATATAAAAATCAAACTGACGAACAGGAGATGGGCGTGACATATGTTAATGTTGACGCATACCTAGAGAACAAAAAAATTGATAATAAATCATTAAAAATTATTAATAGATTGCATAAAAATAATTTACATAAATTGTCTTTACCAGTTAAACCAACAAAGAAATATTAAAAAAATTTTGTTTTTTATTTTAAAAATTACTAAAATAGTCTTTCCTAACCATAGGTATATATGTGGTGGTAAATAATGAATAATTTAATGAAAGAGACTATTATTGTTAAGAATATCGAACAATTAAAACAAATTATTAAAGACAAATCTTATAATAATTATGAATTAGTTGAACCGATTATGATTAAAGGTGTTAAATGTTCTAAATCAGAGCCTAAAGCTCCAAAATGATTTATAGAATTTGCTAACGAAGTTAGAACAAACTTTAATAAAGTTAATACTCGTTTAGACAATGTCGATAAACGTCTAGATAACATTGTTAAATTAAATAAATTAAAAGAATAGTTAATATTAGGAACTTTTGATAAAATTTAAAACCAATAGTGGTGGCAAACTTAAACTAAACTTTAGGAGAGTTAGTAAAAAGTTGTTTTGAAAGTGTAAGCAAAAAAATTCAAAATGTAAAACAGATATACAAGATTTAAAAACAAGTAGAGATAAACAATAAAACTAAAAAATCATAAAATTGAAAAATAAAATATGTAATTTAATATTTTTATAAATATAATGTAAGTCTATATAATAAATTAAACACTAAATTAATCAAGGAGAAAAATATATGGCAAAAGAAAAATTTGATAGAAGTAAACCACATGTTAACATTGGTACTATTGGGCACGTTGACCACGGAAAAACAACTTTAACAGCTGCTATTTGTACATACTTAGCAAAACAGAATTTAGCTCAAGCAAGAGACTATGCACAAATTGATAGTGCTCCAGAAGAAAAAGCTCGTGGTATTACAATTAATACTGCACACGTTGAATATCAAACAACAAAACGTCACTATGCACACGTTGACTGTCCGGGACATGCTGACTATGTAAAAAATATGATTACAGGTGCTGCACAAATGGATGGTGCTATCTTAGTAGTTTCTGCTGCGGATGGACCAATGCCTCAAACTCGTGAACACATCTTATTAGCTAGACAAGTGGGAGTTCCACGTATAGTTGTCTTTTTAAATAAATGTGATATGGCAAGCGATCCAGAATTGCAAGAGTTAGTAGAAATGGAAGTAAGAGATTTATTGACTTCTTATGGATTTGATGGAAACAATACTCCAATTATTAAAGGTTCAGCTTTAGGTGCTCTTCAAGGAAAACCTGAATGAGAACAAAAAATTCAAGAATTAATGGATCAAGTTGACACATGAATTCCAACACCAGTAAGAGATACAGATAAACCATTCTTATTGCCTATTGAAGACATATTCACAATTACAGGTCGTGGTACTGTTGTTACAGGTCGTGTAGAGCGTGGACAAATCAACATGAATGATGAAGTTGAAATTGTTGGTTTAAGACCTACAAAGAAATCTGTTGTTACTGGTATCGAAATGTTTAGAAAACAATTAGATTCAGCAATCGCTGGTGATAATGCTGGTATTTTATTAAGAGGTATTGAAAAAACTGATGTTGAACGTGGACAAGTATTAGCTAAACCAGGTTCAATTACACCTCATAAGAAATTTACTGCACAAATCTATGCGCTTAAAAAAGAAGAAGGTGGTCGTCACACTCCATTCATCAATGGATATAGACCTCAATTCTATTTTAGAACAACTGATGTTACAGGTTCAATTACTTTAAAACAAGGTGTTGAAATGGTAATGCCTGGTGATAACACAGAAATTACTGTAGAATTAATTGCTCCAGTAGCTGCTGAAAAAGGTTCTAA
>CATAWQ010000046.1 GCA_949500635.1 uncultured Mycoplasmatota bacterium
GTGCACACCATTATTTTATCATTGGTGTTGCACTTTTAATTGCAATTTGGGAAATTATCGAAAATAATTTTTTAAATGATTACAAACAACTTCCTCCAATTTATTAAGCAATAAAAGTGAATGGCAAAAAACTATATGATTATGCTAGAAAGAATCAATATGTTGAATTAAAACCAAGAGATGTTAAAATATTTTTTTATAACATTATTCAATATAAAAATAATACTTTAACTATAGAATTAAAAGTGAGTAAAGGTTTTTATGTTCGTAGTTTTGCTCATGACTTAGGATTGGCAGTAAATAATTGTGCACATATAACAAAACTTAAAAGAATTAAATCTGGTAAATTTGAACTTAAAGATTGCTTACCAATAAAATTTAATTAAAAACTAAACAAATTTAATACAAATTCAAAACAATACTTTTCTTGTTTTAGAATATATTATTTCTACTATGGAAATAACTAGACAAAACTCTCCAAATGAATGTGGTGTTTGTGTAATAAATAGCTTTGTTAAGCATTTTTATAAAACTTCAAATAAATTTCATATTCTTAATAGTGCAAACATTACTGAAAACGGTTTAAGTATTTTTGATTTTGAAAACTTAGCACAAAAATTTGGATTATTTGTTGAAAGTTATGAATGTGAATGAACCGAATTTGCTAATCTTAAAAATAATAAATATTATGGAATGCTAATTAATAAAAATCAAACAATGCACTATATTATAGTTTTCAAGAAAAAAGATTTTTTAAAAGTTTATGATTCAGATTCGGGAGTCTTTGAATTAGAATATAACCAATTCAAGGAAAAATTCGCTGGTATTGTTTTTGATATATCTAAGTCAAAAGTGAATATTAATTACAAAAGTCAAAAAATTAATTTGCAAAATGTTGATTTTAAATTTTTTTCAATAACACTAGCTGTTCATTTTTTAATTATTTTATTATCTACATTATTTGCGAATATTCTTAATTGGACACTAAATATGTCGGTTTATGGCAAATCAACAACAAATTTAATAAGTTTGTGCTTTATTTTTTTGTTAATTGGTGGATTAAATTTATTAGCAAGTTATTTTCTTAAACAATATTCACTTATTAGGTTTAAACAAAATTTTAGGTATTTGAATTATCAATTACTAAGCAAATTAAAGCATAAAAATATTAATTTTATTAACAAGATTGAGTTAAGTTCTATTTATATTGTTGACTCGTCAGTAGTATCTATATGTGGTTATTTAACATATGAAATTCCTACATTAATTACCGACATAATTATGTGTGTTATTACAATAATAATTCTTTCATTTATCAAACCGATGTTTATATTATTTTGTATCATCATATTTTTAATAAAATTGGTGTTTGGTTTAGTAACATATAATTTTAAAGAATATAATATTACTGTATCAATTAAGAATAGTAATATATCAAATAATATATCAGCTGAAGTTATTAATTCTATTAGTAAAGAAGAGAATCAAGAATTATTAAATTTTAATTTGAGCAAATTGAGAACAAACATTACAGAATTTGAAAAAATCTATACACTTAAAACTTCTTTTGAAAATTTTGCATTTAATTTTGAATCTTTTTTCACAAATATAACATACATATTAACAGTGGGCTTTGGTGCTTATTATTTAATTAATGAGAAGTTAAACATTGGTATATTAACATTTATTGTTAGCTTATTAGGAATGTTTTCTACTTCTGTTCAAGATGTCTGTTTATTTCCTTCTAAACAAAAAGAATATAAAAAAATGTCAGCAATTTACTGAAATATTGTAAATATCTCTAACGAAATAAAGGATTCGTTTATTAAGAATACTAAAGATGTAAATAAAATTTTTTTCTTAAACAATAACATAACATATTGTGTTGAAAGAAATAAAAATGTTAAATTAAATTGTAAATTGTCTTTAGAAAATTTTTTAGGAATAAATGAGCCGAATAAGCAAAATTTGTTTTATTTCAAAAATAATTTCATTAAAATTAATCCAGACACTAAGATTCCAGCAGAATATTTACTAAAAACAAATATGATAGTTTTAAAAGATTTATTATCACATTTTTGTATAAATTTAATGAAAAAATCATTTAATATAAAAGAACAACAAATTATTAATTTTATGTTTGCATATGTTCAATCATCAAAAATCATTTGTTTTAATAATTGTTTTAGATATTTAACTAAAGAGCAAAAAAGATATGTTGATAAATTAATTAAGGAAAAAGTGTCAAAACAAAACTTCGTCTTCTATACAAATTATTAAATATATTTATAATATTTAATATTAATGCAAAATCCTAGCAAATTTGATCATAAAAAAATAGTTGAAGATATTTATGATTTTTGAAAGAAAAATAATTTTTTTGAAGACCACAGTTCTTTAAAAAAACCTTTTTCTATTATTTTACCCCCTCCAAATGTTACTGGTCATTTACATTTAGGACATGCATGAGACGGTTATTTACAAGATACTATAATTAGATACAAAAAACTTAAGGGGTTTGATACTATTTGAATTCCAGGGACTGACCACGCTGGTATTGCTACTCAAACAAAATATGAAAAATTACTTAATTCTAAAGGGATTAAGAAAGAAAATCTAACTGAGCAAAAATTTATAAGTCAAATTTATAAATGGTCTAAAGAACAAGCACAATACATCAGAAACCAATGGGCAACAATGGGTTTTGCTATTTCTTATAAAAATGAAATATTTACTTTAGATGATTTTGTTAAAGATCTTGTCAGAAAGACATTTGTTAATTTGTACAAGAATAATTTAATTTATCAAGATTATAAATTGGTTAATTGAGATGTTAGGCTTCAAACTGCAATCTCTGATATAGAAACAATTTATAGACCAACTCATTCTAAGTTGTTTTGTTTCAAATATTGTTTAGCAACTGATAAATCAAAATATTTACCAATTGCTACTACTCGCCCTGAAACAATGTTTGTTGATACATGTGTTTTTGTTAACCCTAAAGATAAAAGATACTTATCTTTTATAGGGAAAGATGTTATTAATCCTATTAATAATCAAAAACTTAAAGTTTTATCTGATGAATATATTGATATTAAGTTTGGTACTGGGGCAATGAAATGTACACCCGCACATGATTTAAATGATTATGAATTAGCCAAGAAACACAACATTACTAGTTATTATTCTGTAATAGATAATAATGGAAAACTAAATGCTTATGCTCAATCAGTTACAAAATCATTTAAATCTTTAGATAGATTAGAAGCGCGTGAAGCAATTGTGGAAGAAATGGATAGTCGTGGTATGTTGATTAAAACAGAAGACTATGATAATGAAGTGGGATATTCAGAAAGAACCGGAGAAGTAGTTGAACAATTATTATCAAAACAATGATTTGTAAAGATGAAACCAATTGTTAGAGAATTGATTGCTCTTCAAAAGAAGTCTAAAGTTAAATATTCATTTATTCCTCAAAGATATAATGCAACTTTAAATCGTTGACTAGCAAATATTAATGATTGATGTATTAGTCGTCAATTGGTTTGAGGACACCAATTACCTGTTTGATATAAAAAGAATTCAACAAAAGTTTATGTCGGAGAACAACCACCTAAAGATTTAGGAAATTATGTTCAAGAAAAAGGTGTATTAGATACATGATTCTCTTCAGCATTATGA
>CATAWQ010000047.1 GCA_949500635.1 uncultured Mycoplasmatota bacterium
CTCATGGAGCTTATCAAATGGATACATTTATCAATCAAAAGAAAGCAAATGGATTAAATTATTTGATGTTAATTAATGTTAATACTCGAAAAGCATATGCATATCCAATGCAAGGAAAAGGGACGCAACAGGTAATTGGAGCATTAAATAAATTCATTAAAGAAGTTCCAGATGTTAGTTCTATAGCTAGCGACCAAGATGCCGCATATTTAGCTAATGAAACTCTTGAATGGATGCAAAGACATAACATCAAATATACTACAACTAAAGATGATAATCATAATAATCTAGGTATTATAAATAGATTTATGAGAACCATTAGAGATAAAGCATATGATTTAAATATTTTTGACCCTAATTTATGGTCTAACTTAGATGAAAATGGTGATTTTAGTCCAAATGAAGATTCGAAACCTTATGACCCTAAAAAATATATTAAAAATGACCAAATGCAACAATTAATTAATGGTTATAATGATACACCTCATAAATCTTTACGAATGAAAGATGGTAGAAAAGTTATTAAAAATGCTCCAGATGATATGGATTTCGATAAAGAAGAAAGATATATTAAAATGAAAAAAGTAGATACAAAACCATATGATTTTAAAGTTGGAGAGAAAGTTAAAATTGTTGAAGGAAATGAATTTGGAAAAAAGAAAAGAAGAGTTGTAGGTAATGAGGTTTATACAGTTGAAGCGCAACCAGGAAATTTATATAGATTAAAGGCTTCTAATGATGCTATAAATGATTATCCAGGTTATAAAATTGTTCGTGCTAAAGGTAAAATACAAATGGCTAAAGACCTTAAAAATGACAAAAGAGGACAAGTTGAAGGAATTATAGATTATGATACTAAAACTAAAAGATATTTAGTTGAATTTGAAGATGGAAGTATGGAAGAAAGAACAGCTAGAGATTTACGAGAAGGTAATCCATCTAAACTTTCAAGAGAAGAAAGAATTTATTGGTTAAAACAGAAAACAATACCTCCAGAGATTAGAAAATTCATCTAATATTAAATGACGAAAAACGGTAATTTAATTAAGAATGTTGAATCAATCATAAATGATACATTAAATAAAAGTATGAGAGAAATAGAAGGTGCATTAATTAAACCTTTAAGTGATGAATATCCATTTAGTACTAATGGCATTTATTTTTTAATTGGTAGACCTGGAGCTGGAAAAAGTTATTGGATTTGGAGACATATCATGATAACTGAAAGATTATTTAAAAAGCCATATTATAGTAAAATAATTTTTTGCTCTACATCTGGAAAAATGGATAAAACAGCTGAAGCATTAAATAAAAAAATTAAATCTAAAATAGAATATGTTTCAGAAAAACAATTAATGAATATACTGAAAAGACATTTACGTAGAAAAACTAAATATTATGCAATTGTCAAACATGTCTTATCTAAGATGAAAGAGACAAGTGATGAAATGCAAAGATTAATTGAAAAACATCATTTAAATGATTTAGAAGATAAAATTATTTATATTGCATCTAAATTATGTAAATATCAAACTTCTGCTTATCCTTTTCATACTTTAATTATTTTAGATGATTGTGCTGGTAGTGATTTATTAAAGAATGGAAATAGTGAATTTATTAGATTATTAACTAAAACTAGACATTTTAATATAACTTGTATTATGGCTTTTCAAACAATTAGATTTGTTCATATTAATGCTAAAAGAATGGCTACTGATATTATTTGTTATAGTGGATATAGTGAAGAAGATTTTACAAGTTTATTGCAACAAACAAATAATAATCTAAACACAAAACAAACAGTTGCTGAATATTTACAACATAGAGACCCTCACGACAAATTCATCATGAATATAACAGCAAACAAATACTACTTTGAGAAGTAATTTATTAAGAATTCAAAATGGGATTCAAAAGTTATATAAAACAAGGTGTTGGTTTATTAGGAAAAGTAGGAATGGGATATGCTGATTCATTGACTGGAGGATTAGCATCAAAAGTAGTTCATAGTGGTGTCAAATTTTTAGATAAGAATGCTGGAGTTATTGGTAAAGTAGCGAGAACATTGGGTAAAAACTATCTAAGTGATGAAACTAGAGGTAAAATACAAAATTATGCACAACAAGCTATTAAATATATGCCTGATGGAAGTATTAAAACGGCATTAAATAAAATTAGTCAAGCAGCTCAAGGAAAGAAAGTTAAAGAAGGTGCAAAATTAAAGACTCCTGACCAAATTAAATGGGCAGTTCAACATCCAGAAGAATATAAAGCTAAACAAGCTCAAATTACAGCCAAAAAGGAAGCTAGAAAAGAAAAACATGAAGCTCTAAAAGCTGCAAAAGCAACAAGTATTGAACCTGCAGTACCTAAACCAGCTAGTGTTCAAAGTGCACCAATTAAAAAAGTAGGAGGAGGGGTTGTATTTTAAAATTTAATTTAATATCAAATGTCAAAACACTTAACAGGTTCTAAGAGATTAGCAGTTATTCAAAGATGGATAAATGGACATGATGACCCAGAATGGGAGGTTTTACCAACGAAAACTGAAGGAAAGTACATTGTAAAACAAAGAAAAACTCCAATTCCTGAGAAAACTCAAGAAAGTGATGATTTTGAAGAAACTCAAGAAGTTGAAGAAACTGAAGAAACTCCAGAAATCGAAGAAACTCAAGAAACTCAAGAAAGTGATGATTTTGAAGAAATTGAAGAAAAACCAAGAAAAGTCAAGAAAAGTCCAAGAATTAGAAAAACTCAAGAAACTCAACCTTTCGTTGATTCAACTATTAGCCTTGAAATCTTAAACCAATTGAAGTTATTAGGGGAAGAAATGAAAACTCAAAGAAAGCGAAAAGAACAAAAAAGATTAATTAAAGAAGTTGTTGATAAACGAATTAGAAAAGCTCCAAAGAAAAGATATATTCCAGATGAAGAAGAAGAATTATATGAAGAGCCACAACAAATTGAACAACCTCTTCCTCCACCTCCAAAAATATATTATAAGAAAACCCATATATTTGATGATATGATATAATTTTTTTCCCTAAGAAATGTACAATAACGAAGTCTATATGAGAACCTCTGCTGAAGTATGTACGCAAGTTGCGTCATATTTCGATATCGTTGATAATTGCGTCGCTGCTTCAGATACAAATAAACAATATACTGTTAATCCACAAACTTCTTATTCTCCATCACCACCTATCCAAAG
>CATAWQ010000048.1 GCA_949500635.1 uncultured Mycoplasmatota bacterium
CTACATTTGCTTCTAACTTAGGAAGAATTGAAGAAATTATTGAAATTGCTATTAAGAATAAGAGAAAGATTTGTTTAATAGGAAGAAGTATGGTGACAAATATTTCTACTTCAATAGAAGTTGGATTTTTAAATGTTAGTGATGATTGATTCATTGAGACTCGTGAAATTAATGAATATCCAGACAATGAAGTTCTAGTTTTATGTACAGGAAGTCAAGGAGAAGAAATGGCTGCACTAAATCAGATGGCTATAGGTAAGCATGCTTGAATTACATTCAAACCAACTGATTTGTTGATTATGTCATCTAACCCAATTCCTGGTAACTATGAAAGTGTGGAAAGATTATTAAATAAACTTTCTAGAAAAAATATTACTATTGTTACGAACAGGGCCGAAACTAAATTACATGCTTCTGGACATGCTACAGAAACCGAACAACAATTAATGTTTAAATTAATTAATCCAATGTATTTAATTCCAATTCATGGAGAATATAAAATGTTAAAAGCATTAAGAAAAAATGCAGCTGCTGCTGGTATTAATTCTGAAAATGTCCTTCAAGTAGTGAACGGTCAAAAGATTGAATTAATTGATCGTGTAGCAACTGCCACTGAAAATTTCATAGACATTTATGATGTCTATGTTGATGGAAATAATGTTAATAGTGATTCTGATGGATTATTAAAATGTCGTAGAATATTATCACAGTATGGTGTTTTTAATATCACGCTATTAATAGATAAAAAAAATAAAAAAGTTATTGAAAACCCTGTTGTTTCTACTCGTGGTTGTATTTATGCAAAAGCTCATTATGGTTTAATGACTAAGATTTCTTATTTAATTAAATCAAGCATTGAAGAGTCTATGCAAAAATCAAATACTCCAATTGAAAATAATGAAATTAGAAAGATTTGTGAGTTAATAGCTTCAAGCTTTATTTGAAAACATAAGCGAAAAAAACCATTAATTAGAACCACAATTTTTGAAAGATAATTTTATATCTATAGAAAAGAAATTCTAGTTAGTAAAACCACTAATTTATTCTAATAATGAGTTCAATAAAAAGCTAATTTTTTATTATTTTTCAAGTTTCTTGCAAAAAAAAAAAAAAAACAGTATAAATATATTACTTAAAAGAAAATATGAAAAATAAAAAATTATTAAAAACTATTTTATGTATTACTTCTGGAATTGGAATTGCAACATCAATTCCATTTACTATCACTGCTTGTGGTAGTAGTAAACCAACCCCTGTAGATAAAAAGATATTACCATACGAAGTTTATGACATTAATAAAACTACTGGTGTTCTAAATGGTTTTAAATCAGGAATAGATCTATCACAATATGATGGAATTTGCGATACAATGCAAATTCCTGCTAGTGTAACAAGTATTGCTCAAAATGCTTTCTTTAACGGTTCATCTCAGCAAGCAACTATTCCTACATTTATTACAAAACTAATTTTTGCTGATGGATCTAATTGTTCTTCGATTGGTGATTCTGCTTTTAGGGAATGTGGTTTAACTTCTGTAACATTCCCAAGTAGTTTAACATTAATTAATGCATATACTTTTTGACAATGTAGTTTAACTTCGGCAGATTTTTCTAATTGTACAAATTTATTAAAAATTGCTGATGAAGCTTTTTATAAATGTGGCTTAACTTCAGTGGATTTATGAAAATGTACAAAATTAGTTATTATTGATGTTTCTGTATTTGCCGGATGCTCAGAATTAATTTATGCTGATTTGTCAGTAAGTTCTAATTTTGTAGCAATTCCTGATGGTCTTTTTTCCAATTGCTCATCATTAACTTCAATTAATTTATCAAATTGTACAAATTTATCAGCAATTGGAGATAGTGCTTTTAATGGTTGCAGTTCATTAAAATCAATTGATCTTTCAAAATGTACAAATTTATCTTCAATAGGTCCATATGCTTTTGAATTTTGCACCAACTTAACTACAATCAACCTGCCTGATAGTTTAGAAACAATTGGTGAAGGTATTTTTAGAAACTGCAAAAATTTAACTTTATCTACTTTACCATCAAATATAAAAGAAATACCAAAAGAAGCATTCTGTCTATGTAACTCAATAAGATCAATGAATTTACCAACTGGTCTAACAAAAATTAATGAAAGTGCTTTTTATTACTGTAGATTACAACATGTTAACTTTTGAAATTTATCAAGTTTAGAAACAATTGGTAATGGTGCTTTTACTTCTTCTTTATTAAATTCAATTGACCTATCAAGATGTACAAATTTATCAGTAATTAATGATAATGCATTTAACAATTGTGTTTTAAATAAAATTATAATCTTGCCAAATAATTTGAAATCAATTGGATATGCTGCTTTTGGTGCTCAAATCATGCTAAAATCTATATTCCTTCCAGGCGGTCTAGAAACAATTGGTAATGCTGCTTTTATGTCATCTGGTCCTGATTTAGAAACAATTGTTTGAAAAGGCTTAAATAATGAACCCACAATTGGGGAAAATGCTTTTGCAGTTGCTAGTGGAAGTATTCAATCAGCAGGAGTTGTTTATTCCACTGGAACATACGGAAATGATGAACAACTTATTAATCTTTTAAAAAGTAAGGGATTACCAGATGCTTGAAAATCTGTGCATTAGTTTTGATGTATATTTCCTAAAATAATTTGCTAAAATAATTTTAATCTAAATTATTATTTTGTCATTTTTTAAAAATTTACAGGTTAATTTATTTATACAAAAGTTTTACAAAAAAATTTCTAGGATGATTTAGGAATTTTTATTTATTAATGATATATTTATTGTTATTTACTTTGCATTGCTGATATAATTTATACTATTAATATATAGGAGAAAAAATATGAAATTATTCAATAAACACAATTGCAATATTACTAATGTAATTCCTTATGAAGTATTAGATTCTAGAGGATTTCCTACAGTAGCTTGTATTGTAAAACTAGCTTGTGGTGCTGTTGGTAAAGCAATGGTTCCATCTGGTGCTTCAACAGGAGAAAGAGAAGC
>CATAWQ010000049.1 GCA_949500635.1 uncultured Mycoplasmatota bacterium
ACATCAATCCACGCATACCTAATAATTGAGTAAATTGTGATACGTTACCACGGGCTCCTGAATCAGCCATAATTACTACTGAATTACGAGAATTTGTAGGATCCTTCATGATAGATTCAATATCACGGGTAACTTTATCTTTTACACTATTTCATAAACCAATAACTTTTTTATAACGTTCATCGTCAGTCAATAAACCTTTTTGAAATTGATATTTTAATTTATTAACTTTTGTTTCAGCTTCATCAAAATATGCAGATTTGTTGTTATATATAGGTAGATCAAATGCAGAAACAGTCGCTGCACTAATAGTTGAATATTTAAAACCATTAGCTTTAACTTTATCCATAGTAGCTGCTACTACATCAACAGGATAATTGTTGTGTAAATAAGTAATGTTAGCTTGTAAAGTTTTCTTTGTAAATGGTTTTTTAGGAACATATTCACTAATCACTTTACGAACATCTTTTCCTGCTGGTACAATATCATTAACATCAAATTTACCCATACCAGTCGGTAAGTTACAATAAGTTGCATTTTCTGGATAAGCATTATTAAAAATAATCTTACCAACTGTTGTAATTAATGTACCTTCTGCAACAAATTTTTTATTTTTAAATGCACTTGTTGAAATACCAATAATTGCGTGTGGAGAAACTTTTTTTAATTCATATGCTCTAATTGCTTCCTCAATATTAGAAAAGATGATTCCTTCTCCAGTTTCACCTTTAAATTCTTGTGATAAATAATATGTACCCAAGATCATATCTTGTGTAGGAACAACAATAGGTTTACCATCTTTTGGTCCTAAAATATGTCATGAAGCTAACAAAATATCACGAGCTTCTTGAACAGCTTCTTTAGACAATGGAACATGAACAGCCATTTGGTCACCATCGAAATCCGCATTAAAAGCAGTAGTTACTAATGGGTGAAGTCTAATAGCCTTACCATCTATCATCTTAGGTTCAAATGCTTGAATACCTAGTCTATGAAGAGTTGGAGCACGGTTTAATAAAATTGGACGTTGTTTAATTACTTTTTGAACAATTGGTCAAATAATATTTTCTTGCTTTAAAATCATTTTTTCTGCTGCTTTAATATTAGATGCAACAGGTTTAATTTCATTACCCATGTCATCAAACTTCCTGATTAACTCATGAATAATAAATGGTTTAAATAAAGTAAGAATCATTGTTGAAGGAATTCCAGCTTCATACATCTTTAATTCAGGCCCTACAACAATTACACTACGACCAGAGTAATCAACACGTTTACCTAACAAGTTTTGTCTAAATAAACCTTGTTTTCCTTTTAAATGATCAGACAATGATTTTAGTGGACGTTTGTCACGAGCAGTAATATGTTTGCTACGAGCAGCATTATCAAATAATGCATCAACCGCTTCTTGTAACATACGTTTTTCATTATTTAAAATAATTGTTGGAGCATTTAATTTAATAATTGATTTTAAACGCTCGTTACGAATGATGATCTTACGATAAAAGTTATTAATATCACTTGTAGTAAATTTACCACCTTCTAATTGAATAATAGGACGAGTGTCAGGTGGAGTAACTGGAACAACAGTCAAGATCATTCATTCAGGTTTATTATCTGAATCAATAAATCAATTTACAACTTCTAATCTACGCATTAATTTTCTGAAACGAGGATTAGAAGTTTCGTATCTTACTAATTCTTTTTCAATTTGTTTCTTTTCATCTTGAAGATCAATATTTTTTAATAATTCTTGAATAGCTTCTGCACCTATTCCAAATCTAATACCAGTATGTTGGTTAATTAATGAAAATAACTCTTCAATTGAAAAAGGTAATGCATTATCTTTTAAACATTCGTAAAATTCTTTAGCTCTTTCATAATCAAAAGAATTTTTAGGAAGTTTTTCCATCATATGACTTAAAACAGTTCTTAGTTTACCACGATTAGACTTAGATAACTTAGCATCATTTAAATCAATAACTTCCTTTTGTTTAAATACCTTAGATTTATTGTTGTCTAAAATAATGTAATTTACAAAATAAATAACTTGTTCAATTTCTTTGTATGGTACATCTAATAATAAAGAAATTTTAGATGGGTTTGGGGATTCTTTAGCAAATCAAATGTGTGCTACTGGACACGCTAACGCAATATGACCCATACGTTCTCTACGAACAATAGATTCAACTACATCTACACCACAAACTTCACAAACATGTCCACGGTATTTAACTTTTTTGTATTTACCACAGGCACATTCATAATCTTTAATAGGTCCGAAAATCTTTTGATCAAACAAACCTTCAGGATCTGGTTTCAAAGTTTTATAGTTAATTGTTTCAGATTTTTTAACTTCACCTTTTGATCAAGATAATATTTGTTCTGGAGAAGCAATTGATAATTGTAATGATTTAATTTTAGATGAATTTGACATATTTGTTTACCTCCTAATTAAAAATTATTTTCAAATCTTGATGAATCACCTTCATCAATAGTTTCAACACTAACTGTTTCCTCAGATTGAATTGTATCCTTTAATTCACGGTCTGAGATTACAGATGTATAATCGTTGATATCTTCAACAGAACCATTTTCTTTAATTACATTAATGTGTAAACATAAACCTTGTAATTGTTTTGTTAACAATTTAAATGATTCAGGAAGCGATGGGGTTGGGAATGGTTTTCCTTTAACAATAGCTGCATATGTTAAATTACGTCCTTTAACATCATCTGACTTAACAGTTAATAATTCTTGTAAGTTGTAAGCTGCACCATAAGCTTCAAGAGCTCAAACTTCCATTTCACCAAATCTTTGACCACCATTTTGTGATTTACCACCAAGCGGTTGTTGAGTAATCTTAGAATAAGGACCAACAGCACGTGCATG
>CATAWQ010000050.1 GCA_949500635.1 uncultured Mycoplasmatota bacterium
TTATAAAGTTTCTTTTGGTTTTACTTTTTCTTTTCAAAGAAAAAGTAAAGGTTTTGGTGTTTTATAATTTTTTTAAGAGAAGAAAGGTTTTAAAATAAAATTCATCAAAAGATTTTTAAACATCTGAGCGACTTCAGCACGAGTAGCGAGACCTTGCGGATCAAGGATATTGTCACCTTTTCCTTGAATAATTTCGTATTTAACAGCCCACTTCATAGCATTTAAAGCATAATCACTAATTTGATATGCGTCAACAAAGTTTAATTCAGTATCAACAATTTCGTTTTCACCAAAATATCTGTAAAGAATAGTAGCTAATTGTTCACGTGTGATACTGTCGTTAGGGCCAAATCTTCCATCATCATAACCAATAATAGTTCCACGATGTGTAGCTGCCCAAGTTATTGGTTCAGCAAACCAATCCTCAAAATTAACATCACTGAAAATGTTTTCGTAAGCTTGATATGGATTATCTTCAAGGTTATATAAAACTTGTGTCAGCATTGCGCGACTCATTGGTATTTCAGTTTCAAAAATATTAGGTGCAGTACCATTAAATAATTCATGAGCACTAGCAAAAGCTATAGCGTTGTTTGCCCAATGACTTTGAGATACATCGTAAAAAGATTTATTATTGTCAATAACTTTAAACACGCTTGAATTTTTTAATGGGATATAAATTTTTCCGCCGCGAACGATTGATTTACGAACAACTTTATCATTTGTAGTAATTGCAACAGTTCCAGGAGTGTAATTATTTTGAGCAGCAATCAAAACAATTTTACTGTCAGCATTTAATTCATTTCCATTTTCATCTTTAATTTTAACATCTAAGTTATCATTTAATTTTTTTATAGTAATATTTGCTGTCCCACTAGGATATTTAATTTTTTCAGTCTTTCCATTTTTAATTTGAACACTTTCTATTTTGCTGCGAACAGTAAAGATTGTGTTATCTAATTTTTCTTCATCATCTTTATTATTATCTGAGGAATTGTCGCCGGGATTTTCACTGCTGCTACCGCCGCCACCACTACCGCCGGTACTGCCGCTACCGCCGCTGTTTCCGCCATTGCTTTCTTGTAGAGTACTTATTTTTGTTTGAGGACTTTCTGATGACGCAGCATATTTACCATCTTCTGTTGCAGCATATCTTGCAACAAAAGTATATTCTGTGTTAGCTTTTAATCCTTGAAAAACGTTGCTCTTTTGCCAATCTCCGTCAATAATTTTATACTCGACTATTGCGCCATTTTCATTAGGTTCAATTGTTTTTAATGTAATACTGTTTTGAGTTCGTGTTTGCATTTGTGGTGCCTCAGGAGATTTTTGCGCTGCGCCACGGAATATTTCGATACTAACTGTAAGTTTATCTTCAATTTCAATACTGTTATAGTTTTCGTCACCGGCAAATTGTGCTTTATAAGAAATTTCATATTTACCTAACTCTGATGCTTTTGGTATCTCTTCTGAATATTCTCCGCCGTTAACGCTATATTCAAAAACTGCAATTTGTTCATTACTTAGATTTAAAATTTTCCCAGGTTTAATAAGTTCTTGTGCTTCACCTGTATATTCTAATGTTGCTCCCGTTGGCTTAGTTAATTTTGGATCAGCTTTAGCTATTTCTACGGTTAAAGATTTTTCTTCGGTATCATCAAAATTTTCATCGCCAATTATTTTGTAATAAATAGTATACGTACCTGCATTTGTGCCTGTTGGGATATCTGCAGAATATTCTCCATCTTCTCCTAATTTATATTCTATATGTCCATTTGATATATCATCAGGTGCAATGATAAGTTCTTGCGAAGTCCCTGTATATACGAGATCTTCTATTCCTTGCGGAATATTTGTTGTTGAACTAATTGCTTTACCTATAGTTACTTTTACAAACCAGTTATCTTCTTTATATTCAGTTCCATCTGCAATTACTTTATAGTAAACAGTATATTCTCCTGCATTTGTTGCTTTTGGAATTTCTTCCAAATAATTTTCTTCATTATCTAAACTGTACAGCATTTTTCCAGCAGATGTTGTACCAGCTGTAATAAGTTCTTTCTCATGGCCTGTATAAACAAGATTTTCTATTGGCTTTGGCTCCGTTATTTCAGGACCTACGCGATTTATTGTATAACTTATAGTTTTTGATGATTCTGGAACTGCTTGATAAAAATTACCGGATGTTGCTGAAAGTGAGATAGTATAATCTCCAGCTTCTGTTGGTGCTTGTGTTAATGTTTGACCATTTTTTTTGTAAATAACATTAAGAGTACCTGCTCCATCCTTTCCATATGCACTATAAGCAGTTCGAACTTTGCTTAAATTTTCAGCTTTTAATTGATTGTTATTATTATCAAAATCTTGGCTTAAACTTATGTTAGGAACTGTAATACTTGCTGGTAACTTTTTAGCTTCAGGCTCAATTAATCCTTTTCCGGTAACATCTTTGCTTGTCCAATTTACCGAACCACTTGAAGTTAATTTTCCATCAATAATCATTTTTGCATTTGCGCTATTTGTAAATGTTCCATTGTTTGTAAATGTGCTTGTGATATTAAGAGTACCGTTGTTTTCTAATGTACCAGCATTCGTTAATGTGTTTGATTGATTTAATCTGCCGCCTTGATTTATTGTTAGTGTTTCACCGCTTTCTACGTTCACTGGTTCATTGCATGATACTGTTCCTCCAAAAACCCATTTTTTAGATTTCGTAAGGTGAATCATGCCTTTCCAGCTGCCTTCTTTTGTCATATCTGTTATCGATGTCGTTGTAATAAATGCACTCCCTTCTTTTCCATCTAAATCTGTGGAAAAACTGCTGG
>CATAWQ010000051.1 GCA_949500635.1 uncultured Mycoplasmatota bacterium
GACATAGAAATTTCGTATCTAGGATAGTTATCTAATTCAATCCAATCACTTGAGCCAACTTCGTTGTCATTTGAATCAACTTCAATGTCATTTCTATTAATAATTTCATCATAAATTTTCATAAAAAGAGACATCTCAAAGAATTTGTATGTAAAAAAAATTAAAATTAATTGATTTTTAAAAATATTGGATTTTCAGCAAACTAATTTCCATGTAATTTTTCTATTTTCAAGTAATTGACATACATTTGGAAATGAATATTTGAAATTATAAGTGTTTCCATTCTTTTTAATCATTATCTTCTGAATATAAGTAAATTTTTCAACTTTAACGCAACAACCAACATCTTTATCTAATTTAATCATTTCTATCTGTTCAGCACCTGTTAAAAGAAATAGTAATCTAGATAGCTCTTCTTCTTGTGCAACAATGAATTTATTAACAACTAATGGATTATTTTCATAAATATCAAGTATCAATGAAAGTGCTTCAATTAAGTTATCTTTATCTTTTAGTAGTTTTTGCAATTCATCTAATCCTTGTTCAGCAGTTTCTATACTTCTTTCTTGAAATTGTGGCTCTAAATTATCATTTAAAGGTGTTTCTTGTGATTCTAATTCAATATTTCGTTCTTGTGTTTCAAGTTCTTTAAATTCAGTATTATTTCTATTAAGTGCTGCAAAAACCTTATCTTTCGTCATTGGACTAACTATTACATTAACATTCTGTGAATTTGTTTGAACAGGTGAATTTATACCAACTTCAGCTTGAGCAGAAAAACCACGAGAATTTTTTAGAATTTTCCTTGGAGGAATAGTCATTTAAAAAATTTTAAAATGAATATACATGAGTTTGTAAATTCATTGAAACAAACTAAAGTTTTTACTACTAAACAATGCATTGTTATTGATAATTTGTTAATTTATTTCAATAATCTCAAAGTTTATAAAGTAATTATTGCAGTAAATCCAAATCTAATGAAGAAAGCAAAAAAATTAGGCTTAACAAGTCAATATTCAACTACTTTCTTTGATGATGTTTTAATTACTGTTCCAGATGTTAAAAATATTTCAAAAGGTAGATTTATTGCAATGTATAACCCTAATAATGGAAATTGTTCAATTTATGAAGGAGAAGTAACTGAACAAGAACAAATTGAAAAATTTAAAAGAAAACAGAAATTATAAACATTATTTTTTTTAAATATATTTTTTTTCTTAGATACAAAACTATGTCCAACACACAATTTCCTGAATTTTTGATGAATTTACCTATTTCTGAAAATTATCATGAGAAATCTAAAGATTCTTATCAAAAATGGCTTTCAAAACAAAGTGACAATATAAAATCTTTATCAAAACAGTCTCAAACTAAAATTTATAAATCTATGCAAACAATCTTAAAAGAATTCAATAAACATAGAAATTTCAACATAAATATCAAATCTCAAGATAATTTAAGAGGATTTATTGAAGCAATCAAAATATTTGGCTCTAGATTAGGTAAATTTAATGTTAGACTTACTTTTATAGATTCTCAAGGAAATATTGATTATCGTCATTTATCTAAATCTACTATTCAATTCTTTGATTATATATTCAATAATGATGATATTGAAAGAATTAAAGATTCAAATGATGATATAATTGATAATTTATTAGATGTTCAAACAATTCATGTAGAATTTACTGAAATAAAGCAAGGAAAGCGAAAAATAGCTGGTTTCTTTCCATATATTAATAAATCTAACATTGATTTAACTAAATTTGCTATTTTCAAAGATATCAATCATCCTGAGATAAATAACTCATGTTTATATCATGCATTCAAATACTCTAATTTATTAACTGAGAATGAACTAAATATGCTAAATTCTTATATCAAAACTCGCTATATACCACAAACTTCCTTGAAAGAAATCAGTGAATTATTTAAAATTCATATTAATTGTAAGACTTATTTTGAACATAATGATAAAACATCTCATGAAGATTATGGTAAAAATTATAAGGAAAAACGTTCAATAAAACTAATAATTTATAATAATCACTATATGTTGAATGATTATGTTAAATCTCCAAAACGAATTCATATCATTAAATTAATTAAATCATTGATTTCTAATAATTTATTGATTCCAATGACTGAAAAACAAGTAAATTTATTAGATTGGTCATTTAAACCAAAAACAGTAGATTTTAAAGGTTATTCACGTTTAATTAATGTTCCTGATAGAAAAAACAATCCATATATATCTGTTAAGCAAACTAAACACTTCTTTGGATATAAACCTGATGTGAATGAGATTGATGAAAGAATTTGGGAATTACAGAAAATAGTTAATGAATTACCTTTAAGACATCCTATAGATGTATCTCTATATTTTAAATTTAGTGAATTAATGCAAAAGATAATGTATGAATATGGATGTTATGATGATGTTTATGAATTTAGTGGAGATTTAGCTAAAAATATTCGCGAACAATGTAAATTTCCTAAAATTCATACTTTTAATGATAAATCTTTATATCGTAAAGAGAAATTGTATTACATTGATTTAAATGGAGCTTATATGGCTGCTGTAAAGAGTATTCCAACAGGTCAAAATTTTGATAAATCTAATACTAAAATTAAAGAATTAATTGAAACATTATATGAATATAGAATTAAAGCTAAAAAATCTGGAAATGATAAACTTGCTATAACTCTTAAATTTTTAATGAATTCTTGTTGGGGATTTTCTATACAGAA
>CATAWQ010000052.1 GCA_949500635.1 uncultured Mycoplasmatota bacterium
TTAATAATAGGTTGAATGGAAAGCCTCCTATTTTAGGTGCTGGTGGTGCAGGACGATTTGAAATCCCATTATTGAAATAAAAATATTTTATGCGCAAGCTCTACGGCGGAGCCATTGGGAATTTCATTCCCGAAGCGCCAAAGGCGATTAAGAATAAATTTTAACTCTCATTTCTTCAGTTAATTCAGGTTCGTTAGATGGAATTATTTTAATGACACGAATGAGTAAGTTTAAGAATTCGATAATTGTTAAACAACTAAGTAATATTTCAGTTAATACCATTTATTTTTAATTAAAATTATTTATTTTTGTTTAATATTAAATGGAAATAAAAGTTATTGAACCTATTAAAAATTATTTAAAAGAATTTAATTCACCAGTTGAATTTAATTTATGGTATGCTAAAAATAAAGATGAAGTAGATAAATTGACAACTCACAAATTAAATAAAATGTATCACATTATGGGCTATCGAATAACAAAAATAAGAGGTGAATTAATGCTTAAAGAAGATATAGAAAGCCAACATTCCAAACTTTCTATTGATGAATTAAAAAATGACTTGCAACACAAGACTCTTTCTCTAGAAAATGAGATGGAAAAAATAAAAGAAACAATAAACAAATTAATCAATTTTATTAATTCTAATTATGGAATAATAGACGTGTCGCCACCATCCACTACTTGAACAACTAAATAAGGGTGAGAATCAGGATTATTATTTTTCATTATTACCATTTGACGGCAATATTCATAAAATTCATCAAATGTTAAATTACTTGCTGATTGAGAATAAATATAATGTAATTGTTGTTTATTAAAACATGGAAATATAAATAATGTTGTTATTTCATTTTTAACATGTGGTTTTAGACCTTTCCATCCTTGAATTAATAAGAAATATGATATGTTGGTATGACGACATCGTCGTATTTGTTGGCTAAAATATGATTCTTCACTTGAAAATAATTTATTATTACTTATATCATCGAATAGAATTATTGTATGTAAAACATCTTTATTAAAATCATTTATTTTTAATACATCAAACATATCGTATTTTTGCTCATCAATTATTTTATCTTCTAAATGGTCTCGTTTAACAGTGTAGTATAAATTTTTAGCAGCTATTAATTCTTTGACGAAATTAACCGCTTTCGATTCACTAACTGTTTTATATGGAATGTTAATTAAATGTTTTAATGATTGAAATGTTAAATCATTTTCATCACCATTTTTTGTAATATATACTAATAAATGATGTGTTCCTAATAATGAAGCTTTTATAATTTCTTGTAGAGCTATGACTGTTTTACCCATTGATTGCTTACCAACAATAACATTAACACTATTATATTTTATGTTTAAATCTGGATGAATTGCATTTATTAAATTACCATTATTCTTTTTTGATGAATTCTTCAATGTTTCATTAATTACGTTATCACAAAGTTTAAGGTTTAAATTCATATTTAGTTATTTATAAATTATTTTTATTCATATTGTGCTTGTAGCTTTTGAAGGTCTTGTTGTTGTAATTGTGTAGCGTCGTTTTTGATCGATGGAATAGCTGCTGTTATTTCTTGAACAAGGTATGATGATACTCCATTCTTAAGTTGTTCTTTATTTGTTAATAACATTGTATTAACATATTTTTTAACTAATTCTTTAATTTCTTTTTTAGCAAATAACCATCGTTCAAATTCTTTATAATCTGCTGATTGTACGTTTTCAAAGTTAGGATTAAAGTTTGAACCTTTTGTTGCTCTTTTAATTGTTAAATAATCTTGTTTTAATTGTTCTAAGGAACCTTGGATTTTATTTAATACTGGGTCTCTTACTAAATAATTATAAATTCCTGATAATAAATATGATTCATATGCTTTAATATTATAATGTGAAACAACTTTCTTTCTAACATATTTAGCTAATTTTTCATTGCCGTTTGCTATTTGGATAAAAGCGGCTTTAATTGCAGGATATACGATATATTGACCAATTGCACGGAATGGTGATAAAGGACCTGGTGCATGGAAGTTATACATTTTATGATATTTTATATAATCTTCATTATTGTTTGGATCTACATCCCATTTAGTAATATTACCTGCTGTATCATAAGATGGATTAAAGTATTCATCCCTCATAAATGAATTTACTGTTTTACCTTTTCTATTTTCTCTTTCAGGGTATTTTTCATAAAATTTTCTACGAGCTAACCAGTCTGATTGTTTGGTTGTATAGCCATTTACTGCAACAATAGGTCCCTCTGAGCCACCACGTCGTACAACATATTCATCTATTCCGTCATTGTCTAAATCAAAATCACCTCCCCAATATTTATTATTACCACCTGTTGGTTTTGAATTCCATATTTCAAATTGACCAGGCATAAAATTATTTCTTCTTACTATATCTTGGTGTTGCTTGCTACTTACTAATTCATATAATGGATTATATCCTCTAATATTTCCTCTCCTTCTTGTTTTACTTGGTTCAATACCAGAATATTTAAAATCACCTACTTCACCGTTATATTCTATAGGTAAGTCGTATTCAATTGCTTGATTTTCATTATTGTTATCCATTGTTTTAAA
>CATAWQ010000053.1 GCA_949500635.1 uncultured Mycoplasmatota bacterium
AAAACTTTGAAATATGATATAGTATTCATACCTCGGTAACATTATTAAGGATTAACATCCCGTTACTGTCTTTGGCATATTGCATATATATTTTATATCAAAAATAAATAATATTATTATTTTTTTAAAATTTAAATTAAAAACTCTCACTAATAGTGAGAGTGAATATTTCAATGGCGCGCCTTGTAGGAGTTGAACCCGCAACCTTTTGGTCCGTAGCCAAACGCTCTATCCAATTGAGCTAAAGGCGCTTATGGAGGTGCCTGTCAGATTCGAACTGACGAATACGAAGGTTGCAGCTTCGGACCTTACCACTTGGCTAAGGCACCAATAAATTTATTTACACAGATAATAAAACAAACAAAATAAACCACTACCTATTCCAATGCCGACAATAGCAAATAAAATTGATTTAATAGCATTGGAAAAACGCTTTTCTGGTACTACTTTGTTGTTTTTAAATTGATCAGAATTAACAATACTATCAAAATTTAAATCAGTAAGACTTGTTTGTTTAGTTTCAGTCATGAAATTACTTAACTTCAATTACTTTTTTACCATCATAGTATCCACAGTATGGACAAACACGGTGAGGTTTAACTGGTTTCCCGCATTGCTTGCAAACCACAGTCTTAGGAGTTTTTAACGCTTGATGAGATTTTCTCATTCCTTTACGTGATTTTGATACTCTTCTTTGTTGAACAGCCATAATTTTCTATTATTAATATAATTGTTTATTATATAGTTTTTTTATATAATATAAATTAATTTATGTGAATTTATTTGTTCATGTAAATTACTATAGTATGTCAAATGTTAAAATTAAATTTAAAGAAGATGTTATTGAAGAAATAATTCTTCAATATTTAAAAAAGGTTCCTTTAGTTGACAATAAAATTCAACCAAAGATCTCTATTGATACTAAAAATATGATTTTTAATGTCAATGTTCCTTTTCATCATTCTAATTATGGTGTGTACACCACTTTAACAGAAATTCAAGATTTGTTATACTTTGAATTAAAAGCTATCTTTGATTGTGACAAATTAACAATTAATATAGGAGCATTATAAAATGACTAATTTAACTATTAAACAAATAAAAAAGATGTTTGAAGTTGGTACTCAATTCATTTCTGATGAATACGAGTACATTAATGAATTAAACGTTTTTCCTGTACCTGACGGAGACACAGGTAGTAATTTAAAAATTACTACTGAAGGTGCCATCTCTACAATTAGAGATATGCAATTTAGTGATTTGCAATCTTTAGGTAAAGCTTTTTCAAGAGCTTTATTAATGAATGCTAGGGGTAATTCTGGAGTTATCTTTAGTCAAATTATTAAAGGGTTTGTTTCAGTGTTTAGTGAAAAATCTACCAAACTATCTATTAATGACTTTATTAACGCTTTAACTAAAGCAAAAGAAATCGCTTATCGTTCTGTTTCTGCTCCTGTTGAAGGTACAATTTTAACAGTCATTAGAGTTACAAGCGAAAACATCGAAAAAAAACGTAATACTTATAAAAATATGGAATCTTTAATTAAAGACATAGTTAAAGAATCTAGTCAAATTTTAAAGAAAACACCAGAATTCTTACTTGAACTTAAGAATGCTGGAGTAGTAGACTCTGGTGGATATGGGTTAGTGTGTTTTTTTAAAGGTATTGAAGAATCTCTATCTGACAAGAAACCTGATCAAAAACCTACAACTAAGCAACCAAAAAAGAAAAAAATTAGTACGGTACCAGGTTTCGTAGATAACAATGATGGTTTTGGTTACTGCTGTGAGTTTATTTTAAAACTAGGAGCAAAAGTTGTTCTTGAACAAAAGAATAAGGAAAACTTTAATTTAAAAAATTTAAAAGAAGAATTAATGGCTATTGGTGATTCTCTAGTTGCTGTTAATGATGAAGATATTTTAAAGGTGCATGTTCACTCAATAAACCCGTATAAAGTATTACAAATTGGTCAAAAATATGGTGAATTCTCAAAAGTTAAAGTAGAAAATATGACTTTTCAATTTTTAGAGAGAAATCCTGGAATGATTCTTGGAAGTTCTTCTTCTACTAAAAAGATTGCTTTATCTAATAAACCAGCAATTATTATTACCAGTCCAACTACTTTATTATCTAAAACATTTAAAAATGATTTAGCTGTTGATTATATTGTTGAATGTGAAAAGAATGGTAACCCGTCTATCCAAGAATTTTTAGATGCTTTAAATTCTACTAAATCTTCAAAAATCATTTTATTGGTAGATGATGGAAATATGGTGTTAGCTGCAAAAGAAGCTATTTCATTATTTAAAAATGTTAATAAAACAGCAAATGTCACATTAATAAACACAGGTGATATCGCCACAACATATGCGTTATGCTTAGCATATAATCCTGAATCTGAATACAAAAATAATATCAAGGTTCTTATTAAACAATGTAAGAGTTTAACAGCAGGTAAAATTTCTAAATCTATTAAAATGGTTAAATACTCACATATTGATGTTAAGAAAAATG
>CATAWQ010000054.1 GCA_949500635.1 uncultured Mycoplasmatota bacterium
AATTCGTCTCTGTGGCACTTTAGATGTTAAGTTCATATAAACCTATACTTAGATCTTAACAATGTCATCACCTTAACAACAAGATGTTGGGATAGTGAAATCCCACATAAACATTTACAAGCATCGCAGCTTGTGCAAGCATGGACTTTCCTCTATATATTGCTATACAGCGATCAATTACTTGTGAATTGATTATACTCAAAAACTATTTTTTAATATTAAAACTCTTTTTCTTTATATTTGTAAAATGAAGAAATTAATTTAACTGTTTTAACTAATTCTTCTTTGTTAATATAACAACATTGAATTCTAACTTTAGAATGGTCAATTTTTTGTAACAAAAATCCATCACCGTTTCCTAGCAATTTATTAGCTTTTGATGAATTTAAAAAGAAACGAGAAGTAACTTCATCTATTGTTTTGAAAACAAAGAAGCTATCAATATGATTTGAAACATCTACATTATAAGTATCATTATTTAAATTAGAAGTGTAAAGAATCATTCTAATACCACATCTTTTAGCATCTTTACTTAGCAATTTAAGCAAGATGTCTCTATTGTTATTAGAAGCCTTTACAAAAGTTTCTGCATTAAACAAAACAATCATAATATATGAAAGTTTTTCAGAACTCTGAGTTTTATTGTATTCATCCAAGTTTTTTGTCCTTGTTTTTTCAAAAAGAGTCAATCTTTCATTTACTGTTTCATTTAATGCTAATAATTTATTAATAGTTTCATTTAATGAAGTTAAAGGGGGGCATTGTAAATGAGGAAGAGAAACATATGAATCAAATATTTTTTCTTCATCTGTAGAGCATAAAATCAAATTTAATTCATCTGGTGTATTTAAATATAAATTCGATAAAATTAATGAACAAATCTGCATAACTGCACCACTTCCCAGTTTACCAGTAACATATATCGCAGGCCCTTTGCTAAAATCATATGTGATTGTTTGATTATCATAAGTAGCTCCAATAACTGCAAAATTTGAATCCATTTTATTTGCAGTCATAACTTCTTTGATTGAAATCTTACTAACATATTTATTTTTAACTTCAATTACCAAATTATCTTTTTTAATAAAAAATTCCAATGAATCAGCTTTTAATGCATCCAATAATTCTGTCTTAAAAAACATTAATTTTTTAACACATTCATCTGAAGTAACTTTAAAAGTTAGTTCGCTAAAAGCAGGCATCAGTTTAAAATTCTTAAGAGTTAATTTGATTTCTTTTTCTGTAAATAATTTCTTAATTACTTTTAAAGACTTATTAATTCTTTCTTTGTTTTTATGATAATAATCACAACCAGAATCTGTTAAGAAAGATAAAGGTGGTGTTATTTGTTTTTCCTTGCCTGCTTCAATCTTAATTAATGAAGTGCTTTGATTTTCAATTTTCTTATCACCTTTATCTACTTTTAATTCATCAAAGTTTGTTTCGTTTTTTAGATATTTTCCACCTAATTTTATAATTAATCATTCTTTAAATTTACTAAATAATTTAACATCTTTAAATGCAAATAGCAAGAAAATTATTAGAAGTAATAATATTCCTTCTAATATAAATAATGTTGTCCATTGCATTGTAAAGCAAATAGCCACACAAAATTCTGCAATTATTCCGCCAGTTTGATAAATATTAATAAAATCTATAAATCAAGTTTTGTTATCAAATTTAATTAAATAATAAAAAAATTGTGTTTGATATGTTTCTATTGGACCAAAGAAATTTTTAGTAACATCAGCATGGTTGCCAACTAATCAAGATGTGGCAGACGTCAAGATACAAATAAATAGCAAACTTAATACTTCTATCAAGATAGAATTAAAATTAAAGAAGTATTTATGTACATCAGCTTTAAACATTAGAGAAAATAGTATTACATAAATAAATGCATAAACAAAGTATTTACTTACACCAAATAAATATTCAAAGAAAATATCATCCAAAAAACATCCAGTAAAAGGTAATCTTATTAAAGAAACTGTCAAAATAATTAATCCTATAAAACATAAAATTATCATGGTTAAATGGTTGGACTTTTGAAATTCCTTTAACGCTTTTTCGCTACTACTTTGATTAATAACTGTTTTGTGAGTTAATTCCATGTTTTACTTAAGAAAAATTATAGTAGTGATAACTAATGGTCGTTTATCAAATTTTTTCTCAAATTGTTTAGAAACAATTTTTCGAACATAAAGTTTAAATTCTTTTACATCAAACGTTTTAGATTCTACTTGCCCTTTTAAGTAAGTATTAAAATTAGCAATTAATTCTTCATGCAATTTATTTAATGTATCTTTGTTTATTTCTGTAAAATTTACAACTCCAACAGAATCAAAATTATATTTAATAATCTGTTTTGTAGAATTATCAATTAATAAATTAACTAATACAGCTCCTGTTTCTTTCATTTGATCTCTTTCAAATATTGAAGAAGCTTCATTATCTAGTGATCCTAATGAATTAATAAATTGTGGAGA
>CATAWQ010000055.1 GCA_949500635.1 uncultured Mycoplasmatota bacterium
GAGTATGGTTAATAGTATTTTGTGAGAATGATGGTAAAAAACATTTTCTTGAATATAATCCTGATGATGGTTCTTCTAGATATGACAAATTTTATAATTCTAATGCTACATTTGGTGAAGAATATTGGCCACCAATACGAGTTCAATTAAACTTAACTCAATATGACAACAAACCATTTTATGCTGTATACAAAAAGCCATAAACCTTTTGAATATTATGAATAGATAGAAAAACTTACTTTACAGCTCTCAAACAAAAAAATTAAGCCTTCTTTCGAATAAAATGCAATTCTGCTTCACTTAAACTATTAGGAAAATTACCTCTCAAATAACTACTAGGAATTTCATCAATATAATCATCATTATCAGGTACATGAAAAACGACTCTATATTTCTTAGTTTCTGGATTATAACTCAATATTTTTGTAATAATTCCATTCCATTTTCCAGGTATAGTTTCAGCCCATTTAATTGGTTCATTTTTAGATATAGACATAATTTTAAATCTAGGTAAATTCATAACAGTACCATCTTTAGCAATTAAAGAATACATATTTCCTCTAACTGAATAAATTTTATAACATTCTCTAGAAATTTGATATCTTTTTCTTCTTCCATTAGCTCTAGGTAAAATATAACGCACAAACGTGCCTGGTTTTAGATATAAATCTTTAATCTCTTCTTGCTTTTCTTTCTTGTCTAATTGACTAAATATATATTCTTTTTCTAGTTCTTGATTTTCAAACATTTCTTTAGGTGTACATTTAATTCTTGAATGATAAGTAGTATTATAGATTTCAATTAACTTTTTCATTCTTTTTTCAGAGAATGTTTGATACTTTTCATAATGACTTTGTTTTTCACCCTTCTGAGTAGGTATATTCATATTACGTAAAGTTAGAATAAATCTATCAATAATTCCTAAAGCTGAATGATTTTTTTCAGTGATAATATGTACTTTAACATTGTTATCTTTCAATAATTTTAGATTATTCTTTTCAATGAATGCACTTTCTTCATCTGATGTTAATTTGAAAGGATGATATTTATCAATAAATGTTGATAAAGTTATTCTAACAGATGATGATGATTTATTTTCTAGAGGTAACGCAACACCATAATGATTATTTGTTCCAATGAAAATATGCCAGTAACGTGGTCTATTTCCTTTACCATTATCCATTAAATCATGAAACCAACAATTTGGCTGTGTTGAGAATATTTTGAAATAATATGTTTTAATTTTTTTGACTTTAATGAATTTATCTTTCAATCTATTATCAATAATGCTTTTCAATTCATTTTTCTTGATATTTGGAAACTTTTCTTTAACTTTATCGTAAATATGGTTATAAGTTCTAAAATGTAATTTATCTATATAGTTATTGATTAAATTAATGTTCATGAAATATTGATTTTCCATGTTTTAAATTTTACACTTATGGCTATTAAAGATTTCTTTAGAAAAATCGGAAGAGGAATTAAAAAAGCAGGTAGATTTATTAAAGATAAGGTCTTTCCTACAGTTGGACGATTAGCTAAACCAGTATTAGGATTAATTAGTCATGCACCAGGAATTATAGGAACAGTAGGTAGAATTGGAAATGGAATAGCAAACATCTTAACAGGTGCAACTCAACATATTCCTAATGAAGAAGCTAGAAAGAAATTAAAGGATGTAATTGATTCAGGAAACAATAGATTTCAACATGTTGTAGATACAGGTCAAAATTATGCTCAAGCAGGTCAAAATATAGTTGAAAGTATTAAAAATAATCCAAATACATCACAATTAATTAATCATTTCAAACAACTTCCTGTAGATTTTAAGAGTAAAATAGGACCGAAATAGAAATAGTATTCTAAAATTATTTTTAAATTTCAAATGTCCACTGAAAATGTTCAAGAAATTCAAGAAAATCAAGAAATTCAAGAAAATCCAACTGAAGAAATTGTTAAAGAAATCGACCTTACAGAAACTGATAAAGATAACATTCAAGATACTCCTATAGAAATTAAATCTAAATCTATTTCTAAACTTACTGAAGATGAAAGAGCATTAATTATTAAAAATCATCTCGAAGGCATTAAAAATCCTTATTTTGATGTAAAGCAATTTAAGAATGGAAACTATAGAATTATTAAGAAAAAGCCAACAAATCCATCTGTTTCAGAAAAAGTCATAAAACATGAAGAAATTGAAGAAAAAACACCTCAAAAAGTATATTATTCAGACTATCAACTATTATTTGAACATGTTATAGAATTAAATTCAAAAATCGATAAATTAACTGCAAAGCATAAAAAGCTTAAAAAGAAATATCAAACCCTTCAAAATGATGTTTATGTAGATGATGCTGATGAAATTACTGAATTTA
>CATAWQ010000056.1 GCA_949500635.1 uncultured Mycoplasmatota bacterium
ATCAGAAAAACCAGCATTTTTAAATTGATCACGATCAATTCATTGTTCGATAGCAAGACCTTTCATCAATAAATTTGTTTTATATGCAAGATTATTAGCATCAATAGCTGCTTTTTGCTTATCTATATAAGTAGTATGTGAGTCAAAACTATTAATTATTGCACAGTCATCAGAAATTTTAGCATATGCATCATTTATTTGTTTTGAATAAACTGCTGTTTCATGAAGTTTAGGAGCAAGATTTTTTACATTATTTTTATAAGCATTTCACGCTTTTACATTATTAGCTATCATATAAGCGTTTGCAATAACCATAATAGCTATCATACCAATACCAACTGCCATTCCCATAGCCGCATCTTGATCAACACCTATAGTGGCAACAACTCTAGCTATATATATTCCAGTAAGTATTCCAATTGCTACAGTGCATGCAGTTTGAATACCTATAAGAGAAGAATCATAAATAAGACCCTTTTTAATTTTTTCTAAATTTTCATCAGATGAAACTTTATCTAAAGCAACAATGTTTGTAAGTGAATTATAAATGTTTTTATTAGCAATTGCACAATTCATCATTTCTTGAAGTTCTTTGCTAACATTAAATTGAACTTTAATGGTGTCTACTAAACTACCGTTAATATTTCATGGAATATTTTTAATAACATAAAAGTCATTCTTTGTGTGATTGTTTTCACCAATATTTTTATCAACAATAGCTCAATTAATATTCAATGTATTATTAATAGTATCTACATCAGAAGCAATTAATGCAAATTCTTGATTTGTATAAAATTTATCAGTTAAGTATGATGCATTAAAATTTGTTGGTAAACTTATACCCTTTCTTGCATCATCATCTAAAATAATAGGATTTGTTTTAAGATCATAAGACGAAGTATCACCTTTATATGCAGCCATTATTTTGTCAATTTTAGTTCTAGTATCTGCTGTATCAGAATAATATACACCATTTGAATCAGGAGTGTCTTTTGTAGGCAAGTTTGCTGTTAATGAAAGATTTTTTCAATAAACATTCTTACTAATATTATTTATTAATGAGAAATCATTAAAAGTGGTTGTGAATTCAATTTTTGAATTTTCATCAGTTTTTTTAGAATTTAAAAAATCATCTCATAATATGTAACTATCATCTCTTTCACTAATACCAAATGAAAATTCAATGCTACACGAATGAGAATCAGTCATGTTGGTAATGTTTTTAATTTTTGCATGAAGTTTATAACCCGGAAGAATTTCATCTTTATTAAATGTTGAATAAATTCCTCTAAGAGATTCAAGTGGTGCAGTAATATGAGTACCATTTAAGATTTCTTGATCATATTCATCAGATGGAGTTGTAGCAGGAATATCATCTAAGCTAATTCTACGAACGCTTCATCCTTCGACAACGCTGTATTTATAATTAAAAAAATTTGACATGTAATCATAATTTTTTCCAGCTAATTCATCACCGATTTGAACAATACCAGTGTTGTTATCTGAATAATCAGCTAATAAACTTAATCCTTCTGGACGTAAAGAAATAAGAGAATTAGCATTTGATTTAATTCAAGCTAAAACTGATGATAATCTTGCATCTCTATAAGAGTTTTGTGTATCTTCTGATAAACTGTTAGTTTTAGGATACATTGCTAATGTTAAATGAACATTGTCATATAAATTTTCAGTAGCATGATTTAATATTGATACTAAATCATTACGATAATTATTAGCTTCTTTTGAAGCATCAGCTTCTGAATATTTATGGGATAATAAATTATTTTTATATTGACTAGCAAGTGTAGGAATAGTAGCAGCAAATTTATCAAAATCAGCAACATCTAAACCTAAAATAGATGCTTGATTGTTTATATATCCATAAATACTTCTAATTCCATCTTCATCTAATTCTGCATTAGCAGATAGCCCACGGATTTCTTTTTGTTTTTGAATTTCTTCGTTAATATTTGCTTTTAGTTGACCAACAATAGGATAAACTGTTTCTTCAGTATAACCTGCAGCATATAATTCATATTGAGCTTTATCTTCAATTGCTGCAATATGATCATTTAATTGAGTAAGCGATACTATTGAGTCATCTTCACCTGCTTTAACTGCATTAAATGTAAAATATTTTGATTCAGTTACTTCGTTTTTGTGAACAGCATATTTTTCCAATCCTAAATTACGTGAATTTTGGTTCATACAATTTATTACTGGAATAATTGGTGTTGTACACATTAATGTTGATGCTAATACTTTAAATAATTTCTTTGTCATAAT
>CATAWQ010000057.1 GCA_949500635.1 uncultured Mycoplasmatota bacterium
AATTGATGATAAATCAATACAATTTGATAAATCAACTGAAGTTAATGAAGAACAAGCATCAAAAGTATAATCACCCAACATAGTAATTTTTTCCGGTAAAGATACTGATTTCAAGCTAATAGCACCAGTAAAAGCGTAGCGATTAATTTTCAAGCAACTAGAATTTTCAGCAAAAGTTAATTTGTTAATAAAGTCTGGAATTGTTGTATTATTGTTTGGACAAAAAGCAGATTCGTTAATACTTGTTACACTAGCAGGAATTTCCATAGTGTTATATTGTTTGTATGCATTGGGATTAGCCAAAAATTCATTTGTAAAACCTGTTAAAATTGTAGAATCGTTTGGATCGTACTTATAAACTTTATCTGGTAAAATATTTGTTTTAGCAGACGATGACCCACAACTTGTGGTTAGAAACGGAATTGTTGTAGCAATTCCTAATCCGCAAGTAATACTTGCAATTGATTTTAATAATTTTTTATTCATATTTTTCTCCTATTGAGTGGTATTATAGTCCCTTTTTTTTTTTTTTTTCAACAAAATATTGAAAAATTAAAGTTTTTTAAACTTTAATTGACAGTATGTAATGCTTCAAACAAAGACGGTTAATGATGCAACTGCCAACACAACAAATGGATTTCACAAAAAAACATGAATATTATCATAATGCTTAGCGAAATATTGCATTAAAAATGAAATAGTAAAATTGCAAAAAACTCCTTGCATTAATCCACAAGCAGAAGCTTGAATTCATTTACCGGTAGATTGAAACATCATCATTCCTCCTATAGCAAATGCAAATACAGGCATTTGTAATGTAGAAATTAATAAGATCTCTTTTGCATAATAAAATTTCATTGGATCACCATTAGTAATATTAAAAATTGATAATAACGGGGTAGATAATGCAAAATATAGCAAGATTACCATAATTCATCCATAAGCAAATCCAATAAACATTGCATACCAATAGGTTTTTTTAAATCGTTCAAGATTTTTTGCTCCATAAGTGTATGAGCAAACTATTCTTGAGCCTTGAATAATTCCTAATTCGGCTGTAAAGAATAAATTGAAAATTGGATTAACTGCTCCATAGATATCTTGAAAACTACTATTAGTTAAACCGTCTCCTAAGATTCCGGTAATTTGACCTAATAATCCTAATTGAAATGTAGTAGCAATTGCAATTGATACATTTCTAAATAAAGATGGCAACCCAGAAGAAAAGATAGATCATGATAATTGTTTAGTAAAATAGAAGTGTTTTAAATCTTGATAATGGATTTGAGTTAAATCTTTAGTATCTAAACAGTAAAGATATCAAAAATATATTCCTGCATTTAGTCCTCAACCAATTACTGTAGCAATCGCTCCTCCAATCATAGCTAACTTCCCAAAATAAATAAATAAGTAATCTAGCAAGATATTTAGTAAATTACATAAAATAGCCCCACATGTAACAATTGTTTGCTTGCCCTCAGAAATTATTAATAAAGATAAGAATGAAGTGTACATCGAAAAAATGGTACCAGCAGAAATAATGTATGAATATTGAATAGAAAATTTATGTATTTGGTTAAAGGCGGTTGTGTAAACACTAATTACTGCATTTCTTTCAGATTCACTTAAGGTAGTAGGTAATTTGTCAATTGAATCTTGTAATGAATTGCCTGATTCAAATTTCATTCAAATATCCACTAATATAAGCAATAAAAGAGTAATGATAATAGAGAATATTAGATTCATATAAAACCCTAATGCTCAACTTTTTTTACTTAAATCCTTATTAATAGATCCACTTGATCTAGAAAAGTTTACTGCTGTTCCATTAGCAATTAATAAACTAGCAGCATTAATTACTACAGTAATTGGAGCGCTATAAGCAATAGCAGTACGCACTACCGAGGTAACATCAATTAATGAAATAAAGTTCTCGTTACCAATTCTGGCATTAATATATGTTAAATAATCATGACCAAACATTTCATTGTTAGTTAATACACTAGGAATGAATTTAACCATCATTAGTTGATCAATGAATGCATATAAACTAGACATTAATGCGACAACAATAGAAGGTAATGCAACAACTAATATTGTTTTTAAAATCGGTGTATCTAAGAATAATTTCTTCTGTCTTGCTTCGCTCTTCGATAACATAAACTAAATTATAAATAAAAAAAGACATCCACCTGGAATGTCTTTCCCAAATTGCAATTAAAAGTGCAACACCAATGATAAAATAATGGTGTGCAC
>CATAWQ010000058.1 GCA_949500635.1 uncultured Mycoplasmatota bacterium
CAGATTAATCAATCTTCATTACAAAAGAAACAGTTTAAATAAGTGTTTAATAATGTAAAAATGTTTATATATCATCACACTTTCAATCTGAGTGAGATTTAATATACCATCAAAATAATTTGATATACTTATTGGAAGTTTATACAACTTTTATTTGATTTACGTAAATTATGAATAAATACTCAATTTATTTTTATTATTTTTATTATAATATCATTAAATAAAAAATAATTATTGAAATAATTTTTTAGTAGTAGTAAGTTTCGGCAATCAATTTGATTGCCATTTGAAAAGCATTGAGATTACTAACTTTAAAATGGCATCGCCATAAGTATTCTGCGAGATGAAAGTCAACATCAGAATTGTGGATCCCTTCGGAACGGCGCTTCACCCTTTTAACTTCGCGCCACATGCGCTCTACCGTCTGTGTATGAGTTCCAGTTTGGGGATCCACAAAATTCTGATGGTGGTTAACAACATTATGTGTATAATTGGAATCTAATTGATCGATTTTTGTGTAAGACCTCCATGAGTCGCTGTTTATATTGGTTCCTTCTACTATAAATGTTTGAATAATGGGCAGCAGTGTTTCGGCAGTTCTGTCGTGAACAGGGACAACGAACCTTTCCCTAGTTTCACGACAGATTCCGCCGAACACCCATTGTTCATTCGTAACTCTTCCAACATTGTTTTTTCTTTTTGTCATCTGACTTTCGTCAATTTCGACCGTCATGCCAGGGCCGCCTATCTTCGGTTGTTCACTTAAACTCCACTGATAACAAGCTTGGCGGCAAGCCTGGTAGTAGTTTGTTACAGTGTCTGGGGAGCATCCTGTCTCATGAACAGCTTGGTTGCGTGAATATTGTTGTGACCAACAATAAATTATCTGTAATATTTTTGATAATGGGATTTTAGATTTTGTAAAAATTGATTTATAAAAAATGCTCTTTTTTTTGTGGCAATTATTGCATTTTAAAATAAAACCAGAATAAGTCGAATTTTCTTTAAAAACATTGAATGTGCCACCACAATCATCACAGATTCCATTATCATATAAGAGGCCTGAATTACAAATAAATTCGAAAGCTTTATCTTCTTTTGAAAAGATTTCGTGGAGCTCATTAGAATTGTTCATTTATTAAAGTGATGTATAATAATGACGTTAATAAAATTATTTACGATAGAAACTTTTTGATATAATAAACTTATGAAAAAATTAATTATAAAGTACTTTGATTTATAATTTAAATAAAACAATATTTATAAACGAATATAACTTATTAATATACATCACAAATCTAATACGTTTATTACAAATCTAATACGTTTATTGTTGAGAAAAAGAATTTACTGATTTGAATAAAGTCGAAAAGTTCTGTGCAAACGTACGTAATTCTGAGGTTTACATTTGACACTTACGTTAACTTAGAATAAAAGTTTAATTCATTTTTATTTTTATTTTAATTTTTTTTTTTTTAATTCAATTCAGATTTTCTTATTTAAATTATCGATTTTTTTGACGATCTTATATGCATTTATATAAAATGTGTCAAAGTAATATATATTTGTTGTAGTTGAGAGATGACTTACCATTTTAATATATAATATGTTAGCTTTTAATAAATGATGATGATGATTTTTTCAAAAAAAGTTATATATAGTTATTGTTAGGTTTGATTCATGTCTGAATATTTAAATGCTAAATCATTTAGATGGTATTTTAATTTATTTTTGTTTCTGTGAGACCTCGACTCCTTTTCAAATTTCTTTCAGTATGGACAGGAAAAGATTGTTTGATTATTTGTTAATAATATAATGTTTGCAAATTCACTCTTCTGCAATTGGTGAATAAATTTTGAAAGAATGACTGTCCCAAACATTATTGAATTTAATTTTTGGTTTCTATTTACCATCTATATCAAATGCTCATGACTTCAGCTAAATCATATTCAATATAGCCGAATGTTAAAGAAGTTCCAATATATTGTTCAAAAATATAGCTCGTTTATATCATGTAAAATTTTTTCTTTAATTATGTTTGTTTTATATCTTCATCATGAAACAAAATCATGAATATATTCGGTTGGAATCGATAAGGTTATTGATTTATAAATCTGAATATGATCTTGATTTAATTGAATTTAAAAACAATTGAAATAATGTTATCATAATTTTGATAATTAGCCTTAACTTTGCCTAGCCGGAGTGAAGGTCAGGTGGTGTGAAGGCTTTTGCCGAAGCACCTCCTGACG
>CATAWQ010000059.1 GCA_949500635.1 uncultured Mycoplasmatota bacterium
CTAAGTGTAAAAAAACAACTTTACACAAGGAATCTAGATAATTCTTAGTTTTATGTGTTATTTTTATGGATCAATCTAGAAAAATCAAAAATAATAATGTGCCTAAGGACCCTAAGAAGAAGTTCTCATATCTTATGAAGAAATGATTCTTTGGTTTAGGAAAAGAATTTAAAAGAATTACTTGACCTACTAAGTCTAAACTTGTTAAGGATTTTTTTATAACAATTATTATTGTTGCGTTATTTGTTGTAATTTTTTTAGCATTTGATCAAATAAGTGCATTAATATAGGAGTAAAATATGGATCAAAATTTATTGTATCAATGATTTATCATTACAGCTATTGCTGGAAAAGAAGACTCAATCAAAGACACTCTTATAGAAAAAATTCGTAACTTTGGATATGAAGATCACGTTAGAGAAATTAAAATTTTTAAGCGTATTATTGTAAAGGAAGAAGTTTTTTCTAAGAATGATCCTTCATTGCCAAAATCAATGAAGAACACAAAAACAACAAAATGAGAAATCACACCAGATGGTAAATATAAAAAAATTCGTTCTAAAGTGGTAAATAAATTTCCAGGTTACATTTTCATTAACATGATTATGGATAAAAACATTTGATATACAATTCGTAACACTAATGGTGTTATGGGGTTTGTAGGAAGCAGTGGAAAAGGTGCAATGCCTATTCCAATTACCATAAGTGAATTTAATAATGTTAATACAAATTCACAATCGGTTGTTGAAGAACCAAAAAACTTAGAAACTACACCTACAACTCTTGAACCAGTTGTTGAAAAACCAGTCTACACAACTGATTTAAAAATTGGTGAAAATGTTCAAATTATTGTTGGAGCTTTTGCCGGAACGGTTGGTACTATTAAAAATATTGATCTTGAAAAGGGTATGGCTTCTGTTGAAGTTGAATTCTTTGGTAGATCTCAACAAATTGAAACTCCATTTAGTGAATTAAAAAAAGATTAATAATATATAAATTTACATTTTGAAAGGTTAACGATGACAAATATTAAAGATGAATCAGTTATAAATAAAACTGTAAAAGCTAAACCAGAAGTTAAAAAACTAAAGAAGCCTACTAGGGCTGCTTCTGAGAACAAGAAATTAAATGCAAATTCTTCAAAAGATTTTTTTGTCACACAAAAATCAATTGAATCTAAAATTAATTCGTTTTTTGAATCAAATAAAGAAGCAGGAATTAGAAAATTAATTTCTGCATCTAAATTAATGGAATCAGGTTGTCATATTGGTATGTCAGCTAAATGATGAAGTCCTAAAATGAGACCATTTATTTATCCGAATAAATCTGGATTAAATCAAATAATTGATTTATTAAAGACAACTATTTTCTTAGACCGTGCATATAATTTCCTAAGAGATATTACTAAAGATGGTGGAAGAATTTTATTTGTTGGTACTAAAGGTGAATTTACTAAAAATTTAGTAAAGAGCGAAGCTACTCGTAGTAAATCATTCTACATTAATCAAAGATGATTAGGTGGTACTTTAACTAACTTTAAGACTATTTCTAAGTCAATTGATAAATTAAACAATTTAATTTCTCTTCAAATGTCAGGCGAAATTAAACGTTACTCTAAAAAAGAGCAATTAATAATGTCAAAAGAAGCAGATAAAATGTCTAAGTTCTTAAGTGGTATCAGAACAATGCGTGGTTTACCACAAGCAATTGTTGTGTGTGATCCGGTTGTAGAACATAATGCTGTTGAAGAAGCACGTAAATTAAAAATTCCAGTAGTTGCTATTGCAAACACTAATGCTAACCCAGAATTAGTTGATTTTATTATTCCAGCTAACACAACATCAATTAGAACTGTATATTTAATATTAACAATTCTAAATGATGCTATTTGTGAGGCTTTAAATGAACCTCAATTAATTGTTGGTAAAAAAGATGAAGAAATTATTCTTCCAGAAGTAGCAAAGAAAAAACAAGATCAATCTTTTATTTCTCACAAGAAATTTACAAGAGAAGTAAAGCCAGTTACTTCTATAACTGAAACTAAATAATTTTTTAAAATTTAGTGATAAAGCACACTTACGGGTGTGTTTTATTTTACAAATGAACGATATATTAATATAATATTTTATATTAATACTTATGTCTGATGTTAAAAAAATAATAGAATCAGTTCGTAAAGCTCAAAAAGAGTTTGCAACTTTTACTCAAGAACAAGTTGATGAAATTTTTTATAGAGCTTCATGAGCTG
>CATAWQ010000060.1 GCA_949500635.1 uncultured Mycoplasmatota bacterium
TCTTTTTAAATTTTTCAATTAATAATGAATTAATTTTTTTAGAAGAATAAAGAGTTGCAATTGTTTCCCCTTTATTAACTTTTTCATTGATTATCTTATTTAAATAAATTCCTGCTTGAAAATCAATCGGTGCTCCTTTTGTTTGTCTTCCAGAACCTAACAAGAATGATACCATTCCTACTTCTCTAGCAGATTTATATTTAATATAACCTGTTTTATCGGCTTTTATCTCTAATTTAAATTTAGGTTTAAAGAATTTATTTTTACAAACTTCATTAGCGTTTGCATGTTGAGAAGATATTCAATTCTTGAAAACTTTTAATGCTTTTTTTGAATTAATCACTTCATCAATCTTTTGATAAGCTTGCTTTTTATTATTACAAATTTTTGTTGCCACTAAAACATCGCTTGAGAATTTGTAAATTAATTCTTTAACATCTTTTGATTCTGGCTTTCCTTCAAGAAATTCAATGGTAGTTTTCATTTCAATGCAGTTACCGATTGAACGACCTAAAGGTTGGTTCATATTAGTGATGTGAACAATACATTTTCTATCAAATTTTTTAAAGATTCAAATTAAGATTTTACCTAATTTAAATGCTTTATTATGGGTTTCACAAAAACCACCATCACCAACCTTTACATCAATAAAGATGTAATCAGTTCCGATCGCTACTTTTTTAGAAGCAATAGAAGAAGCGATTAAAGGCAATGAGTCAACAGTGCTGGTAGCATTTCTTAAAGCATAAATTTTTTTATCTGCTGGAACAATATCATCAGTTTGACTGGCAATAAAAATTCCATTATCTTTAAGAATTTTTCTGCATTGTTTTAATGTTAAATTTGTATTAACTCCAATTGAATTTAATTTATCAATTGTACCACCTGTGTGTCCCAATCCAGGACCAGACATCTTAGCTACTTTTAATCCACATGCAGCTAAAATAGGACAAATAATAACAGATACTTTATCACCAACTCCACCAGTAGAATGCTTATCAATTTTTATTCCTTTAACTGATGAAAGATTAACAATATTACCGGAGTGTAACATTGAATTAGTTAGTCAATATGTTTGTTGTAGCCCAATATTATTAATATTGATAGCCATAATAAAAGCAGCAAATTGATAATCTAGAATGTTACCATTTACATATTCATTAATAGCAAATTCTACTTCTTCTTTGGTTAATTTTTTTTTAGTTCTCTGCTTTTCAATAATGTCAAGAAAACTCATTATTTAATTAATTCTACTCCTCTACTTGTTCCAATTCTGTCTGCTCCTAATTTAATAAAATGAACTAAGTCATCATGAGTTCTTACTCCACCCGCTGCCTTTACCTTTTTATTTTTACTTGTATATTTTCTTAATAATTTAACATCATGGGCATTAGCGCCTGCTGTTGAAAAACCAGTTGATGTTTTTATAAAATCAGCCTTTGATTTATTAATGCATTTACATGCATCAATTTTCTGTTCATCTGTTAATAAACAAGTTTCAATAATAACCTTAAGAATTAATTTGCCACAAACTTGTTTTATTTTGTTAATTTCATTAACAACATATCTAAAGTTTTTTGCTTTTAATTGAGATATATTTAGTACCATATCAATTTCTTTAGCGCCTTTTTTAATAGCATCCTTTGTTTCAAACACTTTCGCTTCTGTAGTCATTTGTCCTAAAGGAAAACCAATAACTGTACAAATCTTTACATCTTTTGAATTCTTTAAAACTTTCTTGCATGTTGGAATCATACATGGGTTCACACAAACTGAAAAAAACTTGTATTTAAGTGCTTCTTTACAAAGATTTTCAATTTCCTTTATTGAAGCATCAGACTTTAATAATGTATGATCAATATATCTGTTGTATTTCATAATATTATTATTTTAAATTAATTGCTGTATTAAGTGCTAATTTAATCATAGTTTTGGTTGATTCTTGTCTTTCTTTAGAAGTCATTTGTTTTTTAGAGAAGAAAGAATCACTACAAGTTAAAATAGTTAAAGCATTTTTGTTTAAGTATTGTGCATTAGCATATAAAGCATATGCCTCCATTTCAACAGCAATTGAATTATTGTTACGTTTCATTGCTTCTTTAATTGAATATGCATTATAAAATGCATCTTCTGATGCTATTTGACCAACATGGAATTTTAGCTTCATTTGATTAGCTGTTTTAATAGCTGTATTTAATAATTTCTTTGAAGGCAATAATTTTTTAGGAGCATTTTTAATA
>CATAWQ010000061.1 GCA_949500635.1 uncultured Mycoplasmatota bacterium
ACTTTGTTTTTATTATTTATTAATTAATATATTAAAAATATATAATAAATAATAAACTAAAAAAACATTTATGAATTATTTTAAACACACAAAAAAAACATTGATTGTTTCTTGTCAAGCTGTTGACAAAGAACCGTTAAATAATGTAAAAACAATTACTTTAATGGCTAAAGCCTGTATTGAAGGTGGAGCGACAAGTTTACGTCTAAGTCAAGTTCCTCATATTAAATCAATTAAAAAATTTATTAAAAAAAATAAATTAAATATTCCTATTATTGGAATAATTAAGAAAAAATATGAAAATTCAGAAGTTTTTATTACTCCAACTATCAAAGAGGTAAAAAAACTTCTTAGACTTAAACTTGAGGTTATTGCTCTAGATGCAACTCTTAGACAAAGACCAAAAGAATCTTTAGAAGAAATTGTAAAATTTATTAGGACAAAACATCCCAAGCAAATCATTATGGCAGATTGCTCTTGTAAAGAAGATGTTTTGAACGCTGACAAACTAGGGTTTGATATTATTGGTACAACCTTAAGAGGATACACTACTGAAACGCAAGGAAAAGATAATTTGGAAAATAATTTTGAATTTATTAAATGATGCACAAAAAATGTTAAAGCAAAAGTTATTTTAGAAGGAGGGGTTTGAGATCCTGAAACTGCTGCTGATGCATTAATTGAAACTGATATTCATGCAGTAGTTGTTGGTTCTGCTATAACTAGACCACTAGAAATTGTTAAAAAATATTTATCTATTATCAACAAATATAAGTAATAATATAAAAAAATTATGAAAGTTAAATTTAATATTTTTAAAAAGAAAAAAAACAAAGAATCTACAGGTGGTGGAGCAAGAGAAATAATTGCTAAACTTTCTCGTGGTTTAATGCTACCAATTGCTATGTTACCAATTGCTGGATTATTTCTTGGTATTGGTTCAGCAATTGTAACTAATTGTCCAAGTGGAAGTTTTGGTAATATTTTAGGAATGGTAATCAAAGCTCCGGCACAAGTTATTTTTGATAACTTAGCTGTATTATTTGCTATTGCAATTGCTATTACATTTACAGGGGACATTGGTGTTGCTGGTTTATCTTCATTTGTGGGTTGAATTGTATTTTGTGCATTACAAAGTGCATTTATTATTACAAAAACACACACAGATGCTGATGGTAAAGTGATAGTTGACTGATATAGATTCTTGTTTTATACATTTGAAGGTGATAAAGGGATAACGATGTTTAATGCTATATTCACTTCAAATGTTGGTATTAAATCGTTATGCACATCAGTATTTGGTGGATTAACCGTTGGATTTGTTGTAGCATTTTTATACAATAAATTTAAAAATATTCAACTTCCTCAAATTATTGGATTTTTTTCTGGAATAAGATTCATTCCGATTATTACTTTCATAGTAATGATTCCACTATCAATTTTATTTTCTTTAGTATGACCAGGTGTGGGTTTAGGGTTATTTTATTTTGGACAAGGATTAGGATCTTTATCTGGATATGGTGGTGTTAATGCTTTCTTAAATGATTTTATTTCTCGTTCACTTGGTCCATTTGGATTGCATCATGCATTCTATACACCATTATGATATACAGCAGTTGGTGGACAAGTAGACTTAACTGCTAATTTTATATTTGATGGTCATTCTTTCATTAGTCTTGATGGTGTTAATTATTCAAACTATACTTGAGCTGAATTATGTAGACTATTAGGCTATAATGTTCCAAGCACAACAACCTCTGTTCAGGGCGATCAACAGATTTGAATGTTTTTTCAAAATATTGCTGGAAAGCAAATTTGAGTTGCTGATTCTGCTAATCCAACACCAGATGCCGCTTCGTTAATTAGATTAACATTTGATAATTTATCTTTGAAAACAGGATTAAAAGGTGTGTTTGCTGGTCAATACATGTCTGGTAGATATTCAATAATGATGTTTGCTTTACCAGCTGCAGCAGCTGCAATGGTATTAACTATACCTAAAGGTAATAATCGTAAGGTAGCTAGCTCAATTATTCTTTCTGCCGCTTTAACAAGTTTCTTAACTGGAATCACTGAACCATTAGAATTTACATTCTTATTCTTAGCTCCTTGATTGTATTGAGGAT
>CATAWQ010000062.1 GCA_949500635.1 uncultured Mycoplasmatota bacterium
TTCATTAACTTCAGTTGATTTATCAAATTGTATTGATTTATCATCAATTAATGATTTTGCTTTTCGTAGATGTTCAGCATTAAGTTTTATAATTTTCCCAAGTAGTTTAACAAAAATTGGTGCTAATGCTTTTTTAGATACTTCAAACTTAAGCAGTATTACATGAGATGCTTGACAAGGTGGAACTACTTTAGGTTCGAATTCATTTTCTGGTGTTTGTCCAACTGGTGGAACAGTTACTGTAACAAATCCAAAAGATGATCAACATAATAGTAGTGCATTGCTTCAATATTTATTTAATGGTGGGTTGCCTAATACCTGGTCCTAATTAAAAGAAACTATCTAAACATAAATAAAACACCATATTTAACATGCTTAAAGAAATAGTAAAATCTAAATAAATTAATCTATTCTGATTCTTTGTTCATATAAATAAAATTTATAGAATTTTCAGAAGTAGCAGTAAACTCACTATTAATGATTAACTAATTTATTTTATGAACATTCATCAATTATTTATTTAATTTTAAATTGATTTTTTAAGATTCTTTTATTTCTTATTGTGTCAAAATTATCAATTGACTTTTTATTTACAATAGTAAAAGTGTAATCTTTTTTGAATACTTTTTTATAGTATTTATGCATTAGTTGATCATACAGTTTCATTTCTTGTTTAACTTTAGTCAAACTGTATTTGCTATCATAACATTTATTTATTTTAGGACGTTTTATGATAACCTTACTAGAATAACCAACACATAATCCAAGAACAGGAGTAATACATCCATTTAAATTAAGTGTTTTAGCAATGGTATCAGCTTGAAATCTAATTCCACCAAGATAGCAAGTACCTAATCCTAATTCAATAGCAGCATTTACAGTATTGGTTGCTGCAATTGCAGCATCAACCACTGCTCAAATATATTCTTCATTAGTATGCGTAGTTTTCTTAGTGCACATATCAATCCTGTTGTTGTCTGCACAAAATAAGATAACTAAGGGAGCTTCAATAATGTGTTTTTGATTTCAGTTTATTCTTGATATTTTTTCTTTAGTGATTTTGTCAGTAATAAAAATTGCACTAAAACACTGAAAATTTTTTGCAGTTGGACTAGCATTTATTATTTTTTTTAATATATTAATTTTTGATTTTTCGATTCTTTTAGGTAAATAATTTCTTACAGAAGTTCTATTTAATTGGTCACTAATCATATGCTATTGATATTTAAAATTATTATAATAACTAATAATATTTATATTAATTCAATCATGAAAAAATTTAAAGGTACAGGAGCTAGTGCTGGTGTTGCATATGCTAAAGCATACATTTTAAAAGCTCCAAAGTTCGATATTAAACAAAAAAAGATTAATGATCCTAAAACAGAATTTATTAAATTTAAGAAGGCATTGGAAAAATCTGTTAATCAATTAAAGAAAGTTAAAACTATTGCAACTAAGAAATTAGGTGCAGAGAAAGCAGAAATTTTTGATGCTCACATTCAAATTATTACCGATCCAGAAATAGCTAATGAAGTAGAAACTACTGTAAAAGAACAAAAACATAACATTGAATATATAACTGCTAATGTATTTGACAAATATCACGACACTTTTGCTTCTATGGATGATCCATATTTTAAAGAACGTGCAGCTGATGTTGTTGATGTTAAAAATAGAATGTTAAGTAATTTGCTAGGTGTTGAACTACCTGATATTTTAAATATTGATAGGGAATCAATTATTGTTGCTCATGATTTAACACCAAGCGAAACTGCACTATTAAATAAAGATTATATTAAAGGTTTTGTTACAGATATTGGCGGAAGAACTTCGCATGCTGCTATTATGGCTAGAACTATGGAAATTCCTGCAGTTTTGGGATTAAAATCTATTACAAGTAGTGTAGATCAAAATTGTTATATAGCAATTGATGGTAAAACAGGTGAAGTAGAAATTAATCCAAAAAACAAAAAAGAATGACAAAATAAAATTG
>CATAWQ010000063.1 GCA_949500635.1 uncultured Mycoplasmatota bacterium
ACTTTTCTCATGTATTTTGAACTTTTTTTAATTATTTTATATAAATCAATATTATAAATAAATGGATATTTACCCAATTCTTCAAGTAAATTCAACATAAAAGCAAAATATCAAGAAATATGTGATAGTAAACTACTTCTCAGAGGTTTTGCCAAAATTTGAGAGTAATTCAAATGTTTACATAATATATAATTTCTAATAATCTATGTTTTTGTACAACCGCTTATTCGTATTCAAAATTTAATATAATAAAATAAGTAATTGCTTTATGATTTTGGATTCAATAACATCGATGCATTCATTGAAGAATTCAAAGAGCAAATCTACCAATTAACAGACATTAATAAAAAACTTGAAAACGCATTAACAAGATGACCAATCTTCACAATTCATTAAAGAATAAGTTTTAAATGTTGTTCATCTTAACAACCTCTGAATGATTAAATGAATCATGATTCATTTGCTTTGGTACTGATTCATGAAATTTGTATTTTTACATCCAGTTGAACAGTTGTTACAAAATTCGAATTCTATATCTTTTAGGCTGCATCCAGGGATCTTTTTTATATTAGCTTTGAATGAAATATAATCAGTATCTGTCAAAGCCTTATCCTCATTCTGTTCTACTTCATTTAATACATCTCTCTTCCACTTTAGTCTATTTAAAGTGTAATACTTGTATGTAATTTCTGTATACATTTGCTGTATGTTGTTCTGTCAGACTTATCTTCGCAGGAAGTTGTGAAATCTTACATGAGAAATTTATTAAAGAATCAAAGAAGTGCAAGTTTTCACAAACATACTTAATATCAGCCTTCATTGTTCTTGCATCTTTAATATTACATATTTTAGAAGATATTTTAATAAAACATATTTTTTACAATGCGAAAAAAATAAACGTACATTTTTTCATGTAAAATTTGTTTTTTTGATTTTTTATATTTATCAAATTGATTACAATTATTTTAATAATTATTTTAATAATGCTATTTATTAAGTATACTTTGATACAAAATTTAATAGTCTATTGTGCCAACGAAACTTTTATTTGAAGCAGGAAAAGTTGGGCATTTGAAAAAAAAGATTCATCCAAATCATTTTTCATGAATCTTTGCGATTTTGATCCAGAAATACTAGATTATAATTTAACAAACTATGAATAAAATATAAAGATGTTTTAAATATTATTTATATGAAAAATTCATCATGATAAAATCAAAATATTTTATTGTTCATTTTCTACAACATGGTACTCAAGCCATTAATTCAATTTTTTGTTAAATAATAATTGTACTATTGCTAAAACGGCATTTGTTATTCCTTTATCAATCAATACTTTTGCTATATTTAAAAAAACAATGAATATTTGCATTTTTGCATTGCGGAGAAATGCCCGCAAATAAGAAATAAGAAAAACTTACCGAAACATATGGCTCAGCTATAAAATTGGCTCGGTGACTTATTGGATACGCCAAATCATATTGAGGAGAATAAACCTTCATGAAGAGCTTCCTCGTGAAAAACCAATTGATGAAGGAATATCAAATGATGTTAAGCGCATGATAGAACAAAAGCCATTCCTATCAGCAAGGCAAATTGCCAGGATTATATCCAAACACTATTATAGATAGATTTGTCAAATATCTTGAATACAAAACTTTTCATACAAGATGAGATCTTCATCATTTGTCTATAGAGCAAAAGCAAATTCAAGTTGAAAACGCATAATCAATGCTAACAATCCTGAAAAATGAGAAACGAACTCATTTCAGTGATGTCATTACTGGTGATGAAAGTTGGTTCTTTTTCGAGTATTGTCGATCTTCACAATGGGTTTTCTTTAAGGATGATCTCATTGCAAAAACACAAAAGACTAA
>CATAWQ010000064.1 GCA_949500635.1 uncultured Mycoplasmatota bacterium
ATGTAATTCTAAGTTCTGCTATAAATCAAAAATTCGAAGAATATATAACAAAGTACACACACACAATTGAAATCCGCTCAGCATAGCTTCGCTCCTTTCCATGAAGAATTTGGACCTCTTTAGGGATATGATGATGAGATACATTTATTATTTGAGCAAAGCATGAAAAAGAAAATATTTGAAAAACTATTAAGGGGGTAAGGCTTCGCAAGAGTTTAAAAAGTTATTGAAAATGTTCATTTTAGAGGGTTGAAGTGACTGAAAACTATTAAGGCGGTAATACTCCGTTAGGGTTTTAAAAAGTTAATGAAATAACAAAAAAATAACTTACATTTCAAACTTTTGAGAATTTTTAGGTTTTTGTTCTTCTTGAGTATCTAAAACATTAATAATTTCACCTTTGAATTCATTTGGTATAATTGATTTAATACCTGAATATTGTGATAAATTATCTAATTTTAATTGAATTTCATCTAATTTTTCTTTCAATTCTTTATAAATTTCATTACAAATTTCATGTTTAGCGAATCCAAATTTATTTTCTAACTCTTTAGGAGATATATTTATTAACTGTTTTGCTTTATTTTTAGGAATTACATTGTTTTCAAATGAAATTGATGCTGTATGTAATTGATTTAAGTCTTTATCGAATAGTTTTAAAGTTACTTTGATAATGTCTATTTTAAGATGTTTATTACTAGTTTTATCTAATTTTATGTTAGTTGAGTGAGTAAATTTAAATTCAGTTGCTACAAATCCTTGTGCCTTATCTTTATATTCAGTTATTAAATAATCTTTGAAAGCGTTCATTTACAAAAAACTTAAATAGAAAATGACAAAAAATAGAATTGATAAAGCTTTTGATGAAATTGATAAAAGTTTTGATAAGATTAGTCAGAAAAATAGAAAAGAATTAGAAGCTGCATTAATTAAACCAATTCATGAAAAATTTCCTTATGCTCAGAATGGTATTTGTGCTATGATTGCATCTATGGGAAGTGGAAAATCATATAATTATTTGAAAAGTATTGCAAAACAAGAGGTTTTAGACCCTCATGAACCTTTTTATGAATTAGTTGTAATTTGTTCAACATCTGCAAAATTTGATAAAACTGTAGAAACTTATAAACAATTAATTAAAAAGAGTAAATTAGTTTGTGTTAAAGATTCTGATTTGTTGTTTTGGTTGAATAAATATATGAGAAGAATATTGAAATATAATTCAATAATTCAATTTATTAATAATGGATGTAAAGAACCTAATGAAGAATTATCACGTTTATTTGATAAACATAGACTGAATAATAATGTTAAGAATGTTAAAGAAAAACAAATTAAGTATATTACTGATAAATTGATAAAATATGACTGGAAAACATATCCACATAGATGTTTATTGGTTTTAGATGACTTTGCTAATCATCCATTATTACGTTCAAAAGAGACTGAAATGTGTCGATTATTAAAGAAATTACGTCATTTCAATATTAACGTTATTATATGCGTTCAAACAGTAAAATCGATTCCTAAAGACATTAAAAGAACGTTATCTGATATGATTTTGTTTCCTGGAATTGGTGAAGATGATTTTAATGAATTGATTAAAGAATCTCCTGCAGGAATGTTTGATAAAAGATATCTATGGAATGAGTATAAAACAATAATGAATCCTCAAGCTATGTTTGCAATACATATCAAAGCTCAAAAAATCATTATCACAATGCCTACTAAAAATATTTGAATTATTTTTAAATGATTATTAATTCATTAGACTATACTATTTGTTCAACAAATCCTGCACATTATAATAGAATTAATTGTAATTTAGTATCTCCA